>JBDUAO010000104.1:0-9482 GCA_040004595.1 Candidatus Dormiibacterota bacterium | reverse complement strand
TGTAGCCGAACTTGTTCGACAGCGCGTGCAGGATGGTGCTGCGGATTCGAGGCTGCACGTTCTCCTCCGCCACGCCCGGCTGGGTGCCCCGAAACGTGTCGGCGAGGATCTCCTCGAACGCCTTGTGCGCGGGCTCGATGGGGAAATCGAGGAGCTGGATCCCGAGCGCTTCGGCCACCAGGCCCGCGTCCTCGAGGCTCTCGGGCGAGGTGAAGCGCGAGGGCATCCGCACGCCGATCACGTTCTCCGGCCCGAGCGCGTCAGAGGCGATCGCCGCGGTGAGGGCCGAGTCGACGCCGCCGGAGAGCCCGATCACGACCTTCCTGAAGTCCTGCTTGGAGACGTAGTCGTGCGTGCCGAGGACAACCGCCGCATAGACCTCCGCCGGTCCGTCAAGCGGTCGCACTGGCGTGCGTGATATGGGCGGCTTCGATTGAGCTGTTATGGCTTTCAGATCGATCTCGGTGACCGTCAGCTCGAGCCTTTCGGCGCCCTCCGCCTCGCGGCGGATGCTTTCGTGCGGCCTGTGGAATGGAACTGTGCCGAGGTTGAGGTCGCAGACCAGCAGATACTCCTTGAACGAGGGGGCGCGAGCGATCACCTCTCCGGTCGGCGCAAAGATTGCGCTGTTGCCGTCGAAGACGAGCTCGTCCTGGCCGCCGACGGTGTTCACCCACGCGATGTAGGCGCCGTAGTCGGCGGCGCGGCCCGCGATCATCGCCTCGCGCGGAACGCGCTTGCCCTCGTGATAGGGGGAGCCGTTGATGTTGAGAAGGAGCTCGGCGCCGTGCTGCGCCTCCCAGGCCATGGGGCCCGCGGGGTACCAGCAGTCCTCGCACACCGAGACGCCGATCCGCACGCCGCCCAGGTCAAAGATGGGGCAGCGGTGGCCCGGCGTGAAGTAGCGCTGCTCGTCGAAGACGCCATAGTTGGGGAGGAACACCTTGTGGTAGACGGCCTGCAGCTCGCCGTCGTGCATGAAGGCCGCGGCGTTGAAGAGGTCGCCCTCCTCGTCGACGAAGCCGACGACCGCCGAGATGCCCTTCGTCGCCGCTGCCACCACGCTTAGCTGCCTCAGGTTGTCGCGGACGAAGGCGGGCTTGAGGACGAGGTCCTCGGGCGGATATCCCGTTAGCGCAAGTTCGGGGAACAGCACGACGTCCGCGCCCTGGTCGCGGGCGCGCCCAATCCACTCGACGATGAGGCGTGAGTTACCCCAAAGGTCCCCAACGATCGGGTTGATCTGAGCGAGAGCGACTCGCACAAGGCGGTCCACTCCTCAATTGTCCTCTAGCCCGGCGACGAGCCGGCACCGTGATAATTTGGGGCGCTTTGAAGCGCTGGTGGCTGCCGATCATCCTCAATCTGATTGCAGCGATCATCTACGTAAGGGTGGGCTACGCAACAAGCCTGCTGATACCTGTTCAAACCGACCACGCGGGTTTCTTCAGCCTCTTCAGCTCCAACGACTCGGTTCAATACCACGCGGTCGCCGATTGGATCTTCGGAGCGCCCAGGCCGGTCGCCGCCTCTGCCGGGCGACCATACCTTTATCCGTTGCTGTTGGGATTCGCCGAGAGGATCGGTGGTCTTCGAGGAATCTGGCTCCTGAACGTTTTGCTCTGGTTCACCATGTTGAACTTTGCGGCGGCCGCCGCGTACCGCTTCGTGAAATCCAGGTGGGCCTCCGGAATCGTCTTTCTGGTGCTGGCAACCAACGCATCTCTGATCGTGCTCACCTTCAAAGGATTGACCGAGATCACGACGGTCGCCTTGCTGGCCATCTGGATTTACGGCATCTCGCACTTGACGCGCCGGCCGACTCCATCCCAGGTCGCGTGGGCATTGCTCCCATTGGCGTTGCTCGTGGTGGTGAAACCGCAGTTTGAGTTCTTACTGATTGTGGTGGCCGTCGCGTTGATCGTCTTGATCGCGAGGACCCCCGCGCCCAGGCTGGCTGCTGCTGTGTTTGCCGCGTGCCTGATCCCGGTCGCCATTCAACTCGCTTCGATGGTCTACTTCAACGGTTATTTCGGTCTATCGAACATTGCTGAAGCGGCGCTTCGTGGGTATTACTTGCCGCGTCTTGAGGTTGCACTCGGGCAGAGCAGCACCATCACGGAGGGACGGCTCAGGATCGCCCTGCTCAGCAATGCCGACATCGCTCGTTTTGTGCTCAGCCATTTCGGGGATGCCGTGATGGTGTTCCTCGTATCGCTGAAAGAGAATCTACTGGCAGGAGATAGTTTCGTTCGGAACCACCAACGAGTCTCGGACGCCATCCAGGTCACCCAGTTTGTCTATTTCATCCTGCAGCTCGCGCTGATCCCGCTTGCAGCAATTGCCCTTTGGGTCAGGCGAGATGGGCGCCTGGCGCTGATCTGCGTCGCGGCATTGACTGTCTATCTCGCCGGTGGCTTCACATTCAACCAGGGCGACCGAATCACGATCATCGCGCTCCCCCTGTGGCTGGTCGCCTTCGTACTCGCGATCTACGAAGTCAGATCCCGAGCGCCCCGTGCACGAGTGGGGGACTCCCCCAAGCGCGCCGGTTACGTCAGTGAGTAGCGGCCGTATCGCCGCTACGATTGGCCTCACCGTGACCTACTTCGAACGACTTCGCGCGCTCTCCACAGAGCGCCACACGCTCCTGTGCGTCGGCCTGGATCCCGATCCAGAGCGCATCGAGGGCGGCGCCGCAGGCGCGCTGCGCCACTGCCGTGGCATCGTTCGCCAGACACAGGAGCACGCCTGCTGCTTCAAGCCGAACAGCGCCCTCTGGGAGCAGTACGGGCCTGATGGCTGGAAGGCGTTGATTGAGTTGCGCGACGAAGCCCCGACCACGCCCTTCCTCTTCGACGCCAAGCGCGGCGACATGGGCAACACCATGCGGGCGTACGCGATCGCCGCGTTCGCGACACTGGCAATGGACGCTGCAACCGTGAACCCGTACCTCGGCGCCGATTCGATCGAGGAGTACACGCGCTACAGCGATCGCGGGGTGTACATCCTCTGCCGCACGTCCAACCCCGGCGCAGCCGGCCTTCAGCACCTCAAGGCTGACGGCAAGCCGCTCTACCTTCACGTCGCGGAGTTGGCGGAGAAGCTAAACGTGCACGGCAACGTCGGCCTAGTGGTTGGAGCAACGGCACCGCGACAGATCGCAGAGGTGAGGGCTGTGACCAACCTGCCATTCCTGATCCCGGGGATCGGTGCACAGGGTGGCGACCTTGAGGGTTCCGTGCGCGCCGCCTGGAATGGGGACCCCGCCTCGTGCCTGGTCTCCTCGAGCCGCAGCATCCTGTACGCCGACAACCCGGCACGCGCAGCGGCCGCGATGAAGGCGGAGATCAACGCGATAGTCGGAGCGCTGGCGTGACCGAGGGACGGCACACTGCGCGCCTGGTGCTGGCCGGCCACATCATCGACTCGATGATGCTGCCGCAGGTGATGGACCTCGTCATGGACGAGGGCGGCAACTTCACGATAGAGGAGCTCAAGGTCGGGCAGCACAAGACCGACACCTCGCTTTGCCGCATGGAGATCATCGCGGGCTCAGCGGAGCAGCTCGACCGCATCGTCCGCGGTGCTCGCTCTCTGGGGGCGACAGCGGAGTCGGAAGCGCCTGCGGAGCTCGAGAAAGTCGCGGTCGACGGTGTGTTTCCCGAAGGTTTCTACTCGACGAGCAACCTGCCGACCGACGTGCTCATCGGCGACCGATGGGCGCCGGTCGAAAAGATCGAGATGGACACTGCAATCGCGGTCGACCGCAAGGCGCAGCGCGCGTGGTGCATTCCCTTCCAGGACGCGAAGCCGGGCATCGAGGTCGTGATCGGGTACAAGGGCGTGCGCGTCACGCCGCTGGAGCGCTCGCGGCAGACCGAGATATTCAGCTTCATGGGCAGCGAGGTCTCGGCGGAAAAACCGAAGAAGGTGCTGATCGGCGAGATCGCCAAGGAGATGCGCGCGATCAAGCAGTCAGGCGGCCGCATCCTGGTGGTGGCCGGCCCAGCGGTGGTCCACACAGGAGCAGGTCTTTATCTCTCGAGGCTGATCGAGCTCGGGTTCGTCCAGGTGCTGTTCGCCGGCAACGCGCTGGCCGTGCACGATGTGGAAGCTGCGCTGTTCGGGACCGCGCTGGGCATCAACATCGAGACCGGCACGGCCACTGAGCACGGCCACGAGCACCATATGCGCGCCATCAACCGAGTGCGCGCGGCGGGCGGCTTACGCCAGATGGTGGAATCGGGCCAGCTCACCTCCGGTGTGATGAAGTCGGCGATCGACCACGGGGTCGACTTCGTGCTGGCGGGCTCGGTGCGCGACGATGGGCCGCTGCCCGATGTCATCACCGACATGATCGTGGCGCAGCAGCGGATGCGGGCATCGCTCACTGGAGTTCGGATGGCGCTGATGCTGTCGACGATGCTGCACTCGATCGCCACCGGCAACATGCTGCCTGCGGGCGTGCGCACCGTATGTGTCGACATCAACCCCGCGGTGGTCACAAAGCTCGCAGACCGCGGCAGCTGGCAGTCGATCGGGTTGGTCACCGACGTGGAATCCTTCTTGCGCGAACTGGCCCTGGTAATGGAAACTGGAGCGCATGGGTAAAGGACGCGACAAACAGGGCCGCGAGGCCAAGAAGAAGAAGAAGGTCAAGTTGCCGGGCGGATCACAGGACACGAACATCCAGTTCCGGCACCACGCGGTGCCAACCATCCAACCCGAGGCGCCGCCCAAGCCACCCGAATAGGCAGCGCCCCGGAAAGGCGTCTGACTCTATTGGTCAGGTCCGAGCAGGCCGAATATGTCGATGAGGAAATTGGCGGGCGCGCCGCCGCTGCGGACTATGAACTTGCCGTCGCTCACCTTCCCTGAGGGAATCGTGGTGGATCCAAACCGGCACATGAAAAAGTTCGCAACAGCTCCGGATGAACCCAGGAAATTAACGTTGGAGACCGCTGTCGCTGGGACGAAGGTTGCGTCAGAAGGTCGCACCGAGAGGTATCCCGCGCCGGTCTGCGACACCGCCGTTAGGTTGCCGATGATCCCGTAGTAGTCCTCCCACGTAAATGTCAACGACCCTGGGTAGGGGTACGGGCCGACGATCGTCTCCGCGCCATGGCCGATCCTGGCGCTGCCGCGGGTGTCCAGTGAGCGCTCGGGCGTGAAGTACATACCGATCGTGTTTCCGCTGCCAGCCGCGAATACACGAGGCGCTCCGAGTGCCGCAGTGCCCGCGGCGCCGAGGGCGGCCGCTCCTGCCAGCTTGAGCGCATCGCGCCGGACGATCCTTTTGTGGCTGGGGCTGTCACTCATTGCAAACCTCCCTGATCCCGCATGGCCCTGTGACGTGTGTCACTTCTCGAGACCTATCCTAGGCCGCGCCGGTTACGTCTGGGCAGGCCCGATGTAGCCCTCGCGTTCGATGTGAAGAATGATCTGCTGAGCGGCCTCGGCTGGGGTGACTCCAGTCGTGTCGATGACCAGATCGGCGTCGGCCGGTGCCTCGTAAGGGTCGGAAACTCCGGTGAACTCCTTGAGGATGCCCGCGCGCGCTTTCGCGTACAGGCCCTTTCGATCGCGTTCCTCGCACACCTCGATTGGCGTCGCCAGGTGGATCAGCACGAATCCTCCGCGCGGCTCGATCATCTGGCGCACCTCCTTGCGGGTGGCGTCGTAAGGCGCAATCGGGGCGCAGATCGCAATGCCGCCGTTGCCCGCGATCTCCGAGGCGACAAAGCCAATCCGTCGGATGTTGAGGTCGCGATGCTCCTTGGAGAAGCCCAGCTCGGATGACAGCTGCCGTCGAACGATGTCGCCGTCCAGCAGGGTCACCGGCCGGCCTCCGATCTCCAGCAGCTTGGCCAAAACCACATTGGCGATCGTCGACTTGCCCGAACCCGAGAGGCCGGTAAAGAACAGGGTGAAGCCCTGCTTGGAGCGCGCCGGGTAGGAGCGGCGTAGCTCTGCCGCGACCGCAGGGGGTGTGAACCATGACGGCAGGTCGCTCCCTTCATTGAGCCGGCGCCGCTGCTCGGTGCCTGATATAGAAAGCACGCGGGCGCCCGTCGGCACTTCGTCGTCGGGCATGTAGGCATCGCGGTCCTCGACGTAGACCATCTCCTTGAATGGCACCATCTGGACGCCGAGCTCGTCTTCGTAGAGGCTGACCATCTCCTGGGCGTCGTATGGGCCGTAGAAGGGCCGTCCCAAAGCGTCCTTTCCGGGCCCGGCGTGGTCGCGCCCAACGATGAGGTGCGTGACGCCGTGGTTGCGGCGGATGATCGCGTGAAGGAGCGCCTCGCGCGGGCCGCCCATGCGCATCGCGAGAGGTAGGAGGGAGAGCATTGCCGTCCCCGGGGGGTAGCTCGGCATGATCGCCTGGTAGCAGCGGACCCTGGTGTAGTGGTCCACGTCGCCCGGCTTGGTCATGCCGACGACCGGGTGGATGAGGAGATTTGCCTCGGCCTCATTGGCAGCCCGAAGGGTCAACTCGAGGTGGGCGCGATGAAGTGGGTTTCGTGTTTGGAAGGCGACGATTTTGCGCCAGCCACGTTGTTGAAAAATGGCGCGCAGCTCTGCGGGCGTGTGACGCAGTTCGCTGTAGTCGTAGTGGAGGGGGGCTTGCAAGCCTTCCAGCTCGCCGGCCACGTACCAATGCCGATTGCTGTCGAGGAGCATGGCCACCGATGGGTGTCCGCGGTTCATTGTGCCGTAGACCGATTCGGCCTCGAGCTGAAGGTCCGGTTGCCACAAATACTTGACATGGAGAATTGCCAGCACCACACCCTCGGGGTCGCGCAGGGCCAGGCTTGAACCGTTGTCCAGCTGTGACGCGATCTCAGCTGGAACATCGAGGGTGATGGGAATCGGCCATAGGGTCCCGTCGCCCATGCGCATGTCGTCGCGCACCATCTCGTAATCCGGGCGGCTCATGAAGGTCTTGAGCGGAGAGAACGCGCCGCTTAGAAGCATCTCCAGGTCGCAGAGCTGGCGTTGCGTCAGGTCCCAAGACGGCCAATCGCGTGAGTGCGCTTTCAGCTCCAGGCGGCGCTCTTCGTCAACGATCGGATCGATGAGGGTGCCGCCGTAGGGGCTGATCAGATGGTCAGACATCGACTGGCAAGCCTACCAAGGCCGGCCGGCTTGCTAAGGCAGGCGCTCACCGGCCGCCGGCGCCCGGACCAGACGAGGGCGGGATCGGGTCCGAGCAATCAGGACCCACAGCGGCGGGAGGGCGACCGCGACCGCGATCAGACCCACGAAAAGAGCCGTGTTGCTGAAGCTCAACAGCTTCATCGCCGATGCGGCAAGGACGAAGACCAGGACCGGGCGCACGTAGATGTCGGGCGCCGAGGCCGAGAGGCGCGAGCCGATGTACACGCCGGGGATGCTGCCGATCAGGATCGCGAGGGTCACCCCGAGTGTGAAATCGCCGACCAGGACATGCCCTAGGGCCGCGGCGCCCACGAGTGGTACGGCTTGCACCAGGTCTGTTCCCACCAGGCGGCGGGTGGTCAGTCTGGGGTAGACGAGCATCAGAAGGACGATCATCAGCGAACCGGAGCCGACCGACGTCATGCCGACGATGAGGCCGACCACAGCGCCGATCAGGATCGTCAGGGCGGGGCGGCTGGTGACCGGCGGTTCCTCGGCTGATTGATCGAGAGCGCGCCGGCGGGCGTCGATGTAGCTCTTGGCGACAATGCCGATGCACGCGACGACAAGCGCTGCTCCGAGCAGCAGCTGAACGTCGTGCTGAAGGGCGTCACCCGCGCCGAACAGCCGAATGACGAAAACCCCCGCAAATGCGGACGGCACCGAGCCGATGAGCAGCCACTTCACTATCGATTTCTCGACGGTTCGCCGGCGCCAGTGCACGAAACCACCAACGGGCTTCATGAACAGGGAGGCCACCAGGTCGCTTCCGATCGCGGCGAGCGGATGAACCCTGAAGATGATCACGAGGATCGGCGTCATGAGGGCGCCTCCGCCCATCCCGGTCAGCCCGACGACCAAGCCCACGAGGAGTCCCGCGAGCGCGATCAGTGGGTCAATCTCGGGCAAATCGGTCAATCCTCAGCGCGAGCGCGCCGCCTGGTTGCATGTCGAACGGGACAACAGAGAAGGTCGAGGGTAGTCGAAACCACATAATGGCGGCCGAATGGGTTTCGACGATGGATTTCCCGCCTTACCGGCTTTCGGTCAGCTGCATCGGCGGGTCGAAGACGAGCCTCTGATCACCGGTCGCGGCCGCTTCGCCGGCGACGTTCATCTGGACGGACAGACATACCTGGCCGTTCGCAGGTCGCACGAGCCTCATGCGCTCGTTCGAAAAATCGATACCGCCGTGAGCCATGCGATGCCAGGCGTGGTCGCGGTGTTCGTGCGAGAAGACCTGCCGGAAACGACGCGTTTTGTCTACGACGACTTTCTCCCGGCTGTGCTGGTTGGGTTCGGCCGCCCAGTCCTGGCGGATCGTGAGGTGAACTACCTGGGCGAGGCTGTCGCCATCGTCATCGCTGAAACCCCATACATGGCCGCAGACGCGGCCGGCGCGATCGATGTCGACCTCGAACCACTCCCGTCTGCTGGGACATTGGAATCGGCGCTCGAGGCCGGGGCTGCGCTCGTGCACGAACACCTCGGGTCGAACATCGCCCTTAGCGGCACCGATGGCTTCGGCGACGTCGAGTCGGCGTTTGGCCCAGGAGCAGTGATCGTCCGGGACCGGCTTGTCATGAATCGTGTCTGCGGAGCGGCGCTCGAGCCCCGCGCCGCAACCGCGGTTCCCGAGGGTGACGGGGTCAAGCTGTGGACCTCGACGCAAGCCGTCTTCCTCGTACGCGACCGCCTCGCGGCCTACCTGGGTCTGGACAAGGAGCAGGTACGGGTCATCGCCGAGAACGTGGGCGGGGGCTTTGGGCCAAAAGGCCGGACCTACCCGGAGGAAGTTCTTGTCGCCTGGGCGGCGATGAAGGTTGGACGTCCCGTCAAATGGACTTCAAGCCGCAGCGAGGACAGCGTTACCTCGATGCACGCCCACGGCACGATCTTCGAGCTCGAGATCGCCGGCAACCCGGACGGGACGTTACGCGGGCTCCGGGGCCGCTTCTGGCACGACATCGGCGCTTACCCGTCCATAGGCGCTGTGACTCCGAGCCGAATCCTCGAGACCATGGTGGGCGCTTACAGGCTTCCTGCGTTGCGCATCGAGGTCGGCGCCGTGTTCACCAATGCAACTCCCACGAGCACGGTGCGCGGTGGGGGAGGGACGGAAGGTAACTTCGCCATCGAGCGGATGCTGGATCGCCTCGCGGCGCGGCTCGAAGTGGAGCAAGCAGAGATCCGCCGCGTCAACCTCCTGCCTACGGAAGCCCTGCCTTACCGGACGCGATTTGCCGCGGGCGGCGTCGTCCTCGAGGGTGGGGACTTCCCGGGCTTGCTCTCAGAGGCCATGTCCACAGCACGGTCGT
>JBDUAO010000207.1:0-2832 GCA_040004595.1 Candidatus Dormiibacterota bacterium | reverse complement strand
GGCCGGCCTTATGGACTGCCTGGACGTAGCGCACTGAACCTGCATAAGGTTGGACACCGTGTTCTTGGATGAGCTTCAAGACCAGCTCGTTCTTGCGATTGCCGAGCCCGTCAACCGTCTCGACCTGGGGCGCATCGGTTGGATCGCCCGCAGGGAGTTCGATCTCTCGGGAGGCCAGAAATGAACGCACCCCGTCATATCGAGGCTTGCCGTCAACGAACTTGTCGTAGTCTGCCACCTCATCGAAGGGGACGAACTTCTCGCCCCGATCGGTAGCGCGGCCGCGGAGGTAGGCATCAAACATTTCCTTCCACGCCGCCGCGTGGATCTTGGCGGTCTGGGTCAGCACGCCGTCGAGGTCGAATAGGCACGCACTCACTTGGCCGGGCAGGCCGAGCGGGCTCACCGAGTGGCACCCTTGCTAGGACGAAACCGCCCATCCTTAGCTGCAGGTTCTCGAATGCTCATCTCACGACCGGATCCGGCGCCGCCTCCGTCTCTTTCGCCAACCTGCGGGCAGCCTCGACGATGTGATCGGCGGAAATCCCTGCCACATCCATGAGCTCGCTCGGCGTGCCCGAACCGGGCAGATCGCGCACCGCGCAGTGAGCCAGGCGTGGCCGCTGTGCATCTTCAGCGAGCGCCTCGAGGATGGCTGCCGCGACGCCGCCCTCCGGATAGTGGTCCTCGGCGACGACGAATAGCCCCCGGGTGTCTCGGCAGGCCTCGCGAAGCGTGCGCACGTCCACCGGCTTGACGCTGTAGAGGTCGATGACCCGAGCTGACACACCTTCGGTAGCGAGTTGATCGGCGGCGGCCAAGCAAGCATGAACGGTCACCCCGCCTCCGATCAGGGTCACACTGTCACGGTCGGAGCGGCGCAGCACCTTGGAACCTCCCACCCTGAAATCCTCGCTCGGCAGGTAGAGCACCGGGTAGGCGCCCCGAGTTGTCCGCAAGTAGACGATGCCGGAGGTGTCGGCCATGAGAGCGGTGAGCTTTGCAGCCGAGGTGGCGTCGCATGGATAGAGGACGATCGAACCGTGTACTGCGCGGAGCGCGGCCAGGTCTTCCAGCGCCATTTGCGAGGGACCGTCCTGGCCGATCTCCACACCACAATGCGAGCCCACGAGTCGAATATTCATCCGTGAGATGCCGGCCATCCGTATGAAGTCATAGGCCCGAGAAAAGAAAGCAGCAAATGTCGATGCGAACGGAATATAGCCGCGAACAGCCATGCCTACCGCGACGGAGACCATCATCTCTTCGGCGATGTACATTTCGAAAAAGCGATCTGGGTAGTGCTTCGCGAACTCGTCGGCGAAGGTGGAGTTGCTGACCTCGGCGTCCATCGCCACCACGCCCGGGTGATTGCCGAGAGCGAGTAGCGCGTCGCCATAGGCTTGGCGGGTGGCGATCTTGTGTCCAAGCTCGTAGACGGGCAGTGTCACCTTACCGGAGACCTTCGCCCGGACGGGCTCGGCGGCCGGAGGCTTGCGGGTGTTGACTCTGAGGCTGCGTACGCCCCCCAGTTCGGCTATCGCCCGAATTGCCATCTCTTCGGGCAGGGCCTTGCCGTGCCAACCGTTGAGGTTCTCGATCTCGCTGAATCCCTTGCCCTTAATAGTCCTGGCGAGGATCACCGTTGGACGGTCGACAGCTCGGCGGGCCTGTTCAAGCGCACTGTCGATCTGCCCCATCTCATGACCATCGATTACGATCGCCCGCGCTCCGAACGCCTCCACCCTGCGCCGGTAGATCTCAAGATCCCAACCGAACTCGGTCTCACCGCGCTGGCCCAGTCGGTTGACATCAACGATTACTGTGAAGTTGGAGAGTTGGTGGCAACCGGCCTTGTCGAGTCCTTCCCAGATCGATCCTTCGGCGATCTCGGAATCTCCACAGAGGGTCCACACATGGTACGGCAGCCGGTCCAGATACTTGCCAGCGAGCGCGATCCCGACCGCGATCGGCATCCCCTGCGCCAGAGAACCGGTGGCGACATCCACCCACGGCAAGAGTGGGGTCGGATGTCCTTGCAAGCGTGAGCCGAGCTTTCGGAAGGTCAGCAACTCATCATCAGTTATGGCGCCAGCCGCCTTGAACATCGCGTAGCACAGCGGCGACGCGTGACCCTTGGAGAAGATGAGATGATCGTTGCCGGCCGCCTCAGGCTTGTCCCAGTCGTACGCCAGGTGACGCGTGAGCAGAACTGCGATCAGGTCAGCCGCCGACATCGACGAGGTGGGGTGGCCGGAGCCTGCGGCCGTGCTGCAGCGGATGCTGTCGACCCGAAGCTGTTGACCGAGGTCGCCTAGAAAATCAACTTCCTTCTGGGACAGGTTGGTCGTCACCGCTGCCATTTGCGATCTCCTTGCTGCACAGTCGAGGATCCGGTCGGAACTCCTAACAATTTGTATTTCATCATCCCTTCGAAGCGTCGGTGCCGCCGTCGTACCAGCGGCTCACGGGGAGCTACCCCAAATGGATCAGGTGAGCCTGTCCCCCACGTCCGGTGTTCGTACCGCTGACTCGCGCCATCCTCGGGCTCTAAATGCCCACTACGCGGCTGTAGTAGGCGTGGTCCTCACGCCACCCGCCATATCCGAGTCCGACACTGCGATAGTCGTCTTCGAAGGCAATCGTCCGGATCCACTTGACCATCTTGATGCCAAGCTGATTCTCGACCCGCAATCTAAGCGGAGCACCATGCTCGATTGGCAGCGGCATGCCGTTGAGCTCGTAGGCAAGAATGGTCTGAGGTGCGGCAGCCAGCTTCAAGTCGAGCGTCTCGTAGAAGAAACCCTCGTATCCAGGCTGCGTGAGCGCCTT
>JBDUAO010000103.1:0-9513 GCA_040004595.1 Candidatus Dormiibacterota bacterium | reverse complement strand
TTGGGGGCGTGAACCGCGCCCGCCGTCTCGCCCGCCTGTTGCGCATCCTCGCAGCCGTCATCGCCGAGCCCGGCCTCAACCCATTGGAGCTGGCCGAACGGGCCGGCGTTTCCGAACGTACACTGCGCCGTGATCTCATCCAGCTACGAGAGCTTGGTTACGAGATTTCATACACCAGTGGCTACGAGGTACAGGAGAAGCTCAACTTGGAGGGAAGGTCTGCGCCCCGCTCGCTCGGCCGGGTCTACGAACAACACCTGGAGCTACTTCGCAAGCAGCTGCCCAAGCGAATGGCGGCTCAGGTGAGCGAAGAGGTCGATTCACTCGCGCCGGCGGCGCTGGCATCGTTGTTCGCTACTGCGATCGAGCGACACACGAGGACCCCAGATTGAAGCCGCTGGTGCTCATTCCAAGCGGCGAATCAGATGCGGACTTCACCTACGCATCTGGATTTCCAGTCGAGACCGGTCTTTACATCCGGTTCGGTGACGCGGATGACGTCTTGGTGGCAAGTCCCCTGGAGATCGACCGCGCACGCGCCCAGAGCAAGGCCGCCCGCAAGCTGGGTTTTGCCGAGGCCGGCTTTGTTGACCACGGCGAGTACGCCTCGTGGCCCCGACTGGCCGCGAGGATGCTGCGGGAGAAGGGCCTCCAGGAGGCCAGGGTGTCACCGCGTCTGCATGCCGCATACCTCGAAGAGCTCCGTTCGGCCGGGGTTACGGTTGAGATCGACCACGACCTGTTCAAAGCCGAGCGAAGGCACAAGTCCCCAGAGGAGGCCGAATTCATCCGGGCTGCCCAGCGCGCGGCCGAAGCGGCGGTCTCTGAAGTCGTGCGCCAGCTGGCGCAATCGGAGATCAAAGACGGCGTCCTTTGGTCAGAGGGCCGGCTGCTGACCTCGGAGCGCCTTTACTCACGCGCCCAGCTGCTGTTGGGAGAGATGGGTTTCAGCTGCCCGGACATGATCGTGGCCGGTTCGCCCGAATGCGCGATGCCGCATTTTCGTGGCGAAGGCCCCATAAGGGCCGGTGCCCCCGTGATCATCGATATCTTTCCAGCGGGCCGCACCAGCCACTATCACGGCGACCTCACCCGAACGGTCGTCGTCGGAGACATCCCTGACGAGATCAGGAGGATGCATGCGTCGGCCGTCCAGGCGCTCGATGCCGGTATCGAATCGATTCGAGCGGGTGTGCTCGGCCGCGATGTTCACAGCGCCGTCTGCCAGGTGTTGGTCGACCGCGGATACGGAACGACCACCAAGGGCTTCGAAGGTCCGGAGGGCGGCCCGAAGATGAACCACAGCACCGGTCATGGTGTGGGGTTGGACGTACACGAGGCGCCGTCTCTTCGCGGCCCCAGCGAGGAAGCGCTGGAGCCTGGGGACGTGGTGACGGTCGAGCCAGGGCTCTACCTGATGGGTCTGGGTGGCGTCCGCGTCGAGGACACAGGCATGGTCACGGCCGGCGGCTTCGAAAACTTCACCAGCCTCAGCCGCAGCCTCGACCCCAAGGACTACCTTTAGAGCCGGTTGACTTCGGTGGTAGGTGGATTGCGGCTCGAGCACGATGACCAGGTGACCGATGGGGTTTGCCCCAGGTGCGGAGCGCCGTACGAGAGTGTGATCGGCGTCCTCTATGAAGACGAGGAGGCGATCGCTATTTACAGGGCCGATCTCTTCGACCACTTTCATCGCGATGCCGAACCTCGGGTCGTGCTGTCGATCGCGGTGGGTGACTGGCAAGATGGCACGGACCACTCCGACCGCTGCTCTGCCGCCATCGAGGCGTGGGCCGAGGGCAAGCGGGTGCGCATGGCTTTCAGCGACCGCGCCGGCTCTCCGTGGCAGGAGCTGGACGTCGTGAGCTGGCAGCTGTCCAGCCAAGAGGCCGAAGCGAGCCCACTGCGGGAAGCATTCCTGCGCCTCGCCGACCACGTCGCGTGCCACGACCGCCGCCTTCGAAGAGTTCTGGCACCGAGGAGTCCCGCCCCACCGCTCTAAGGTCCAGTGCAGGAGGCTTCGCGAAGCGCGACAACTGTAAACCCCAGCTTTACAATCGGCTATGATGCCCCGGTGCCTCGGGTAGAAACGCTGGGCCAGCGCATTCGACGCCTCCGGGATGACCGTGGCATGAGTCTGGCCAAGGTCAGCGGAGGGGATTTCAGCAGAGCATTTCTCAACCAGGTCGAGCTAGGTCGAAGCCAGCCATCCACCCGTGTCCTCAGGGTGATCGCTGGCCGGCTGGGGACCGAGGTCGACTATCTGCTGGAGGGCAGGCTCCCGGCGATGGAGCGCGAGCTCGCCCTTGAGAAGGCTCGCGTGCTGGTCGCCCGCGGTCGCGCTCGCCGCGCGCTGGCGGCGCTCGGCAGCTTGGTCGAGTCGTTCGACTGGCCGCTCGGCACCGACGCGAGGCTTTGTCAGGCCGAGGCGCTGATCATGCTGGGTCGGACGAAGGATGCCGCCGAGGTCCTTTCGGCTGAGAAGCCTGCGATCATGGCGCAGCAGGATCACCACCGCCTCCAGCGCGTGCGATCGCTGCAGCGAGGCGAGGCCCTTTCGATCGGCGGTGGTGACGTCGAGAGCGCAGCGCAAAGCCATCTCAGACTGGCCGATAAGGCGCAGCGCGATGCCAATGGCCAGGACGCGCTGGAGCACTATCGGGCGGCGAGGGTCCTTCTGGAGGTCAGAGCCCCGACGCGAAGGTGAACTTCGGTGGCGGGTTCACAGTCGGCGGAGTGATCTCGAGCGTAATCACCTCGCGGGACTTGAGGACGATCGCGGCGGGGTCTCCGGTGTAGAGCTTCGGTCCGGTGCCGTCTCCAGGATCGACGTAAATGACCAGCTTCTGGTCGCTTGTGAGAGTGAACGTCGACACGTGGGTGGCGTCCAGCGGCTCCGGCGTGCCCTTCGAGGCGGCCCACACCTTAAAGAAATCGAGCAGCGTGAACGTGCGGGTGTTCGGCGACTCGATGTGAATCACACCCGGGGATTCGACGTGGACGTGAAGCCAGTAGAAGCAGGTTCCCAAGCGGCCGATGTCGCTCGGGATGTTCACCGGAATGCCCTGGTTGATGATCTGAAGAGCCGCGTGGTAGTGAGTCTTGGTGCCCTCAAGCTGGTTGCACTGAATTCCGGCCACCGTCGAGACTGGAGGGGTCTTGGCGATCTGGCTATGAGTGACGGAGTAGATGAGGATCACGATCGCCAGCACCACCAGGATGCCACCGACCACGATCGGAAGCAGCGGCAACTCAGGTCCACTCTTCACCTTGACCGGCGGTCGGCGCCCTGACTTCGATTTGACCTTGGCACCACGCACAGCCGCCTTGGCTCGGCTCTCACTCACTCGACTGATAGAATACCGACCTACCCTTTCTGGCCTCGGCCGGTGGCACCGCCGCCGATCGATACGAGGCCTGAACCCATAGGAAGGAGGTCCCTGTTGCGGGATTACGAAGTTCTGTACATCGTTCGTGCCGACCTCGAAGACGACAAGGTCCAGGACATCGTCAAGAGAGTCAACACGCTCATCGAAAAAGCCGGGGGCTCGGTGGAGCGGACCAACGTCTGGGGCAAGCGGAAGCTTGCCTACGAGGTCAAGCACCAGAAGGAGGGCTCATACATCCTCCAGGACTTCCAGATTGGTCCCGATGGCATCCCTCAGCTCGAAGCACAGCTCAAGATCACCGAAGAGGTTTTGCGCCACCTGATCGTGCGCAAACCTGAGAAGCCGACACCGGCCCCCGTTGCACCGCCGCCGGCGGAGGTCGTCGTGGAACCCGTTGCTTTGCAGACGGGTGGTGTGGCGGAACGGTTGGAGAGTGCGAATGTGGAGGATGCCTAGATGTCGAATCTCAACAAAGCGCTGCTGATCGGCCGTTTGACGAAGGACCCCGAGATGCGCTACACGCCAAGCGGAACCGCGGTGACGAACTTCAGCATCGCGACCAATCGCTGGTCAACAGGACCCGATGGCGAGCGCAAGGAGTTCACCGACTACCACAACATAGTTGCGTACCCAATCGGCAAGAGGAACCTTGCCGAGACCGTAGCCCAGTACACGCGCAAGGGCGCGCTGGTGTACATCGAGGGCCGGATCCAGACGCGTTCGTGGGAAGGCCAGGATGGCCAGAAGCGGCGCGTTACCGAGATCATCGCCAACGATGTTCAATTCCTCGAGCCCCGTGGCTCGGGCGGTGGTGGAGCAGGCGTCGCTCACAGCGCTCCCTCCGCCGCGCATGACGACATTCCGGCTCCGGACGACGCGCCACGCGATGTCGACCCGGACGACATTCCGTTTTAGGAGAGACCTATGGCAGTAAACCGTCCACCACGTGAAAGCTCATCCAGAGGGGGCCCGAAGCGCCAGCACCGCAAGGTGTGCAGCTTCTGCGTCGAGAAGATCAATCACATCGACTACAAGGAGATTTCGCGCCTGCGGCGCTTCGTGAGTGACCGCGGCAAGATCCTGCCTAGGCGCGTGACCGGCACGTGCGCCAGGCACCAGCGTCCACTGACCACGGCGCTTGAGCGGGCAAGGTCGATCGCCCTCCTTCCTTATACGACTGAGCAGCACTAACCGTGCAGCATCAGGGGCCGGGCCACAAAGCCCGGGCCCCTGATCGCCGGTAGAATTCAACCCGCCGCCGCAATCCCTTGTTGGAGCGCGCCCAATGACCTTCCAGACCCAGCTTCGCATCCCAGGCCCGACGCCCCTACCAGAGCGCGTGGTTCGCAGCATGAACCGGCCGATGATCGATCACCGCGGCCCCGAGTTCGCTGCGATCCTGGCCGAGATCACAACCGGCGCGAAGCGCGTTTTCAAGACGTCCAACGACCTCCTGCTCCTCACGAGCTCAGGAACTGGCGGCCTCGAATCCGCGGTGGCGAACCTGGTCTCACCTGGCGACGAAGTCGTGGCCGCGCTATGCGGCAACTTCGGTGAACGGTTCGCCGCACTGGCTTCCGCGTACGGCGCCGATGTAGTACGGCTCGAGTTCGAATGGGGACAGCCCGTGGACTCGGACGACCTCGCCACGGTGCTGGAGCGCCACCCGAACGCGAAGGTCGTTCTTCTCACGCACAACGAGACGTCGACCGGCCTGACGAACCCGCTGCAAGCGCTGGCTCGTGTCGCGCATACCGCGGGCAGGATTGTGGTGGTCGACGGCGTCAGCTCCATCAGCTCGATCGCGATCGAGACCGACTCGTGGGGCATCGACGTTGCCGTGACCGGCTCGCAGAAGGGCTGGATGGCGCCTCCGGGCGTGGCTCTCGTCAGCGTCAGCGACCGCGCGTGGGCACAGCAGGCGAAGTCTCGATCTCCTCGTTTCTACTTCGACTGGAAGGAAGCCAAGACGTGGGCCGACAAGGGGATGACTCCTTTCACGCCCGCGATCGGTGTGATCTTCGCTCTGCAGGAAGGCCTGCGCATGCTTGAGGAAGAAGGGCTTGACGCGGTTTACGAGCGCCATGAGCGTCTGGCGCGAGCCACTCAGGCTGGACTGGAGGCGCTCGGCTTCCAGCTCTATGCGCAGGATGGATATCGCTCGAACACGGTGACTTCGGCGACGCCGCCTCCGGGCCTTGACGTCAACGCTCTTCGCAAACTTTTGAACGACAAGTACGGTGTCGTGATCGCCGGCGGCCAGGGGAAGATGACCGGAAAGATGATCCGTGTCGGACACCTTGGCGCGATCGCGGCGGGCGATATCGTCCAGGTGCTTTGGGCGATCGAGCAGGCACTCGAGGAGCTGGACATCGCCCCATCCGATGGCCGAGGTGTGGCCGCGATCACCGCTTCACTGCAGGGCGTCGCCGCCGCGACCCGGTAGGCGACTTGCCCCGGATTCTGGTCGCCGACACGATCGCTGAGGACGGTCTCGAGCGTCTGCGTCGGGCTGGCGACGTCACAGTCGTGAGCAAGCTCCTCGAAGCTGAGCTGATCGAGCGCATTCCCGACTTCGATGCGCTCGTGGTGCGCAGCGAGACCAAGGTCACCGAGTCGATCCTCGAGGCCGGCCGCCGGCTGCGCGTGGTGGGTCGTGCCGGCGTAGGAGTGGACAACATTGACGTGCCCGCGGCGACACGAAAGGGAATCTTGGTCGTCAACGCACCACGCGGCAACATCGTCGCGGCCGCCGAGCATACGATCGCGTTGCTTTTCGCAGTCGCACGTTGGGTGGCGCAGGCCGATGCATCGGTGAGGCGGGGTGAGTGGACCCGGTCGAAGTTCATGGGCACCGAGATTCGCGGCAAGACGCTTGGAGTCATCGGGCTCGGGAACGTCGGATCCGAAGTGGCCAAGCGCGCGCACGGCCTGGAGATGGAGGTCGTCGCATACGACCCAGTCGTTTCGGTGGAGCGCGCGGAGCTCTTTAACGTCGAGCTGGTCGCGCTCGACGAGCTGTTGGGGCGAGCCGACTTCGTGACCATTCACGTTCCATTGGTGGAGGCCAACCGCAACCTGATCGGAGCCGCCGAGCTGGCGCTAATGAAACCGACGGCGAGGCTCGTCAACACATCACGCGGCGGGACCGTCGACGAGAACGCGCTGTATGAGGCCCTCAAGTCCGGGCATCTTGCCGGCGCGGCTTCGGATGTTTTCGTCAACGAGCCGGCGGGCGATCACCCACTGTTCAAGCTTCCGAATTTCGTCGCAACGCCACACATTGCTGCCTCGACGTTGGAGGCGCAGGTCTCCGTCGCGTTCGATGTCGCCGAAGAGGTCGCGGCTGTTCTCGCCGGCGACCTGCCGCGATACGCGGTCAATGCTCCCTCGCTGCCTCCCGAAGAGCTTGCCTACCTCCGTCCGTTCGCCGGTCTTACCGAGCGCTTGGCCACGCTTTACACGCAGCTGTTCGGCGGCAGGGTGAGCGCTATCGAACTTGACTTCGAGGGCGAGCTCGCCGAGCACGACGTCAACCTACTGGTCGCCGCGGCCATCAAAGGAGTGCTGCAGCCGTTCACGGAGGACCGAATCAACCAGGTCAACGCGCGGCTTATCGCCTCGAGCCGGGGCGTCAAGCTGGTCGAGCGCCGCAGCCCGGCCCATGGCAGCTACGCGAGCCTGGTGACATTGAGGATCGACGGCCATGAGATAGCCGGCACCGTGCTGATGGGGGAGCCGCGCGCGGTCCGGATCGATCTGTTCCGCGTCGACCTCGTGCCCGAAGGGCGTTTTCTGGTCAGCCGCCACGAGGACCGGCCAGGCGTGGTGGGCCGTTTCGGGATGATCCTGGGCGAGCACGACGTGAACATCGCGAGCATGCAGGTGGGCCGGGACGGACCGCGGGGCAACGCGATGATGATCCTGGCGGTCGACGACCATGTCGGGACCGATGTGTTGACGCGACTCCGGGAGGTCGACGGAATGTCAGACTTGCGGTACGTCGAGCTCAAAGGAGACTCCGACGGCTGACCTCCGGGCGTTCCCGGGAATTCGATATCATCTCGCGCGCGCTGGAGACCTGAGCACCCTCGTCTCGCCGCCGTATGACGTCATCGCTGAGGGAGATCTCGAGCGTTATCGCTCGCTTTCTGCGCACAACGTCATCCGCCTGATCCGGCCGGGCAGCGACTACCAGGGCGCGGCCAACACCTTCGAGGATTGGGTCCGCGACGGCATCCTCGAGCCAGACCCCCCTTCCATGTACGTGCACGAGGTCACCTTTGGCGGGCGCCGGCGTCGCGATCTCATCGCGGCCCTGCGGCTACAACCCTACGAGGACCGCGTCATCCTGCCGCACGAGAGGACTCACCGCGGCCCGAAGGAGGACCGCCTAGCCCTGCTGCGCGCCACCAACGTTAGCTTCGAGCCGCTCTGGTTCACATACGAGGGGAGGGGCGCTGGCGTGTCGGCCATCCTGAATGTCGTCACCGCGAGCGCCCCGGCGGTCACCTTTGTCGGGCCTGAGGAGACCAAGCACCGTCTTTGGACTGTTACGGACCCGGAGCTGCACAGGGCCGTCCACGCCGCGATGACCGATCTGCCGGTGCTCATTGCCGACGGCCATCATCGTTACGAAACGACGCTGGCGCACTCGCTGGAGATCGGCGGTGAAGCCGACGCTGGCTCCCGATTTACACTCGCCCTGCTGACTGACCTGGACGATCCGGGCCTGCAGGTGCTTCCGACGCATCGGGTGCTCAAGACCGGCGTCGCGGTAACCGGGGGACAGGACTTGCCGTCCCTGGAGGCCACTTTGGCGGCGCTTCGCGGAAAGGTGGCGGCCGGCGCGTACCGCGATCACCGCTTTCAGTTGCTCGAATTGGAAGGGGAGATGGCCCTCGTGGAGTTACATAGGCAGGTGATTGACAACATCCTGGGCAAGCGGAGTCCGGAGGACTTCCTCTTATACACACGCGACCCCGCGGAAGCGGTGCGGTGGGTTGACGAGGGGGTGGGTACGGCAGCGTTCTTTCTGCCTCCGCCCGAGCTGCGCCGGGTTTTGAAGCTGGCCCAAGAGGGCAAGACTCTTCCACAGAAGAGCACGTATTTCCACCCCAAGCCGCCGTCCGGCATGGTTTTCCACCGGCTGGATCCAGACCGGCGGCTATAGTAAGGAACCCCTAGAGATGCCCACTTACGGTTATCGCTGTGGCAGTTGCGGCCACGAGTTCGAGATCCAGCAAAGGATCACAGAACAGGCCCTTGTCACGTGCCCAAAATGCGGAGGCAAGCTGTCCAAGATGCTCTATCCGGCCGGCATCATCTTCAAGGGCAGTGGTTACTACACGACCGACTACAAGGGCAGTGGCAATGGATCTGCCGGTTCGAGCAACGGGGTCGCTCCAGCCAGCTCCTCCGAGGGAAGCTCGGAAAGCAAGCCAGAAACCAAGTCGGAGTCGAAGTCGGAGTCGAAGTCGGAGTCCAAGGTGGAAACGAAAGCCGAGTCCAAGTCCGAATCCAAGTCCACGTCGAAACCAGAGTCCAAGTCGGGTTCCACCGACAAGAAGGGGTCCTAGATGTCAAACATCCAAGCCGTCACCGACGCAGAGTTCGAGGCCTCCGTCCTCAAATCAGAGATCCCAGTCCTGGTCGATTTCTGGGCCACGTGGTGCGGGCCGTGCCGCATGATCGCCCCGATCGTCGAGCAGATCCAGGGAGAGCTGGGCACCAAGGTCAAGGTCATGAAGATGGACATCGACGAGAACCCCGCGACCCCGATGTCGCTTGGGATCATGTCGATCCCCACGGTGATCATCTTCAAGGACGGCAAGCCGGCAGAGCGGACCGTGGGCTACAGGCCGAACATGAAGGGCGACCTGACCGCCAAGCTCGAGGCTCTGCTGGTCTAGTTCTCGACTCCCGAGCGCTAACCCCTAGCGACGAGCTTGGGGGGGATCGGGAGTGGCTTCCGGTTCTTGAGACCGCATCGGGCTGATCCAGAGCTAACCTTGCTGTTGAGGTGGGGATGATCGGGGGCTGGTGCCTCCCGCGGTCTTCAAAACCGTTTGCGGGGCGCTGCTGAGGCGTCCTGGGTGGGTTCGATTCCCATCCATCCCCGCCA
>JBDUAO010000102.1:0-9522 GCA_040004595.1 Candidatus Dormiibacterota bacterium | reverse complement strand
GACTGGCAGTCAGAAGGTCAGGGGTTCGAATCCCCTCGGGTCCACCAAATTGATGTCTCACGATTCGGCTCGCTACGGTTGTCACATTGATGGACACAAACGATTTCCAGCGAGCGAGTCAAACCGTGTAGGAGGCGATGGCGCCGGATGAGATCGCCGCCATGAGGCGAAACGATCCTGGAGCTCGCGTCAGGCACCGGCGTTCCGGGGATTCTTGTGCTCGCTGACCGCGATCGCCTACGCCACAGCTTCATTGGAGCTGGTTTCGGGGACCCCGAGATTGACGAGGTCGCATTCACGTGGAACTTCAGCGATCTGGACAACTACTGGGATTTCTTGAATGGCGCGGCGGGCGGGGCGGGCGGGATCGCGATGGTCCTCGCGCGGCTCGAGGCCAACGAGCAAAGGCTCGTGCGCGAGCAGATCGGTCAACTGGTCGCATCATTGGCTGTGCTTGGCGGGATCGAGCTCCCTTCCACGTCGCCGGTCGCACTGACGTCATGGCGGATGGCCGGCAGAGCGCTACACGCTACGGGCTGCTGGTCTCGCTCAACGATTCGTCGTCGGTCGCCTGGCCCACCGCGTCCTCGCCATTCTCGATGAGAGGATCGTCGTCGCTCGCGGAATATCGATCGCGCACCTCGGCCCCACCCGTCTCGGAATCGCCCATCCCTTCTTCGGAGTCGGTCGCCACCACCTCGCCCGCCTTTCTATCTTCCTCGAGCAACTGCGAGTAGGCGCGCTCAGCTTGGTCCGCCGTCGGGTATTCCCAGAACTCTGTTCCTGGCGGAACCTCAGCCCCCTCGGTCTCATCCAGGCCGTGCTGAAAGACGTACGCCTTCCCGTTGTTGGGATCCTGGATCAGCGAGACGAACCGCTCACCCGTGAGCTCGGCTCGCTGCGTCGCCTGCCCATCGTTCTCCAGATCGAACAAACGCGATATCACCTGCTCTTCGCTTCTTTCTTCCATGCCCTCTCATTCTGGCCCAGTCCAGCGTTGGCCCCAGCCCACGAAGCCGCGGCGAGTGCGGCGATCATAGGGGCGCCTACCAGAAGAAGTGCCCGAGCATCGCTCCGAGCAGGAGTGACAGTGCAACCGCGAAGTACGGGTACCGGCCCGACCACGTCTGCAGGCGCCGGTCGATCGGCTCCCAGCGCCCTGCCTCGAGCACCGCATCGACGGCGGCGATTCCGAACAGCATCGCCAGCACCACGAGGCCGACGATCGTGATGCCGCCAGGCACCACCATCAGCGCTGCACTCCCCGCTGTGGCGACCACAGCCAGTGACCGAGGATGAAGCTGACCGCCACCACACCGGCGATCGTTGCCGGCTTCTCGACCGCGTAAGCGCACCGGATGTAGTAGGTGATCGGCGCATGGTCGCCGGTGTCTGCCAGCGCGATGGTCTCGTAGCCCAGCAGCACGGCGCCAAGCAGCAGAAAGAACACGAGCCCTGCCTGGACCCAGATCGCGGGGTTGCGCAACCGACGACGGGTGGCGATCAACGCGAAGCTCCAAACCGCGCCCGAAGCCGCGCGGCCACGCCACCCGCGACGAATGCGACGACGGCCCAGATCACGATTCCCGGAATGGGCAGAAACGAATTGGGATCACGCTTGCTCGTGCAGCTGGTGAGCAGAACGGGGTCGTAGGTGCTCGCCCTGAAGATCACCCAGGCCGCCAGCGCCAGCAGGCCCGCGGCGACCGCGCCGAACAGCACCACCCGAGCGTTGATCCGAAAGCGCGGACGGCGCATCAGCCCCACAGGTAATGTCCAAACAACAGGCCCGCGAGCAGCCCCGCGGGCACGAGCCACGTCTCCAGCTGGGCGATCCATTTGCGCCGGGGGAGCACCGTGATGCCGGGCATGCCCGCCACGATCATCAACAGCTCCCACGCGGCGAGGAGGAACAGCACGGCGACCAGCCAGAAGGCTGAGGCGGAAATTACGACCTCCCAGTTGCCGCGAAACAAGAGGAAGGCCGTGCCCCAGCCGAGGGCGATCAGGGCACCGGCGAACCGCCCGGCCGGAGCCGAGCGCGCGCGGCGCATCCGCTGTGGCGTGGCGACGCGGCGGACCTGTTCAATCACCGGCTACGCCTGCGGGATCCAAGGTCAACATAGGGGCATTTTCGTACTTGAGCCATCAATTTTGATGCGCTGTTCCCGGCGATTTTTGGGATGCCAAGGCAAAGGCGTGAAACGTATACGTTGGGCATTAAACCTACCAACGACGCTACCTGGACCAGCCCTACCCTGTGGCTTAGGGCTTCGGCTCGCCAGCCGTCAGCCGAGCAGCTCCTCGGCCAGCAGGTCCATCAGCAACCCGTCGTGCCAGGAACCATCTGAGCCGCGCTCGTATTTGCGCATGATCCCGACGGGCCGGAATCCCACCTTGCTGTAGCACCTGATGGCGGCCGCGTTGTCCGCCGCCGGGTCGATGACCAGCCGGTGAAATCCCTCATCGACGATGAGGTGGCGTGCGAGGGTGCGAACCGCATCGGTGCCCACACCGCGGCCGTGAAGCGACGGATCCAGGTAGATGTCGATGCTGGCGTGCCGGTAGTCGGGCTCGGTCTCGGCGCTCCATTGAATCGCCCCGGCCACACGGCCGTCGAGCTCAATGACAAGGGTGGTCGCCTCTGGGTCGGCGATATCCGCCGCCACCTCCGACGACATATCGGCCTCACCGCGCCACCACCGGTAGACCTCGGGCGTCGCGCGAATCTTGGCCAGCGCCTGCACGTCGTCGGTGGTGGCCGCTCTGAGCGCAACCATCGAGCCGCGCAATGTGCCTTCCATCAGCTCTCGGTTGCGCCGAAATCCTCACGAAGCTTGTCGAGCACCTGCGTGAAGGCCTCATAGGGCTGCGCGCCCATGACGAGGTAGCGCCGGCCGAATATGTGCGCGGGAATCGCGTTGATCCCTACCGACTCGGCCAGCCGCCGGTTCTCGTCCAGGACCTGCTCGTAGCGGCCCTCTTCGATGGCCTCCCTCAGCTCGACTGGATCCAGCCCGACCTCGGTTCCGATCCGCACGAGATCGTCGACGTCCTCCAGCTTGCCGGTCAGCTCCCAGTGCGCCTTGAACAGCGCTTGATGCATCTCGTCGTACTTGCCGTGCTCCCGAGCAAACTCCGCCGCTCCCAGCGCCTTTCTTGAGTTGATGAGCACATCGCGCTGCTTCATCACCAGGCCCACCTCGTCGGCGACCTCATCCAAACGGCTGCGCATCGATAGCGAGCGGGCTCGACCGAAATAGGCCTCGCGTGGTATCCCGTCGACCGGGGCCTCCGGGTGCAGCTCGAAAGGAAGCCAGGTCAGCTTGACGAGGCCTTCCTTCACCAGCCGCTCGACTCTGACCGAGTCGATGTAGCACCAGGGTCAAACGTAATCGGAGAAGACGACCAGGTCCGCGGGAGCTGAAGTCGTGCTCATCAAGAGCAGCCTACCGGGGTGGCGGCAGCGACACGATGATCGCCGCCACGGCCAACACCACGGCCAGCGCGGCGAGCTCCCACCGCCGTCGGCCGACGCGGGCCAGGAACAGAGCCCCCGCGACAAGTGGCACCTTGATCAGCAAGCCTTCGCCGTATCCGGTGGTGACGAGGTCGCGCCACTGGCCAACGTGCAGGAGCGCGAGGGCGATGCCGCTGAACACGAGCAATCCCGCCGACCACGCGGCCACGCGTCTGAAGCCGCCCGCCGGCGCGATCGCGAAGGCCGCGAGGCCGCCAACCCACAAGCCCATCGCAAAGACGTGCAGCGCATTGAGCACCATCCCCAAGGGCTGAGGCAATGCAGGAATCGCGTGGGCTGCCGACGCATCGACGAGCGCCAGCGCGAGTGCCAACCCAAGCACCGACCACCGCAGCCACGGTGCTTGCCGCAACGCGCCGAGCAGCGCCCAAAGCAGCAGGGCCGCCGCGAGTCGCAGGCCGAGCACCCGCCCAAACGGCGAGGCCAGGGCGCTCGTCAGCGCGTCTCCGTCAAAAGCCTGCGAGGGGTCGAGACTGACGGTTTGCGCGAGCAGGGCGAGAGGTTCGGCCACGAGGAGAAGGGCGACACCGACACCGGCCAGGCGCAGGGGGCGCAGGTCGCGCGCGATGAACAGGCAGTAGATGGAAGCCCCGAACGCCAGCGCGTAGCCGGCAAAGTGCAGCCACCTGCCGAGCGCTTGCAGCGCCAGGCCGATCGGCGACACCAGCCCGACGTCGCCTGCTCCGAATCCCGGCGCCCTCACGGGGCTCGCATGGCCGACGCTGAATGTGAGCTCGCCTCGCGAGGGGTGGGTATCCGAGGCGATCACGGTCCAGATCACGGCGTAGGTGCCCGTCGCATTGCCCGTCAACGCCACCGAAAGGCGCTGCCCCTGCGCGCGGGCAGGTCCGTCCTGCACGAGCGTGCCATCCGGGCCGTAGACACTGATGCCGCGACCCGCTGGCGTGACCGGCTCCGAGAAGAGAAGGTCGACGCTGCTGGGCACGGCCTCGAGCGTGACGCCGGGAGCTGGGTTCGAGATGACGAGCCGGGCGTGAGCCGATGCGGTGATCGGAAGGAGCGCCAGCGCAGCGCCGGCGAGACCGGCGAGGACGCCGCGCCTCAGTAAGAGGGCGCCGGCAGAGGCGCCGCCACCACCTCTGTGCCGCGGGCGCGGTTGATCCTGATGACGAGCCCGGCCGCAACGAGGCACAGGAGGCCCGAAGTCATGAAGGCGAGCTGGTAGTCGCCGAAGTAGGTCCTGACCGCGCCCGCTCCGAACGCCGCGGTCGCGGCGCCGAGCTGATGAGACGCGAAGATCCAGCCATAGACGACGCCCACGTTCCGCCTGCCGAACGTGTCCGCCGCCAGGGCTACGGTCGGCGGCACTGTCGCGACCCAGTCCAGGCCATAGAACACGATGAAGAGAATCAGTCCGAAATACTGCACCCCGAAGGCGTACGGCAGGAAGAGAAGCGAGAGCCCGCGCAGCCCGTAGTACCAGAACAGCAGCCAGCGCGAATCCATGCGGTCCGTCAGCCACCCAGAGATCATCGTGCCGGCGACGTCGAATATGCCGATCACCGCGAGAAGGCTGGCGGCAGTCACCTCAGCGAGCCCGTGATCCATGGAGGCGGGGATCAGGTGAGTCCCGATCAACCCGTTGGTGCTCGCACCACAGATGAAGAAGCTGACCGACAGCAGCCAGAAGTTGCGGTTGCGCACGCCCATCGCCAGGCCGCCGAGCGCTGCGCGCACAGGGTTTCGCAAAGGCGGGGCCGGCTCGTCTGCTTCAGTCGCGCCGTACGCGCGCAAGCCGACGTCGGCCGGGCGGTCGCGCATGAAGAGGATGACGAGCGGCACGCCGATGAGCGCCGCGCCGGCTACGACCAGGGCTGACGCCCGCCAGCCCACGTTCACGGCCAGCCACGCCAACGCTGGGAGAAAGACCAGCTGTCCCGTCGCGCCGGCCGCGGTGAGCGCGCCCACGACGAGACCGCGACGCTGCACGAACCATCGGGTGGCGACTGTTGCGGCCAGGACGCTGGCCATCGAGCCGGTGCCGATGCCGACGACCACGCCCCACAGCAGGTCGAGCTGCCAGGGCTGGTTCATGAAGATCGTGAGGGCGGAGCCCGCTGACACGGTCATCAGCGCTCCCACGACCACGCGGCGAATGCCGAATCGCTCCATCAAGCCGCCGGCGAAAGGAGCGAAAAGGCCGAACAGCAGCAGGTTGATCGAGACGGCCACCGAAATGGTTGCCGTCGACCAGCCAAACTCGTGCTCGAGGGGGCGGATGAGTGTGCTCGGCGTCGACCTGAACCCGGCGGCGGCCAGCAGCGTGATCCACGTGACCACGGCCACCACCCAGGCGTAGTGGAACCGTCTCATCGGAACCGAAACGTCAGGCGCGCCGGAACCTATTCCGCCGTTTCGGGTTCTCGGGCGGGGTCGTTCTCCGCCAGCACGTCGCATGCCCAATCCGAGCGCTTCCAGTCCGGAACCGGTGGCCGCGCGGTTTTCTTGGGCACGAACTTCGAGCGCTCGACCAGCTGGTAGTGGTGGATGTATCGGGGGCAGTTGGGAAACACCTCGCGCACATCGACGCGCACGATGAACTGCGCGTACGGATACGCGCCCATGAGCTCGTCGTTCTCGTCGATCCTCGCCGTGCCGTTGACCCTCATCCGGTTGCGGCGCTCGAAGTCGACGAACAGCATGCCGACCTCGCCGGTGGCAAGGGCGTTGCCCATCGACAGGTACATGCCGTTGCCGTCGTAGTTGGGAAAGGCGAGAGTGTGCTCGTCGAGCACCTTCACGAACCCGGGCTCCCCTCCTTTATATGAGCAGCTCGGCCTGCCCTCGGGGTCGACCGTCGCCAGGAAGAACATGTCGCGTCCGGCGATGAACTCCGCGTCGCCCTCGTCGATGACGTCATGGACGATCCGCTCCTCGATCCGATCGGCCAGGCGGCGGGTGTCAAAACGGTCCTGCAGCCGGCGCTGCGCGTCGTGGTAGAGCTGCGTCATGGTCGAAGTCTAGGCCGGCTCAGGCCTGGATTACGAGTGACGGAGGCCGTTAGTGGTCCCGTTCGTGCCGGCTTCGATGATCGGGGAATCCTCGGGTTCGAGCAAGGCATCGACGCCCGGAACCACGGGCGCGCCCAGAAGGGCGTCGGCGATCTTTCGCAGCGTGTCGTTGGTCACCTGGCGGCCGCGCCGCGCGCCCGAGATGGTCGAGGGGCTGCAGCCCGACTCCCTGGCGAGGTCGGTCGCGCTCCAGCCACGGCGCGCGAGCTCGCGGTCGATCCGGGCCGGACTGATGCGTACTCCCATGGGGTTCGACTCGTGTTACCGAGCCGGGTTACAGAGTGCGTCTGGCGAAAATCGGCTGAGCCCCGTAGAGTGGGCTTAAGGCGGCTGAATCTGGCCGAGGCTGGGGTATAGTCGGCGCTTACAGAAAGTAGGTGGGGGGCCTTACACGAGGCCACTTTCGTTGCGCTGGCGTGAGCCGAGAAGTTGGCTATCCATGGTGCTGGACACGCCCGAAACGTCACCGAACTCTTGTTCGTAGTACAAGGCGTGAGGTCAATCGGCGTTAGCCGTCGTGGGGCAATAGACAAGGTATGGCAATAGAGACACAAACACAGCGTGATGCCCAGGAGCAGGCACGTCCTGCCTCGGGCCGGCGTGTCGAGCCCCCGGCGGTACAGCAACGAGTTCGAATCGATGGCAAGCACTTCAAAGCGGGAAGCGAGCGCTTTGCCTTCAGAGGAGTCACGTACGGCACATTCGCGAAGAGGCGTGACGGCGCACTCTTCCCCGAGTCGAAGCAGCTCCGCGACGACCTCGCCGCAATGGCAAAGGCCGGCTTCACCGTGGTGCGGACCTACACTCCGCCGCCCCCTGACATGCTGGAGGCAGCAGCCGAATTTGGTTTGAGAATCCTGGCTGGGCTGAGCTACCAGGACTGGAGATACATCGTCGGCGGGGGCACAATCGATCGCGAGTCAGTCCGCAAGGACGCCCTGGATTCAGCCGCGGCGTTCGCAAGCAGCGTCGCCGGCAACCCCACTGTGCTGGGAATCTGTATCGGCAACGAGGTGCCGGCCGATGTCATCAGATGGGTCGGGATCAAACCCGTCCGGACGTTGCTGGCAGATATATCAGCACTGATCCACGACATCGATCCAGGCCAGCTCGTCACCTACGCCAACTACCCGACCGCGGAGTATCTGCATGGCGAGGAGTCGGACTTCGTCACCTTTAATGTGTTCCTCGAGACCAGGTCTGCGTTTCACCGCTACCTGACCAAGCTTCAGCACGCGGCCGGCGGGAGGCCGCTGGTCATGGGAGAGGTGGGGCTCGATGCCGGGACGGGCCGCGCCGCAGAAAAGAAGCAGGCCGAGGTCCTGGAGTGGCAGCTCGAGGTCGCGATGGACCGCGGTGTTGCGGGCTGCTGCATCTTCTCGTGGACCGACGCCTGGGTGGTGGGCGGGAAACCCATCGAGGACTGGCACTTCGGACTGACTCGTCGAGATCGCTCGCCCCGACTCTCTCTCAAGGTCGCCGAGAAATGGAACCGGCGCGAGGTTCGCGACCTCCGCGATAAATGGCCCTCAATCAGCGTGGTGATATGCGCCCACAACGCGGAGGCAACCCTCGACGAGTGCTTGAGCCATGCCTGCGCTCTTGATTACGAGCCCTTTGAGGTAATCGTCGTGGACGATGGTTCCACCGACGCCACAGCTGAGATCGCGCGGAAGCGTGATGTGAGGTTGTTGAGCATCGCGCATGGGGGCCTCGCAGCTGCCAGAAATGAAGGCATGCGCGCAGCGACGGGCGAGATCGTCGCCTATCTCGATAGCGACGCTTATCCGTCACCCGAGTGGCTGCTCTATCTGGCGCTGGGGTTTGACCGACCCGACGTGGTCGGGGTGGGTGGGCCAAACACTCCGCCACCCCAGGACGGCCTTGGCAGCCACCAGGTAGCGGCTGCCCCGGGCGGCCCGGTACACGTGTTGCTCGGAGACGACAGGGCAGAGCACATCCCTGGTTGCAATATGGCTTTTCGCAAGACCGTCCTCGAGCAGGTGGGAGGCTTCGATCCCATATTCACGGTGGCGGGGGACGACGTCGACATGTGCTGGCGGGTAATCGACCGCGGCTGGCACATCGGCTTTCACCCTGCGGCCCAGATCTGGCATCACCGGCGCCCGGGCCTCCGTGCCTACCTGAGACAGCAGGTCGGCTACGGACGCAGCGAGGCACTCGTCGAGGCTCGACACCCCTACAGGTTTACGAGCGCCGGAACCGCCCGCTGGCGCGGACGGATCTACCAACCTCTAGGTCAGCAGGTCGGCGGCCAGCGAATTTACCGCGGGATCTACGGGACGGCCGGCTATCAGTCTGTTTATGGAGGAGGGGGAAGGGCTATCGATTTCGCCCACCAGGTGGGCGTGCCGATCGCCTTCCTTTCAATTGCGTTGTCGCCAGTTGCGCTGATCGCGTGGCCGGTCGCCATCGTCTCGTTGTCAGCCCTCGCCTTCTTGATGGCGCTTGCCGTCATCGATTTCGGCGCCGCGACTCCGCCAACCGCCTTTGGTGACCAGGGCTTTGCATACCGAACCGGCGTGACCCTCATGCATCTTCTGCAGCCACTAAGCCGGAGCCTGGCCCGAACGTGGCATCGCCCGGTGGCTCGCAAGCGGGTGATGCAAGTCCAACAGTTGGTTGGGCCGGCGCAGGCATTGCCGGGTGGCGTGGTCATGATGCGAGAAGATCGCCCGCGTGGCGAGCTGGTCGAGGACATCCTGGCGCTCCTTCGCCAGGCTGGCGCAAAGGTGGTTCCACCGACAGGCTGGGAGGCGTACGACGCGCGTCTGCTGCCTTCGATATTGCTTGCCGGTGACCTGACCACAAGCTCGCATCCAGTTGGCTGGGTACAGGTTCGACTATCGCCAACCCTGAGGAGCGGCCGCGCGTTGTTGGTGGCGATTTCGGTGGTCGCACTGACGGCGGTCGCCATGCCGGCAGCGG
>JBDUAO010000101.1:0-9613 GCA_040004595.1 Candidatus Dormiibacterota bacterium | reverse complement strand
GCGAGCGTCACGTACGGCCTCGGCGGGGGACTGAACCAAACCGCCCCCGTCCGGGTGCACCCGCAGGCGGATGGCGTGCTTCACAGTGCGGTACTGACCGGCCTGCGGCCGGCGAGCTCGTACTCCTATGCAGTGCATTCAAGCGGCGAAGTTGCCAGGGGCAATTTCCAAAGTCTGCCTGACACCGGGCGCATCCGGTTCGCCACCACAGGGGATTTCGGTGGGGGAACTCTGCCTGAACAGGCCGTTGTGGGCTTGTTGAACCAACAGGATCCGGACATGTTCATCACGCTCGGGGACAACACCTACGAGGGCGGCACCATCGCGGAGATGGATACGAACGTATTTCCGCAATATGCAAGCTTCCTCAACTCGCATGGCGTCATCTGGGTGCTCGGCAATCACGACCACACCACCCAGCAAGGCAACCCCAGCATCAGCAATTTCTTTATGCCGGACAGGAATTACTCGTTCGACGCGGGCGAAGCGCATTTCACCGTCATGGAGGGCGATGGGTCACGCGGCTACCTCCCCGGGCAGCCTTACTACGAATTCTTGAAGAATGATCTTGCCGCCAATGTCGGCGCGCGCTGGAAGTTCGTGTTTTTCCACTACCCCGCGTACTCATGCGGCCAGCACGGATCAACTGCGTGGGTCGACCAGTACTGGGTCCCGCTGTTTGACCAGTATCACGTGGACGCCGTCTTCAACGGTCACGACCACGACTACGAAAGGATCCGCCCTGACGCAGCCGGCGTTCATTACTTCGTGGCCGGGATCGGGGGCAAGAGCATCGTCGCGATCCGGCACAACTGTGCCTTTCAACAATTTGGAGCGTCGGGGATCTTCGGGGATCTCATCGTGAACGCTGACCATTCCACTGTCCGCGTTGACGCGGTTCTCACAGACGGGACGCTGCTCGATACAAGCAGCTGGAGCAAGGCCGGATGATCTCTCGCTTACTACCCGCCTGGTTGCGTTCCCGAGGCTGGCCCGCGGCCTGCGTTGGAGCGATCTTTCTATTCCTGATGACAGCGTCGGCGGACGTCGCTGTGGCCGGCCCAGCTCCCTGCAACACAACCACCACGTCGACTTACAGCGTGCAGCTGTGCCTGACTCAGCCCGACGCCGGCTCGACTGTGAGCGGCAACGTCAGCGTGTTGGCAACGGCCACCATGATCGTAAGTGGCAATATCAGGGTTGTTCGGATGGTCTTCACCGTCGACGACCCCCTGACCGGGTACACACTGACCGACTACCAGAGCCCATACACCTTCGCGCTGCCAACCACGAAGTGGGTGGATGGCGTGCATACCTTATCTGTGTCGGCGATCATGAGCGACAACCCCAACATCAGCACGAGCGCGACGAGCGAATCGCTCACCTTCTCCAATGGGTTGACGTCGGTACCACCCAACAACACCCCGCCGACGATCACTTCGGGAACTACGCCCCCGCCAGGAGCAAACCTTATCGTCGCGGCGGTCGGGGACGGCGCCGGCGGCGACGCCGCTACCACCTCCGTCGCGGGCATGATCAGTTCGTGGTCGCCCAACCTCTTTCTCTACCTTGGCGACGTTTACGAGAAGGGCTCCTACTCGGAGTTCTCCAACTGGTACGACAGCGCATTTGGACCCCTGCGTCCGATCACTGACCCTATCATCGGCAATCACGAGTACGGCACGCGCAGGGCGGCAGGCTATTTCGACTATTGGAACAACGAGCCGAACTACTACAGCTTCGATGCAGGCGGATGGCACTTCATAGCGCTCAACTCGACCTCCCAGTACCAGGCCATCAACTGGGCCGGCCAGCTGGCCTGGCTCCAGAGCGACCTCGCGGCGCATGCCGGTGCATGCATCGTCGCCTACTGGCACCATCCGCTTTATAACATCGGTCCGGAAGGCGCCTCGACCCGGGTCCAGGACTTCTGGACTCCGCTCGCCAATGCCCGAGCCACGCTGGTGCTGAACGGCCATGACCACGATTACCAGCGCTGGCTGCCCCTGGACGCCAACGGCAATCCTGCGAGCGGTGGCATCACCGAGATCGTGGCCGGAACAGGAGGCCATTCGGGTCAGTACATCGTCCAATCTGATCCACAAAATCGGGTCGTCAAATCCAAGAGCGGGATCTTCGGTGCGCTCCAACTTCAACTTTCCGCGACTGCAGCCCAATACACCTTCTCCACGGTTTCCGGCAGCACGTCGACAGTCTTCGATTCCGGCAGCATCCCGTGTCGTGGTTATGGCACGGTGGCCGGCACGGTCACTGACGCGTTGACAGGCAATCCGATCGCGGGCGCGACGGTCTCATACACGGGCGCCAGCGCGCTGACCAACATCTCCGGCGCCTACTCACTCGGTCAAGCCCCACTCGGCAGCTACCAGCTCACAGCCGCCGCCCCCGGGTATACCGACCAGAGCCAGACGGTCACGGTCAGCCCCGCCACAACCACCACTCGCGGGTTCAGCCTCACGCCGCTGGCCGGCAGTGTGAGCGGCATCGTCACCGACGGGGCGAGCGGGTCGCCGGTGGCCGGCGCCACTGTCTCGTACTCAGGGGGTCAGGCCACGACCAATCCTGCCGGTGCCTATACCTTTGCGGCCGTGACCGAGGGGACTTATGACATCGCAGCCAGCGCACCCGGATACACGGCACAGACGTTGACTGTGACAGTCGGCGCGGGTCAGGCTGCGTCCAAGAACTTTGCCCTTGCGCCGACTGGCGTCGGAACCGTCAGCGGAGTGGTGACTGACGCCTTGACCGGCTCGACCGTGGCCGGCGCCACGGTCAGCTATCTGGGTGGCAGCACGACCACGGACTCAGGTGGGATCTATACCCTGGCCTCGCTTCCTGACGGCAACACCACGGTTACGGCTTCTCATGCTGGATACACCGATCAGAGCGCGGTTGTTGTCATCACCACCGGCAGCACGATCCAGCAGGACTTCGCCCTGGCCCCACTCCAAGGCAGCATCGGGGGGGTCGTCACTGACTCGCTGACCGGCCAGCCGATCGCAGGAGCCGTCGTGAGCTATTCGGGCGGAGCTGTGACCACCAACGGCAGCGGGGCCTACTCGTTTACCGGGGTGACTGAAGGGAGTTACGGAGTTAGCGCCGGCCGGGCCGGCTACAGCGGACAGTCACGACAGGTTTCCGTCGGACCTGGGGCCAACGCCGCCCAGAACTTCCCATTGGCGCCTCTGCCTGGGTCGGTGGCGGGCACAGTGGTCGACGTCGCCACCGGGACTCCGTTGGCCGGCGCCACTGTCTCGTATTCGGGCGGCAATGCGAGCACTGACAGCGAGGGTCGATATTCGATCTCTGGTGTGACCGAGGGCACTTATGCGTTCACTGCTTCCGCATCCGGATACAGTCCGCAAACGCAGACTGTGGCGGTCGGTCCCGGTGCGACGATCAGCCTCAACCTGAGCCTTGTCAAACGAGTCTTCGCTGACGGTTTCGAGTCGGGCTCCATGTCGGCATGGACGACCAACTCTGGTCTGGTGGTCCAGAGCAGTACTGTGCACGCCGGCACTTATGCCGCGCAGGCTGTCTCGACGGGCGCCGCCACTTACGCGCGAGATACATTCGCGAGCGGCTACTCGAGCCTGTACGTCCGCTCGTACTTCCAGATGAGGTCACTGCCCTCCAGCACCGCCACCCTTGTCGGCTTCCGGGCCTCGACCAGCTCGATCGCTCGGCTATATCTCGACAGCCAGGGGCGGCTCGCTCTTCGCAACGATGTCGGCGCGACTAGCGTTACAGGTCCGCTGGTGAGCCTCGGGTCGTGGCACAGCGTGGAGTTTCACCTGGCCGTCAACGGAGCCTCGAGCATCATCGAGGTGTGGCTGGATGGGAGTCCGGTCAGCGTGCTGACGACTCAGACAGCCAACCTGGGTTCAAGCCTGCTCGCGCAGCTCCAACTTGGCGAGAACCAGACAGGCCGCTCGTTTGACATTGCCTTCGACGACTTGGTCGTTCAGACTGCTCGGGTCGGGCCGTAACGCCCCGAGCAGTCCGGCTCGGGGCTTGCGGCGCTGATCATGCCCGGTGCTGGAGGTCCATACGAGAGTGCAGCGAGCGCTCAAGCTCGTCAGAAGCGCCCTTCGGCGGGCACCCGGCCGCGTACCGATCGCCTGTTCGAACTGCGGCGAGCCCGCGGCAGAGGGACTTGGCGATCCCGAGGTCGACACGATCTGCATTGCTTGCGCCGTCATGCTCCAGGTGCGGTGTACCGATGGGGACTCGGAGGCGTGCGCGCGTCTGGCGGCACTTAACGCCCTGGCCAGGCGATCTCAGCGCGGCGGAGCGAGCTGATTAGATCGCCGGCGCCAAGGTAGGCGGGGCTCGCCGCGGCGGTCAGAAGATGACCTGGCCGAAGGCGGGACCTTTGTCCCATGTGCCGGGACTCGTCCATTTCCGGATGCGGACCTTTGTGCGACGCGACCCCGTCGGCCGACATCCAGGCAGACATGACCCGCTACGGCCAAGAACTTTGTATGCCGCAGCGGAAGCGGTGACGACCTCATACCGCTGCTTGGCCTAACTAGTCGGGACAAAGCGACCCGCCCGAGGCGTAGGACTTTTGTCCCGGCTCGCGGGACTTCGCTTCCCCAATGACTGGGCGCATAACGACCGGGCTACGAATTTCCACCTGACTCGGCGGGCATTGGCTTTGAAAAACCAAGGGGTTGACGCAACGTTTCTTCGGATGGGCCGCACAAATACATATAGAATTACGTCGACCCCTTGGGAAATACGGAGCCCCGCAAACCTAGAGTGGGTGCCGGGACAACGTAGGGTCTAGCAAGCGAGCAGGCGTTCGTCTTTAAGCAACGATTATTTATTTACTTATCAGTGGGAAGGGGGACGGATTGGCCGAGCAAGCCGAGTTGACGCACGCCATTGAAGGCGCGTCCTCGAACGGATCATCGATTCTCAAGCTTGAGATCAGGAACCTGATCGACACAGGTGGGGATCTCAGAGAGAACATGGCACGTGAGCTGCACGACCAGGTCATGCAGACGATGTACGCCATGAAGGTTGAGCTGGAGAACTTCCGGTCCAGCCAGTACGGCCGAGAAGCGGTCCTCAGGGAGGTCGATCTGCTCGAGAGGTTGACCCTGGAGGTGCTACGTAATGTCAGGCAGCTGGTGCGCGACCTGCGCGTTGACCCCGACCTTCAGGAGGGCCTCATCGCCGGCCTCAGGAGTCACCTAATCCCGCGATTCGAGCGGCTCAGCGGTCAGACGGTAGACCTGCGAGTCTCCCGATCTTGGCCGGCCCGCCTGAACGAGCAAGCAGACGTCAACGTATACAGAATCATCCAGGAAGCATTGAACAACACCTGGCGCCACGCGCAAGGACGCTCGGTGGCTATCGCGCTGGAGCTGATAGGCCCCCGGGCAGTCGTCTGGGTAAGCGATATCGGCAGCCCGTCGGTCGAATCACCGGCGCCGCGGGTTCATGGCGACGGAATTCTCGGCATGCGCGAACGTGCAGCCATTCTCGGCGGCCGCATGACCATGAACGCAGGTTCGGACGGAACCATGTTGCGGGCAAGCTTCCCTCTTGCGAACCTGCTTCCTTGATGGCCAATGGGGCGGCCTCAGTCCTGATAGCGGACGATCAGTCTCTTTTCAGGTCGGGCCTGGCGGCGCTTTTGGACAGGGATCCGCGACTCAAGGTCGTTGGCGAAGCAGGCAACGGAGAGGAAGCCGTACGCATGGTCGACGAGCTCAAACCCGACCTGGTCTTGATGGACCTCAAGATGCCAGTGATGGAGGGAGTCGAGGCGACACGTCTCATCCACGGAAAGCATCCGGAGGTCGCGGTCATCATCCTCAGCAGCTTCAGCGGCGATGGCCATCTCATTCCGGCCCTCGAGGCTGGAGCGAGCGGGTACGTTCTAAAGGACACGAGTGTGTCGACGATCGTCAACAGCATGCTGGCAATCGCCGGCGGGGCCAAGGTCATGTCGGGCCCGATTGTCAATCGGCTCGTTGGCATGCTCTCGAACCAACCGAGGGAGTCTTACGACGGGCTCACCCCCCGCGAGTTGGAGATCCTCAAACTCGTGGCGATCGGACTGGCCAACAAGCAGATCGCTTACAGGTTGCAGGTCAGCGAGAAGACTGTCCGCAACCACATCAGCAATATCTACGAGAAGCTCGGCATCCAGGGCCGCTCGCATGCGGTGATCTATGCGGCGAAGAAGGGGCTGGTCGAGCTGTAATTTCGCGTCGGTCCGAGGCAACGGCGGCTGCAGACTCAGTTTTTCGACGCTCCGGCTTCGGACGCCATGCCTGTATCCGACGACGTACGCGACCAGATGGTTGCGCCGATTCGGATGTTGCGGAACACCTCTTCGCTAACCAGGAACCCCGCGAATATCAGGAGCACCCCGATGAACTCGCCAAGGAAAAACGACCACGTGACGCCAAAGCGGTTGAGGCCACTGGTCAAGCCCGGTATGAACGCTCCGAGTGCAATCAGAACGGTGGCGGGCACACGCGAGTTCACCTGGCCCTTGACCAGAGCACTGACCGCGGTTGGCGTTGACGCAACGAGGTTCACGGCCACAGCCGCACCTCCATAGAGCTGAGCGACGACCGGCGTCTTGACCTTGGCCCGCAGCACCTTGCGCTTGGGCATGTACACGTACGCGGAGTAGATGGCGCCGAACACCAGGCACAGCGCGCCGGCGATGTTGAATGGACCGGTCAGGACGCGCACGTACCCCGGAAACGCCGTGCCGACCGGCACACTCGTGGCCGGGTCTAGCGCCCAACCTGGAGCGGCCAGGGGTGCGCTCAGGGTCATGTAGGCAACTGCGAGCGAACCTACGACCAGCACGCCCATCGCGATGTGAGCGGCAAGGCGAGGCCGCACGGCGGTGGCGGCGATGATCGCGATCCCTCCGATCGCGGCAATCACAAAGGCGACCGTTCCGGCAGTCGCGGAGCCGGGGTACAGAGGCACGCTGGTGCCCTTCACGGTGGCGTGGCTGAACAGCAGGGATAGCAGCCCGCCGAATAGGACAGTCGCGCCCGCGAAATAGCCAAACCTCGTCTTGGAAAGTAGATAGATGGTGCCCGCGCCCAGGTAGGCCGCGACGAAGAAGGCGCCGATCAAGTACCAGGCGCGGTACAGCGGCTCGCTCCAGCCGAACGCTCCGCCGATGAACTCGCAGCCGGCGCTGATGCCGTACCAGAGCAGGCCGATCGACCACACGAGCTGGAACGCTCGGCGCCGCTGCCACCACTGGTCGAAGACCATCGCGGCGAAGGCGAGGCTCAGGATCGATGAGCCCAGCGGCAGCACCACGTTGAGAGTGTTCATCCCTTCGCGCCCCCCGAATACGACTCCACCATGGCCACCCGAACCTCGTTGAGAAACCAGCCGACGTGACGTTCGAAATCTGCCAATCCGCCGGTCTGCACTGCGGACATCTGCTTCACGCTCGAAGCCACCAGGCCGTCAAACAGATGGAAGGCGCGCAATGCATCGCCCAGAGACAACTTGGAGTCATGGGCCAGGCCCGAGTAGCGATCACCCAGCGCGTGGATGTCGGCGCTCCAATCCTTCTCGGTGTCGCCGAGGTAGGCGACAAGGACGCGCATGAGATCGTGACCCAGTTCGCGCTGGCGCTCCTTGGCGGCATCGTCGAACCGTGAATACCAGGACTCGCTGGCGAGCTGGCCGGCCGACGTCGCAAGCCTCGTCTGTCCGACGAGGGCGCTCATGAAAAGCGCAAGCTCCGGCGCGGCCTCGCCCGCGAGGGCGTCCACGTCTTCTTCATTGAAGCGCCGGTGGCCGCCCGGCGTACGAAAGGTTCGAATCCGGCCGCGGTCAGCCCAATCGCGGAGGGTGGCGGGGTGGATGTTGAGGCGCTTGGCCGCCTCGGTGAGGCTCAGCCAGCTGGCGGTCTCCAAAGCTCGACCGGTCACCGACGTAGTTTAAGAAATCTACAGAGACGAATGCAAGGCCCTTGATTTCTATAGATTCGGCGCCTGCCGGATGGTCAGCTTTTCAGCGCGCGGTCGCCAATCTCCAGGACGCCGTCGAGGATCTCGAAGCCCTCATCGAGCTCCGCCTCCGTGATGCATAGCGGGGGGTTCGTCATGATCGTGTTCCAGCGCACGAAGGTGAACATCCCCGCGTCTAGCAGGGCCTGGCCGATCGCCTTCATCTCGGGCGACGTCCCGTTAAAAGGAGCCATCGGCTCCAGGGTCTTGCGGTCGCGCACCAGCTCGATGGCTCCAAACAACCCGATCGATCGCACCGCGCCGACGCACGGATGGCGTTCCTGCAGGCGGCGGTGATGCTTCTTCAGAACCTCGCCCATGCGCTGCGAGTTGCCGACCATATCGTCCTCTTCGTAGGCCTGGATCGCGCCCAGCGCCGCCGCGCACCCGAGCGGATGGCTGTTGTAGGTCAGTCCCCCGTAGAAGACGTGGTCGTCGAAATATGCGGCGACCTTCGGCCGCATGCCGACCGCGCCGAGCGGCACATAGCTGCTGGTGAGGCCCTTGGCCAGGGTGATCAGGTCGGGCACGACGCCCCAGTGGTCGACCCCGAACCACCGGCCGGTGCGCCCGAACCCGGTCATCACCTCGTCGGCGATGAGCAGGATGCCGTGGCGGTCGCACAGCTCACGCACCCCTTCGAGGTAGCCGTCCGGTGGGATGAGGATTCCGTTGGTGCCGGTGATCGGCTCGAGGATGAAGGCGGCGATCGTGCCCGCGCCCTCGAGGAGGATGGTTTCCTCCAGCATCGCGAGCGCGACCTCTGCGCTGTCGGTGCCGCGCTGGATGCCGTGGTACGGATCGAGCACGTGCACGACGCCTACAGCGCTCTCGTTCGGCCAGCGCCGCGGGTCGCCCGTCGCCTGGATGGCGGTGCCGGTCGCGCCGTGGTACGAGCGGTAGCGAGCGAGGATCTTCGAACGGCCGGTGACCGTCCGCGCGATCTTGATCGCGTTCTCGTTCGCGTCATTGCCGCCAAGCGTGAACAGGACCTTGTCGATGTCACCCGGCAGCAGCTCGGCCAGCTTCTTGCCCAGCCGTGCCCGAACCTCGGTCGCCATGAACGGGCTGATGTAGGGGAGAAGGTCGGCCTGGCGCTTGATCGCGTCGATGATCCGCCGCTCGCCGTGACCGGCGTTGACGCACATGAGCTGGCTGTTGAAGTCGATGAAGCGACGTCCGTCGACGGTGTGAAAGTGGACGCCCTTGGCGCTCGCCACCGCCATTGGTTTCAGCGCCGCCTGGGCGGACCAGTCATAGAGGGTATGGCGCAGGCAGAGCTCGCTGATCTCCTCCGCGCTGAGCGCCTTGACGGCCTCGACGACCACCTGTGAATCGTACCTGCGGCGCCGTGCAAGGTCGCGTTCGAGAAGGAAGCGCAACACTACTTGAGGCGGATCGAAGCCGGCTAATCAGGTCCGCGCGGCATTGGACCGAAGGTCACGGTCGGCGGAACCGTCACCATCCGCCCGCCATCGCCTCGCGCGATCTGCCACCCACCCTCGTGCACCATCCAGTGATGCCGGTAACAGAGCAATGCAAGGTTTTGAAGATTGCTCTCGCCGCCGTGAATCCAGTGC
>JBDUAO010000015.1:0-30500 GCA_040004595.1 Candidatus Dormiibacterota bacterium | reverse complement strand
GGCATCTCGATGTCGGTGATCAGGATGTCGGTTGACTCGCAGTACTTGCCGGCGATCGTCACCTTGCCCTCTGGCGCGCGATCTGGCGCAGATGCCAACAGTGCTTCGTAGCGAGCGCCGTAGAGCTTCGGACGGATGTTGTCGCCCATGCCTCCATCGACGGCGACATAGCGGCGCACGCCTGGGATGTCCTTGATTGAACCAACGGTGTACAGAGCGACTCCCGCAGGGCCGGCGATCGACCGCCCTGGCTCCACCACCAGCTCGGGGACCTTCAAAGCACGCGCCGCGCACCCGGTCTCGAGCGCATGGCGCACGGTCGCGACGAAATCGCGCGGCGTCGGCGGATCGTCGCTGTGCGTGTATGCGATACCCAGGCCACCGCCGGCTCCCAGCTTTCGCGGCTCGAACTTCAACTCATCGCGTAGCTGGACCAGGAGGTCGAGCATGATGCCCATCGCTTTCTCGTAGGCGCCGAGGGCAAAGATCTGCGAGCCAATGTGCGAGTGCAGCCCGACCAGGTCGAGGCGCGGGTGGCGCAGCGCTTCTTCCACCGCCTTGCGCGCCGCGCCGGACTCGATCGAGAAGCCGAACTTCGAGTCGAGCTGCCCGGTCGAGATGTGGTCCAGGGTGTCGGGCTTGACTCCAGGCGAGATGCGCAGCATGACCGGCGTCCGCCTGCCCTCCGGCACTACGGCGCGGAGGAGATCGAACTCATGCGATCCATCGATGACTATAGTGGCGCCGGCGCGATACGCGGCCTCGACGTCCTCGCGGCTCTTGTTGTTGCCGAGGAAATGAATGCGGTCTCGAGGGAACCCCGATCGCAATGCGAGGTCCAGCTCTCCGGCCGAGACGACGTCGAGGCCGAGACCCTCCTCCGCGACCACGCGCAGGAAATGCGGCGATGCAAAGGCCTTGGCCGAGTAAAGGACCTGACCACTGCGGCCCATCGCTGCGACATACTCGGCGCTGCGCTGGCGTACGGTCGCCTCGTCGTAGACATACAAAGGAGTGCCGTGATCACGAGCCAGCTGGACGAGGTCGCACCCGCCCACCTCCATGTGGCCGGCGGCATTGACCCGGTACGTCACCGGGTACAGCAAGCTACTTCGTCAGTTGGGGCTGGAGCCGCAGGAGCCGCACCCGCCTCCGCAGCAGCCGCCGGCGCTCTCGCCGCTGCCAGCCTCGAAGGCTGAGGACGGATCGCCCGTGCCCGCGAAGGCGAAGCTCGAGACGAGCACGCGGGTCTTGGTCGACTCGCACGAAGGGCAGACCTGCGCCTGGTCCCTCTCGGCGAACCGAGTCAATAGATCGAACTTCCCCGAGCAGCTGTCGCACCGATACTCGTATATGGGCATATCGTGATCGATTCTAAGCTGGTTGAGCTCGCAAGAATGATCTCCGAGTGGCCTGGGCTGGTGGCCCGGCCGGATCCTGGTCTGATCGAGGACTGTCTTGTGCTCATCCAATACCTCGGTGAGGCGCGAAAAGTCGTCGATGTCGGCTCGGGCGGCGGGCTACCGGGGCTGCCGCTGAAGATTGCACGCCCCGACCTGGAGCTGACCCTGATCGAGGCCGACCAGGACAAGGCGGCCTTCCTGGTGCACGCCTGCGCGCAGCTTGGTCTTGATGGGGTCGCGGTCGTGGCGCGACGGGCGGAGGATGCCGGGCACGATCCACTCCTGCGCGAGGCGTTCGATGTCGCGGTGGCGAGAGCTTTGGCGCCGCTGCCGGTTCTGGCCGAGCTTTGCCTTGGCCTGGTCCGCGTCGGCGGCAGGCTGTTGGCGCAGAAGACAGAGAGCGAGCGATTCATGACGGGCGAGCGCGCGGTCGAGATCATGGGCGGCTTGCTGGCAGGGGTCTTCGCGTCGCCGTCGGAGGCGCGCGGTGCCGGGACCGTGGTGGTCATCGAGAAGATCCGCCCGACGCCCGACGCCTATCCGCGACGCCCGGGGGTCCCCAACCGCAAGCCTCTCCAGTAACAGAGACGGCGCAGGCCCAACACCCGCGCCGCCAGTTCGCTGTCGCGACTTGCCTAACTCAGAACGACCTGGCCCCCGGCCTTGATGAGCTTGAGGTTCGTCTCCGCAAGGGTCTGCACGGGCGTCGGCAGCGGTGCGTACTGAAGGCTCGTGCCGAGGCCTTGTCCGTCGGTCACCAGCCATTTGAAGAGATAGGCAATTGCCTTGCCTTTGTTCGCGTCGCTGTAGGACGTGTGAAGGATGATCCAGCTGAAGCCGGCGATCGGATAGGTGTCGTCACCTGGTTCGTCGGTGATGGAGAAGTTGGTCGGGCTGACGCTCGTGTTCTGGGCCGCAGCCGCGGTGGCGCCTGCCACGCTGGCTTGGAGGAACTTTCCATTCTTGTTTTTGAGATGCGCCTGGGTCATGTTGGCGCTCAGTACGTAAGCCAGCTCGACGTAGCCAATCGCTCCCGCTGTTGACTGCACGGCCTGAGCCACGCCCTGGTTGCCGTTGCCGCCGATGCCGGCAGGCCAGCTGACAGCTTTACCGACTCCCACCTTGGTCTTCCAAGCATCGGAAACCTTCGCGAGGTAGTCGGTGAAGTGGTACGAAGTGCCGCTTGAATCCGAGCGATGGACAACCTCGATGTCAGAGCTCGGAAGGGTGACCCCTTCGTTGAGCGCTGTGATGGCGGGATCGTTCCACTTCTTGACTGTGCCGAGGTAGATGCTCGCGACCGTCGGGCCATCGAGCTGCAGCTTGGCCACACCGGTCAGGTTGTAGGCAATGGAGATCACGCCGAGAGTCGCTGGGATCTGCGTCACAGCATCAGCTCCCCCGGCGGACGTGATGTCGGCGGAGCCCATCGGCACATCGCTCGCACCGAAATCGACGGTGCCTTTGATGAACTGCTGGATGCCGGCCCCGGACCCGACCGACTGGTAGTTGACCTTTACCTGCGGATAGAGCTGCGAGTAGCTGAAAAACGCCTTGCTGTAGAACAACCCCGGGAAGGTTGCGCCCGCCCCGGTGAGCGACCCGCTGCCAACCGCGGAATTGGCCGCCCCCGAGTCCCCGCAAGCTGCAACGAAAACTGCTGCGGCCAAGCCCGCGAGCAGCACTCGCCCCAATGGTCTCCCTGAAAGCATCGGATCCCTCCTACCTGACCGGATGTATGACGCGCTCCACGTTATGGACAGCCGTTTAAGGCGGGGTTAACTGGACCTTAAGCCGCAGAGCGTGCAAACCGCTCATATACTCCGGCCGTGATCTGGGATCGAAGGCGGCGCGACGACGATGCGACGCCGCCGGTGCCTCCCATCAATTCTTTCGCAGAGGTGCTGGAAGACGCGCCGTTGATGGCGCTTTTGGTAGCCGCCGACAGGGGAGTTATCGACGCCAACCGTGCGGCTCGCGCGTTCTTCGAGATCGATGCCTCGCGTCTGCCTGCGAGCCTGGTCGAGGTGACCCTGGAGGGCCGATTGGTGGATCTGCTCGCCGCAGGCGAGCCGCGTTCAGAGACTTACCTCGTGCATCACCGCCGCCATGTCGTATGCACGTTGGTGTCCGGTCCACTCGCCGGCCAGACGATGATGTTTCTCACCGACATGACGGAGCTGCGTCATCTCGGAACGGTTCGCCAGGAGTTCGTCTCAAATCTGGTGCACGAGCTGAAGACGCCGATAACATCGCTTCGCCTGACGGCCGAAACCCTCCTCGGAGACCCCGCGCCGAAAGATCGCCAGAGGTTTGCAGCAAGAATCGTGAGGGAGTCCGACCTCCTGGCGAACATCATTGACAACCTGCGCCAGCTGGCCGAGATCGAGGCTAGGGGGATGGCGATCGAGCTCACGCATTTCGACCTCGGCGAGCTGCTGCGAGAGAGCGTTGTTCGGCTCGGCATTGACAGACCAGTGAACATGGACTTCCCGCCAGCCCTCGCTATCACGAGCGACCGCCCAAAGCTTGTCCAGGCACTCGCCAATTTGCTGGACAACGCGGCCAAGTTCTCGCCCGCAGGCACCCCGATCGACGTGCATGCGGAGCTAGCGGGCGACGAGGTTCGAATCAGAGTTCGAGACCACGGCCCAGGCATATCACCAGAGCACTGGAGTCGCGTCTTCGAGCGTTTCTACAAGGTTGATCGCGCGCGCCCGCGCGAGGCCGGCGGCTTCGGTCTCGGGCTTGCGATCACCAAGCACCTCGTTCAAATCCTCGGCGGCCGAATCTGGACGGAGACCGCACGCGATGGTGGCCAGGTGTTCACCATCGCCCTGCCAAAGGGAAGCGGTCGCGAGGTGGAACGCATCAACTCTTAACGAGCCCATAAACGGCCCTTAACCCACCCATCGATATCCTTGAAAGCGGGGTGGCTGACTACAGGCCGATGATTCAGCCGATGGCCCAGGTCACCTGGCCTGCGCTCAGGACATTGCCGGGCGCGACCCCGGCGAAGTTCACGGTGGACCGCCTCTCGTTCTTTTACGGAAAGACACAAGCGCTCAAGGACGTCACCTTCGACATCCCAGAGAGGCGGATCACTGCGATCATCGGGCCGTCGGGCTGCGGCAAGACCACTCTGCTCAGGGTGTTCAATCGGATGTACGACCTGGTGCCCAACGCGAGGGCCCAAGGGTCGGTGGTGCTCGACGGCGAGGACATCATCACGACGAGCAAGCTGCTTCCGCTTCGGCAGAAGGTCGGAATGGTCTTTCAGCGCCCCAGTCCGTTCCCGATGTCGATCCGCGACAACGTCGCGTTCGCGCCTCGCCTCCTCGGTTGGAGCTCGGCCAAGATCACAGAGACGGTTCGGCGAAGCCTCGAGAGCGCCGCGCTCTGGGACGAGGTCTCCGACAGGCTCGACGCTCATGCGACCTCACTCTCGGGCGGCCAGCAGCAACGCCTGGTGATCGCACGGTGCCTGGCGGTCGACCCGCAGGTGATCCTTATGGACGAGCCGTGCTCGGCTTTGGACCCTGTTGCGACCCTGAAGATCGAGGACCTCATGGTTCAGCTCGCGCGTGACTACACGATCGTCATCGTCACTCACAACATGCAGCAGGCGGCGCGCGTGTCGGATTTCACGGCGTTCATGCTCATGAACAGCGATCACAGGTATGGCGAGCTGATCGAGTTCGCGCCCACGGCCGCACTCTTTAATCAACCGCAGGACAGCCGGACCGAGGCATACATCACCGGCCGGTTCGGGTGACGACGTGCCGCGACTGACCTTCGAAAAGGAGCTGGCCAGCCTGCGTGAGTCGCTCGTCCGCATGGGGACGCTGGTCGAATCGCAGATCGAGGCGTCTCTTGATGCCTTGCGAAGGCGTGATGGCGGAGCAGCTGAAAAGGTGCGGACTCAAGACCACTTTCTGAACGAGCTGTTCCGGCAAATCCGTGAGCAGGTGTTCATGGTCATCTCGACACAGCAGCCGGTCGCCCGCGATCTCCGTCATCTCATGGGTATTCAATACATCGCCACGGAACTCGAGCGAATGGGCGACTACGCCGTTCGCATAGCGCGCATGACCAGCACCCTCGTCGGCCTCCCGGAGAAGCCTCTGCGTGCGGAGTTCGGTTTGATGGGTGAGCTCGCGATCGGCCAGGTTCACGACATTCTCGAAGCACTCATCGAAGAGAACGAGGTCCACGCACGTTCGGTCGCCGGTCGGGACAACGAGATCGACCGGCTGTATCACCGAGTGTTCGAGGAGCTCGTGGCCGAAATCGGCAATGGCAAGACCGATTCGGATGGAGCGCTCCGTTCGGTAACTCTGCTGCTGGTAGCGCACAACCTCGAACGCATCGCCGACCGCGTCACCAACGTAGCCGAGGACATCGTCTTTCTCGAGACCGGCCAGGTCGTCGAGCTGGGATGAGTCGCCGTCCTGACATTGGCACGTCTGGGCGCGTCCTGGTTGTAGAGGATGACGAAGGCATCCGCGAGATGCTGAAGTACAACCTAATCACGGCCGGCTTCTCCGTTCAGGAAGCTAGCGACGGGGCTGCTGGTCTCCGCACCGCGCGCACATCACCGCCAGATTTGATCCTCCTCGACCTGATGCTGCCCGGCATGAGTGGCTTCGACTTCTGCCGCGCCCTAAGAAGGAGCAGCCGGGTGCCGGTGATCATGATCACCGCCAAAGACGCGGAGGTCGACAAGATCGTTGGACTGGAGCTCGGCGCGGACGACTACATCACGAAGCCGTTTTCCATACGCGAGGTTCTCGCCAGGGTCAACGCCGTTCTCAGGCGCGCGCAGCCTGACGCGAACGAACCCAATTCGATCCCAGAGCACGACTCGATCGGAACATTCTCGATTGACCGAGCAGCTCGCCGGGTGATGCTTGGCGCAGCCGAGGTCAAGCTCGCTGCAAGGGAGTTCGAGCTCCTGTCTTATCTGCTTGCGTTTCCCGGGCGCGTGCTTACGCGAGACCTCCTGATTGAGAACGTCTGGGGACGCAACTTCAACGGGGACCAGAAAACTGTCGACGTACACATCCGCTGGCTGCGAGAGAAGTTCGCCGGTCGTGCACCATTCGAGATCGTCACAGTTCGCGGGGTCGGTTACCGGATGGATCGTGGCGCAGCAGTCGACTCGCCGGCACACGACGAGGTCTAGGAGTGGCCGCAGCGGTCGAAACGAAGTTCAAGCAACCGGTTCCAAAGACGGCTGACAACTACCGAAGACTCACCTCGCTTGTCAGCTGCGCAGCGCCCGCGGCCCTGATCGTTCTCGTCCTCACACTGCTGCAACAGGCAATTCCGGCAATGACCCACTACGGCCCTGCCTTCCTGATGCGCTCGGTCTGGAATCCAGTGACTCTCGACTTCGGGGCTCTTGCATACATCTACGGCACGGTGCTGACCAGCGCCATCGCCATCGCGATCGCACTGCCAGTCGGCCTGGCCGTTTCGTTGTTCCTCGCGGAGCCCGGCGCCCAGGGAATTCGAGCGGCGATCGGAACCTGCATCGAGCTGCTGGCGGCGATCCCAAGTGTGGTCTATGGAATCTGGGCGCTGTACGTGCTCGCTCCGTTCTCACTGCACAACCTGGAAACCCCGATCACCCAGCACCTCGGCTTCATAGGCTTCCTTTCCGGGCCTCCTCGCCAGACCAGCCTGTTCACCGCTTCGCTGGTACTGGCGATCATGATCCTGCCCACTCTCTCGGCGGTGTCGCGCGACGTGATCCGGGCGGTGCCACGCGGCCTTCGCGAGTCGTCTGTCGCCCTTGGCGCCACGTGGTCGGAGACCACCTGGAGAGTGGTGCTGCCGGCGGCGCGAGCGGGAATCTTCGGCGCCACAGTCCTCGCGCTCGGCCGGGCGCTCGGCGAGACAATCGCAGTGACGATGGTCATCGGTAATCGCGACGAGATTCCGAAGTCGATCTTCTCTCCGGCGTACACCCTAGCGAGCAAGATCGCCAACGAGTTCTCCGAAGCGACCGGGACTCTGTATCCCGCGGCGCTCATCGAGCTCGGCCTTGTGTTGATCCTTGTCACCCTGACCGTCAACCTGGTCGCGCTTCTGCTTGTGCGTTCGACGCAGGCTCGCGTGGCGGCATGACGCGCAACGTTTGGCGGCGCTTCAAGAGCACCGTTGCAGTCAGCGTCATATATGCGTTGACCGGTCTCGCCCTCGTGCCGCTGGCACTGGTCCTCTGGTACACGATCGCCAACGGATTGCCGGCAGTCACGCATCCCGAGTTCTTTCTCAATGTCGAGCGACCAGTCGGTTTTCCTGGCTCAGGCATATCCCAGGCCATCGTGGGCACCGCGATGATGGTCGGAATGGCGTCGTTAATCGCCATCCCGGCCGGCATCATCGGCGGCGTCTATCTCACCGAGTATGGTCACGGCCGCTGGGCAACCTGGGTGCGGTTGTCAAGCGACGTACTGGTCGGTGCTCCGTCGATCGCGATCGGCCTCTTCGCCTACGCCATCCTGGTCGTCCCGTTGCACCACTACTCGGCGATATCCGCTTCAGCCGCGCTGTCGGTCCTCATGCTGCCGGTGGTTATTCGGACGACTGAAAGCGCGGTCGGCCTCATCCCCGGAGGACTGCGCGAATCAGGCTTGGCGCTGGGCCTCCCGCGATGGCGAGTCTCGTTGCAGCTGATATTGCCCGCCGCAGCGCCTGGAGTGATCACCGGAGCCCTGCTCGCAGTAGCCCGCGCAGCCGGCGAGACGGCCCCTCTACTTTTCACCACCTTTGGCAATCCGTTGTGGAGCGTCGATCCGACAAACGCCATGTCAGCGCTCCCGCTTATCGTTTTCCGTGACGCGCTCACCCCTTATACCGAACTGCATAATCAAGCGTGGGGGGCAGCCCTGGTGCTGGTGACGATGGTTTTGATCATCAACCTCGCCAGCCGGTGGGTGCTGCGCCGTCAGATCCGTCTGGCGGGTCAGCTGTAGAGACTTCCCTTACGCTTTGCATGGGGTGATGAGAGGGTGAGGCTGAGCCTGGTGCCACGCGAGCGCCGGTTCTATGACTTGTTCAAACGCCAGGGCGCGCTGGTCAGCGAAACCTTGACGGAGCTCAGCAAATCGCTGCTCGAGGGACGCTCCCGCCATCCCCGCCTCAGGGACCTCGAGCACGAATGCGACGGCGTTACGCACGAGATCTACAACCTGACGAACCGCACTTTCAGCGCTCCCATTGAGCCCGAGGACATCCTCCTGCTGGCGCACGCGCTCGATGAGGTTGTGGACCTTGCAGAAGAGTTCGCTGACAAGGTCGAGCTCTACGGCATCGTCACGATCACTGATTCAGCCAAAGACTTCGGCGAATGCCTGGCCAAAGCAGGTATTGAGCTTGCCGCTGCAGTTGGCATGCTGGAGAACTTCAGCGGCCTGGATCCTGTCTTACAGAGTGTCCATCGGCTTGAAAACGACGGCGACCAGATCACCAGGGTCGCGCTGCAGAAGCTGTTCCAGGCCAATCACCAGACGCCCGTCGACCTGATCAAATGGAAGGACCTCTATGCGCTTCTTGAGTCAACCCTGGATGAGTGCGAGTCAGTCGCCGAGATCATGGAAACGATCGCCATCAAGAACGCTTGACGGCGTCGGATCCGATGTCCGACAGCAACAAGAGGACCCGCCTATCAATGTCATCGCGGATCTTCCGCACGGCGTCGAGCGGCCGGCCGGTTGGGTCGGGAAGGCCCCAGTCCTCCATAGGCGCATTCACGACCGGGCACTCGTCGCCGCAACCCATGGTGACGACCCGAATTGCCCCGGCGGCCAGCTCAGGAGTCAGCATCCGTGGCTTCGCGCCAGAAACATCGACTCCCAGCTCATTCATCACCTCGATAACTTCGGGGTGTATGCGTGTGGCGGGTTGGGTCCCGGCTGAATCCGCCCAGGCACGGCCCTGAGCGTGGTGATTGAACAGAGCGGCGGCCATCTGACTGCGCCCTGCGTTATGGACGCATACGAAAAGTACGTGCGCCACCGCTTTGGTCAATTGCAAGATGTTAGAGGCTCGTCCACGACGACTTGGCGGATTTCTCTAGGCTTCGCGCCGGAGGATGTGACATGAAACTGAGTCTGATACCCCAAGGCGGCCGGCGCTTCTACGAACTTTTCCGCAAGCAAGGCGACCTTGTGAACGAAACCCTGAGCGAGCTGAGCAAGTCGCTTCTGGAGGGCAAGAGCCGTCACGCGCGATTGCGTGATCTCGAGCACGAATGCGACGAGGCGACACACCAGATTCACAACTTGGTCAACAGCACGTTCGTGACCCCGATCGAGCAGGAGGACATCCTTCTTCTTGCCTCGAGCCTCGACGACATCGTCGACCTGGCGGAGGAGACCGGGGACAAGATCGACCTGTACCAGATCCACGTTATTTCGGACGCTGCCAAGGCTATGGGCGAACATCTCGCCAAGGCCGGCACCGAGATCGCAGCCGCCCTAGATCGGCTGGAGGGCTTCGCCGAGCTCAAGCCCCACCGGCTCGAGCTCCATCGCTTGGAAAACGAAGGCGACAGGATCACGCGTGAGGCGATCGGGGAGCTCTTCGCGAAGGTCAGCGACGCCGCAGAGCTGGTCAAGTGGAAAGACATCTACGACCTGCTGGAAGCCACTATGGACTCGTGTGAGCACGCCGCCAACGTGATGGAGACGATCTCAATCAAAAATGCGTGAGACCGCGATTCTGCTCTGGGTGACCATCGGGATCGCGATCGCCTTCGACTTCACCAACGGCTTCCACGACACCGCCAACGCGATAGCAACCTCGATTTCCACCCGAGCCCTATCCCCTCACGCGGCGGTCGCACTCGCGGCAGTGTTCAACCTGATCGGCGCGGTCGTTACTGTCGCTTTCTTTCAGGCGAAGGTGTCGAACACCATTGCGAGCACGCTGGCCATCAAGCCAGGCCTGGTGGTCGTCATGGCGGCTCTCCTTGGTGCCATTGCATGGAACTTGATCACCTGGTACTTGGGACTCCCTAGCAGCTCCACACACGCTCTCATCGGCGGGTTGTGCGGAGCCGGCATCGCGGCGGCCGGCGGGTGGGGAGGGGTCAAATGGTCGGCACTGGTTAAGCAGGTGACGAGCCTCGTCATCTCGCCGCCGGTTGGATTCTTCGCCGCAGCCATTTTCTCGATCATCCTTGTGCTGGTCATATACCGGCTGCACCTCAGGCCGGCACCGGTCAATCGCACGTTCCGTGGCCTCCAGGTTCTAACCGCCGCATTTCTCTCCTACTCGCACGGAGCCAACGACGCGCAGAAAACCATGGCTGCGATTACCCTGGCCTTGATCGCGTCAGGTGACCTGACCAAGTTCGAGGTGCCTTTGTGGGTGGTCATTCTCTCGGCGGTAACCATTGCATTCGGCACCTACGCGGGTGGCTGGAGGATCATCAGGACGTTGGGCTGGAGCATCCTTAAGCTAGAGCCGGCGACAGGTATGGCCGCACAGTTGACGGGCGCCACCGTGATCCAGGCGGCCACTTTCTTTGGCCTGCCTGTGAGCACCACACACGTCATCACCGGCGCGGTGATGGGCGCTGGTGCAAGTCGAAAACTGACTGCTGTGCGCTGGGGTCTTGGCGCAAATATCGCCGCAGCCTGGCTCGTCACCATCCCCGCCGCGGCTGTTATTGCATGGGTGGCGTTTGCAATCCTCCACACGGCCGGCCTGCGGGGCTAGATCTAATAAGAGAAAAAGGCGTCGGCGGGAGGGGTCCTTTCGGTAAACTCACGCCATCGCGCCGATCCAGCAAACGTTCTAGCACAGCGTTCCAGCAAACGAAGGAGCAACGTTGGCCACAAAAATCCTGGACATTACGGATGTGACTGTGATCAAGGCGGCGGGTGGGGTCATCTGCCGGATCGGTCCGTCCGACGAAACTGAGATCGTCGTGATCCATCGTCCCTCGTATGACGATTGGACTCTGCCAAAGGGCAAGGTCGAACCTGATGAAACTCCGGAGGACTGCGCGTTACGCGAAGTTCGTGAGGAGACGGGTTTCAAATGCGAGCTTATGCGCCCGCTTGGCTGCACCGCTTACGTTGACCGCCGTGGGCGCGACAAGGTCGCGTGCTATTGGGTCATGGAGGTGCGCGGCGGACGCTTCCGCCCCGGCATCGAGGTCGACAAGCTCGTCTGGCTGCCCATCGCGCAGGCGGTGAAGCGGCTCACCTACGGCCGCGACAAGACGCTGGTGGTTCAGCAGGACCTCCCCTAGGGCCTCTTCAGTCCGCGTCGCTGGCTCAGCGCAGCACTCGGTAAGCTGGATCCATGCAGACGGTTGCCGCCGTCGACAAGCTTGTAATCGCTGGTGTCGAGCTGCGCTCGCGACTCTTCCTGGGCACGGGAAAGTATCCGGACGACGCCTCGATGCTCACCGCGCTAGAAGCTTCAGGGTGCGAGCTGGTGACGGTAGCCCTTCGTCGCCTCGACCTCGATGATCCAAAGAAGAAGACGATCCTCGACGTCATCGATTGGAAGCGCTACCGCATCCTTCCCAACACGGCGGGATGCCGCACGGCGGATGAGGCGATCCGGATCGCTCGCCTCGCCAGGTCGATGGGACTGTCGGACTGGGTCAAGCTCGAGGTCATCCCCGACCCGCGCTACCTGTTTCCCGACCCCGAAGAGACGTTGATCGCCGCGCGCATTCTCGTCGACGAGGGATTCAAGGTCCTGCCCTACATCAACGCGGATCCCGTCCTCGCCAGAAAGCTTCAGGAGATCGGCACGGTGACCGTGATGCCGCTGGGTTCACCAATCGGTTCGGGCCAGGGACTCCAGACCCTGGAGCAGATTCGAATCATCATCGACGAGGCTTCGGTTCCCGTTGTCGTCGATGCCGGGATCGGCGCGCCCTCTGATGCCGCGCTGGCGATGGAGCTGGGCGCCGACGCAGTCCTCGTGAACTCCGCTGTTGCGCTCGCGCGTGATCCTGGCCTGATGGCTGAGGCCATCAAGGGAGGTGTCGAGGCCGGCCGCAAGGCGTACATCGCGGGCCGGATGCCCAGGCGCGGCCACGCCAGCGCGAGCTCACCGACCGAGGGCATCTCGCGGCCCAATTAATTCTGCCCGTGGCGATGGCGGTCGTTGCGAGCGCGCGCGAAGGCCTGCACGCTGCCCACAAGGCCACCATGATCCAGCTGCGCTCCCCCGCCGTCACCGCGCGCGAGCTAGAGGCGAGCGCGATCGAGCTGGTCGCGGCCTCGGCGGTGCCCGTCGTTATCAGCTCGCGCTCCGACATCGTCCTGGCGAGCGGGGCCGCCGGCGTTAACCTGCCCGAGCGCGACATCACTGTCCACGATGCGCGAGCTCTTCTTGGCCAGCGCCTGATCGGCCGCTCCGTGCACTCACTGAAGAGCGCCATCGACGCGGAACAGGACGGCGCGGACTTCCTTATCTTCGGGCCGGTGTGGCCGAGCGACAGCCATGCGGGCGAGCCGCCGCAAGGTCTCGATGCGCTGGCTGCAGTGGCGCGCGCTGTGCGAATCCCGGTCCTCGCAATCGGGGGCGTCACCGAGGACCGCATTGCCAAGTGCGAGGCCGCCGGCGCAGCCGGATACGCAGCGATCAGGCTCTTCCAGTGATCGGGCTTCAGGTCAACGGCAAGCTGATCGAGCTCGATGGGCCGATCCTCCTGACGGATTACCTGGACAAGCTTGGCATCACCCCTCGCGGCGTTGCCGTGGAGCACAACGGAATGATCATCGAGCGCGACGCCTACCCCACCACGACGCTTCACGACGGCGACGTTGTCGAGATTGTCCGGATGGTCGGCGGAGGCTGACCCCTAAACCGAGAGCCCCAGCTTCTCGCGGATCGCGACTTCGGCTTCCGCCCTCTCGTCCCACGGCTCAGAGCCCCCCGCCATCTGCATCGATCGCTCGTGACCCTTGCCCGCGAGGAGCACGCAGTCTCCGGGTTGCGCCATCTCGATGGCGCGCCTGATCGCCGCCCGGCGATCGATCACAACCTCGTAGTCGCGGCCTGGCGCCTTACCCTCCGCCCCCGCTTGGACCTCGCGAGCGATCTCCACTGGGTCCTCGCTGAGTGGATCGTCGGTTGTGATGATGAAAAAGTCAGAGAACTCTGCAGCCGCCCGGCCCATGCCCGGCCTGTCATGGTCCGAGCGTGCGGTCGAGCCGAACACTGCGATCAAGCGGCCAGGCGTGAATGGCCGTAGCTCGGCGAGAGCGCTCGCCAGGGCACCGGACGAATGGGCGAAATCGATGAACACCCGGAATTCCTGTCCGAGGTCGACCGGCTCGAGGCGCCCGCGCACTCCCTCGAAACCCGCCAGGCCCGCGCCGATGGCTTCCAAAGGCAGGCCGAGCGCAAGGCACACTCCGGCCGCGCACAACGCGTTGTAGATGTTGAACTTCGCAGGCACCGACAGCCGCACCTCTGTCTCGCCTGCGGGCGTCTTCATCCGAAAGATTGAGCCCGACCCGCTGACGCTGAGATCGAGCGGATGAAGGTCCGCTGCCGTGGTGAGGCCATACGACCAGCGCCGCGAGATGGCCCGGCGCGACAGCTTCTCAAAGCTCGCATCGTCGCGATTGAGCACAGCAGTCTTCTCGACCCCCTTATCGGCGGCTGCGGCCGTGAGGTCGATAAGCCGCGCCTTAGCCTCGAGATAATCCTCCCACGTGGCGTGATAGTCGAGGTGGTCGTGGCCGACATTTGTGAAAGCAGCGACGTCAAAATCGCAAGCGCGCACCCGCTCCTGAACGAGCGCATGCGAGGTGGTCTCGATGACCGCGCATTTGACCCCGGCCTCGACCATGCGCTGCAGCCAAGCCTGGACTTGCGGCGCTTCGGTTGTGGTCTGACCGCTCAGGTTGTCGGTCTCGGCGCCGCCGACGGTGAACGCAACTGTGCTCATGGCGCCGGCCGGAATGCCGCTTGCTTGCAACACGTGCTCCGCCATGTGCGTGGTCGTCGTTTTGCCATCGGTCCCGGTGATTCCAGCGAGCTTCAGCCGGCGCGACGGCCGCCCGTAGTATTCGGCGGCGATCTCCGCCAGACCGACGCGCGTGGAAGGCACGAGCAGCATAGGAATGCCGGCCGGCGTCGGGCCCGGTCGCTCGAGGGCCACCGCCACGGCGCCCCTGTTGACCGCATCTGCGGCGAACGCGTGACCGTCCTCACGCAGGCCGCTGACGGCGACGAAAAGATCTCCGGGCTTCACCCGTCGAGAGTCGTACGCAACTCCCGTGACCTCGACCTCCCCACTCCCTTCGAGCTTTGCGCCGGGCACGCCTCTTGCGATGTCAGCGAGCTTCATCCCGAAGGGCAGCATAATCGGCGCGTGATGGCGAACATTGGCGGGCGGCAGTTCGAGTGGGGCAGCCGCACTTACGTCATGGGAATCGTGAACGTCACGCCCGACTCATTCAGCGGCGACGGCCTCGGCGATGACCGGTCAGCCGCCGCCTCCCAAGGCATGCGGATGGTGCAGGAAGGAGCTGATTTCCTCGACGTGGGCGGCGAATCCACCCGGCCGGGCCACGTCCCCATCACCACAGCGCAAGAGATTTCGCGAACCGAGACGGTGGTGCAGCGCTTGTCGCGTGAATCGGGTGTCCCGGTCTCGATCGACTCGTACAAGCTTGATGTCGCCGAGGCTGCGGTCGCGGCAGGCGCCACGATCCTCAACGACATCTGGGGACTGACACGATCGCCGGCCCTCGCCAACCTTGCCGCCAGCCACGACTGTGCCCTTGTCGTCATGCATAACCAGGACGGCACGGACTACGCCGGAGACATCATCGGCGAGATCAAGCGCTTTCTGCGCGAGTCGGCCAGGCTCGCTGTCGCCGCGGGCGTACCGCGCGAACGGGTGATCATCGATCCAGGCATTGGTTTCGGCAAGACGGCGGAACAGAACTGGGTGGTGATGCGCAGGCTCGAAGAGCTGAGGGAGCTTGATCTGCCGATCCTGATCGGTACGTCGCGCAAGTCGTTCATCGGCAAGGTGCTGGACTTGCCAGTTGGCGAGCGAATCGAAGGTACGGCTGCGACGGTCACGGCAGCGGTCCTGCGCGGTGCTGACATCGTGCGCGTCCACGATGTCCAGGCAATGACGCGCGTCGCGCGAGTCGCCGATCAGATGCGGTGAAGCCGGGAGGCACGGTCGCGTACCTGGGGCTCGGCACCAACCTCGGCAACCGCCAAAGGAACCTCAGCGCGGCGCGTAGGAGGCTGCGTCAAAAAGGCGTGCGTATAGTTCGTCAAAGCAGCGTCATCGAGACGGAGCCGTGGGGGGATGTCGACCAACCCCGTTTCCTCAATCAAGTGGTCGAGGTCGAGTGGGCGGGCACACCCAAGCGCCTCCTTTCGACCGCGAAGGCGGTCGAGCGGGAGGGCGGTCGCAAGCCAACTCGCCGCTGGGGACCCCGCGTCATCGACGTCGACATCCTGTTGTTCGGCGATGACCACATGTCCGATGGGGACCTGCAGATCCCGCACCCAGGCATCAAGGACAGGCAGTTCGTGCAGACCTCGCTGCGCGAGCTGGGCGTTGCGCTGCCCTACCCCGGCCGGGCCTTGGTGAAGAGGAGGCGTGGGTGACGGCCGGAGAAATCCGGCCCGGGGCTCCACTCGGTCCGAATGGGCAATGCGGCGAACGCCGCGTCACTATCCCGGTCGCGCGTTCGTGAAGCGGTAGCCGATACCCGGCACGGCCAGGATGTAGTACGGCCGCGAAGGCTGTGTTTCGATCTTCCGGCGCAGGTTCCTGATGTGCACGTCGATGACTCGAGTTTCGATCGGATACTCGTATCCCCAGATCGAGTTGAGAATCTTCTCCCGGCTGAGCACCTTGCCGGCATTGCTGGCCAGGAAATTGAGGAGGTCGAACTCGGTGTGGGTTAGCTCCACCTCTTTGTTCGCCTTGTAGATCCGGCGCTCATTGACGTCGATGAGCAGTTCTCGAAACTCGAGGCGGCTGCGCGTCGCCTCGACCGACTCCTGCCGGGTCCGGCGCAGGTGGGCGGCCATGCGGGCCACCAGCTCCCTTATGCGCAGAGGCTTGGTCACGTAGTCATCGGCTCCGATCTCGAGAGCGACAACGACGTCGATCTCATCCGAGCGCGAGCTCATCATGATCACGGGGACCGCTGCATCGGCCTTTCGCAGCTCGCGGCAAACGTCAAATCCAGAGCCGTCGGGAAGCGCCACCTCGAGCAGGACAAGGCTCGGGCGAGCCGATCCCACCTCCCGAAGCGCGTCGGCGCCGGTCTCGGCCTCCAGCACCTGGTAGCCGTCCTGCGCGCACGCATTGCGGACCTCGCGTCGCGTCGTCGCGTCGGGGTCCACGATCAAGACCTTGCGCGACGACTCGGTGGTGCTTATCACCCTCCCATACTAACCAATTTGAAGGATTGTTAGGAGATGTTGCGTTTCAGGCCCCGAATGCCTAGGCGAGCCTTTTTCTCTATATCGATCAGCCTCGCGCCTGCCGAGGAGAGGACGAGCTCCCATACGCCTGCGTAAGCCACCGCCTCTCCGCCGTATTCGGCTTTGAAGAATCCCAGTCCATGCCACGGGTGTTCCGAACCCGCGCCAGGCGGCGGCACCCCCCACAGGTCGTAGTCGCGACACCCGGCCTCAGCCGCCGCCTTGATGCCCGCCCACCAGGCGAGATCGTTCCCCATCATCTCCGGGTGGGCGCCGGTCCGACCTGCAAACAGGTGATAGGCGCGGCCGCCGTGGCGGGCGACCAGCACCGCCGCCAGCCCTTCGTGGGTCTCGGGATGCCGGGCGACGTAGGTGCGGCACCACGGCAGATGCTCGAGGAGAAGCTCGTAGTAAGCCCGCGCGGGCAGGTTGATCGATTCGCGACGTTCAACAGCTGCTGACTGACGAGTCAGCTCGGCAGCATCCTTGCCTTCCTCGACCACTGCACCGCGCTTCAGGCCGGCACGGATGTTGTAACGGCGACCCTGCTTGAAGGACGCGAGCATCGCGTCGGGCGGTTTCAGCTCGAGGATCCGCGTGTGCTCGGGTTGGATCGGACCGCCCCTGACGAATCCACGCTGTGAGAGGACTTCGCCAAACACCGGCGGCGCCTCGGGCTCAAGTCGCAGTTTGGCCATCTTGGCGGCGCGCGCCCATTCGACGAGAGCATCGATCGACTCAGCGGTCGCAGGTACGGGACCGCGCGGAACGTATGCCTCGCGCACCGGTCCGACGCTTCGGATCTGGACGCTCGCCATCGAGCCGCCGCCAAGCCTTACTCGCTCGACGCTCCAGCCGGCTCGGGACTGCACGTCTCCCCATCCCCAGGTCTGGAGCAAGGGAGAAGGCGATGCAAGCTCCTCGAGCTCACCGTCCCACGCGGCTGCTTCGGCGTTCATGCGATCTCGGGCGCGGCCACGGTTCCGATCTCGAGATGTCCGATGTCGTTGACCCCGCTGACAACCACGCGACCGTTTCGCCTCTCGAGCACCGACACCGACGCGTTCTGAATCCTGAACGGGAAGATGCCACGACCGGGACGGCCGACCACATGGTGCAGCGCAATCTGGATCACCCCGCCGTGCGTGACCACCAGAACGTCACCCTGCGGGTGCCGCCGGAAGAGGGCATCGAGCGCCAGGCCGACACGCGCCTCGAACGCCACCGATCCTTCGCCGCCCGGGACCAGGTCCCAGTTCGGCTCCTCAGCCCAGCTCGCCCAGGCCTCTGGAAAGCGGCCCGCCAGGTCTTCGGTGCGCAGGCCTTCCCATTGACCGAGATAGATCTCGCGGAGCTCAGGCATCGGCTTTGGCACGATGTGCAGGGCCTCGCTCACCAGCTGCGCGGTCTCGGCCGCGCGCTTCAGGTCGCTCGAGTAAAAGCCGGCGAACTCACGTCCTGCCAACCTGTGCCCCAGCCGCTCCGCCTGGCGCCGGCCCTCCTCCGAAAGGGGAGGGTCGAGCTGGCCCTGGATACGGCGCTCCTGATTCCAAATCGACTGGCCGTGGCGCACGAGCAACAAGCGCGCTGGAGGTGCTTGGCGCGCTTGCGGAACGGCTCCGCCGGCCTCTGGCTGCTCTGAGCGCGCGGATCTGATACCGATATCTATACTAACTTTCTCTCGATCCCACGATCGGGCTGGGCCGATCTCAGGAGATGCTGTTGCAGTCACACGGCTTGTTGGTCGAAACGCCCCTTCGCTCGTTGCTGGAAGCCGCTCAGGGCGAGCGCTCCACAGGCACGCTGACGCTCAGAAACGGCAACGGCGAGTCGACTTCGTTGTACTTCCTTTTCGGCCACCTTTTCCACGCTCACGGGGACGGCCTGGCGGGCGACGACGCCGTCGTCAGTGCCCTAACCTGGAGCAAAGGCGAGTTTGACTTCGACGCGAAGGCTAAGCTACCCGCCGATGAGACTGTCAAGGCCGGCATCCCCGAGCTGGTCGAAGCCGCCGAGTCGGCGCCGAAGCACGGCGCGAACGAAACCCCCAAAGTCGACAAGGCCGAGGCGCGCGGGGAGCGCCCAGATCACCCTGAACCGGAGAGAAAGGTGGAAGCACCCCAGCCGAGACGCGGCGTGAAGCACCGACCGCAACCCAAGCACGGGCGTGAGCCGATTCCCGTGCCCGCGGGCCAAGTCATCTACGACTCGTTGAAGACGTCGTTCGTCGACTTCCCTCGCCTGATCACCACCCTCGAAAAAGAGGGCTACACCGGTTACGTCCGCCTGCTCACCGAAGATGCCACAGGCCTGATCCTCTTCCGTGAGGGGTCCGCCCTGGAGTGCATCTACGACGGCGCCGCCGAGCCTGGAGGCCTGATCCTCGGCAAGACTGCCCTGCACCAGTTCAACGAGGACGTCACCACCGGGCACGGCGTGTTGGACGTGGTGGGTCTTTCGCCCGAGCTGATCGATGGCCTGTATGAGCTCACCGTCTCGAAGCCGATGTACACCGAGCTCTACGCCGCGTGGGTCGACATGAAAGCGCTGCTGAAGTTCCTCAGCGATCGCAAGCTGAGCGGCAGCGTGATGATCCGCTCCGCTGGAGGCACTGGCGTGATCATCCTGGCCGAGGGCGAGCTGGCCGGCGCTTACACGAGCGAGTCTCGTGACATCTCTGACAAGCCCGACCGCGCTCTCGCTCTGTGCGACGACCCGAACGCCATGATCGAGGTCAAGTCGGCAGACTCCACCAAGCACCCGCCGCTCGATGTCGACGAGGTCGTCGCATCGCAGCGTGGTCCTCGAAGCAACTCCGGGCAACAGGTAGCTGCGACGGCGCCGCCGCCGCAGGTGGTCGAACCCGTGACGAGCCCCATGCCGGTGATCGAGGCTCCGACGCCGCCGCCAACAGCGGTGTATCCGACCTACAACCCGCCGCCGACCACGCATCCGACCCCGCCCTCGATGCCCGCGATGCAGGTCGCCCCGACCACACCACCGCCGAGCGGCCCGCAGCGGGATTGGTCGCCGATCGTGTCAGAGCTGCAGGCGATGGCGGAGGATGCGCTTGGCAACCGGGCCCGCAAGGTCAAGGACATCCTTGGCGCCGCGGACCAGTCCGAGGCCGGCATTGAGGGCGCCATCGACCAGATCCCGAGCATCTCGCTTCTGTTCGTCGACTCGTCGCGCCTGGAGCAGCTGGCGCACGAGATGAGGGCTCGCCTCAAGTCGCACCTCTAGCCCGAAGCTTCTTCGTCGCTCTCCTCGTACTGGGGTCGATCAGCGCGTGCGGTGGGAACCCACCTCAGATCGTGGATTACTCGCCGGTGCGCGGAGCCCTCGACGTCTCGACAGCGGCGCCGATCCGGATCACTTTCGACCACGACGTTGACCAGCAGTCAATCGAGAGTCGCTTTCATCTGCAGCCTGCAACCAGCGGGAACCTCGTGTGGCTCAGCCCTCGCGAGCTCGCTTATCAGCACCCCACCCTCGCCCCGAGCTCTACGTACGACGTGGTGCTCGAGGCCGGTTACAAAGACGCGACCGGCAACACGGCAGTGCTTCGCCACCACTGGTCGTTCGTCACCGAAGGGCCACCGACCTTCGCCGGATCGGCGCCCGGCAACGGGGATACGGGCGTCGACCCCGCTGCCTACCTGACCGTCGACTTCACGCGCGACATGAACGGTCCGAGCCTCCAGCGAGCGATCAGCATCTCGCCCCCGGTGCCTTTCACCGTCCGCCTCACCGCGACCGACGGGCGACGCGCGATCATCGCACCGGCGACCCTGCTCCAGCCATCGACTGAGTACACCGTCGCCGTGACGAGCACGGCTCTGGATGCTGATGGCAACCGGCTGTCCGGCGACCAGACCATCACGTTCGCGACCGGGCCGATTCGACAGCTGCATAACTGGGTCGCCTTTGCGACCGCAAATGCAGACGGCACATCGGGGGCGTTGTGGATGGTCAACGAGTCGGGCTTCCCTCGCAAGCTGTACGACGGCATCGCCGTGCATTCGTTCAGCTGGTCGCCGCAGGGCGATACGCTCCTACTTCGGAGCGACGGCGGGACCTGGTCGGTGTTGACGCCGGGGCAGGATCCAAAGCCACTTGGCTTCAAAGCGCCGTGGGCTGCGGCGCTAGGTTCCGGGATGGGTTACGTGTTCATCGACGACGGCGGCGCCTTGCACCGCGTTTCATCCAATGGAGTCGATACTGTGATCTCTGCGGCGGTGACCCAGGCGACGGTTTCGCCTGACGGCGCGCGACTCGCTTTTGTCGAGGTCGGCCCGCAGTCGAGCGTCATCTGGGGATACGACATCGGGCTGCAGGCTCGTTTTCAGCTCGCGGTGGAGAATGGCCCGATCAGCAGTGCGACGTGGTCACCGGCGGGCAACCGCATTGCCTATCTCCGCCACGATGTCGGTATGACCACGCTAAAAGTCAGAAATCTCAGCGGCGCCGCAACGACAAATGCGGTTGCGAGCGCGGGAGAGATCGACTCGCCGGCATGGTTGTCCGATTCGGTCCATCTCGTGTTCGCGGCGGTGCTGCAGACCGCCACCAGCACGACGCGGAAGGCATATGTGGTGAGCGCCATCGCGCCGCCAGCCGGCCTCACCTCTGCACTGGGGTTGCCGGCCGATCCGAGCATCACGGTCGATAACCCTGTGCCATCGCCGGACGGTCACCAAATCGCCTTCCTGAGCGGAAACCAGGTCTGGTTGATGAATGCCGATGGGACGAGACCGACTCCGCTTACGACGTTCGACTCGGCGTCGTTCCCCTATTCCTGCCGGACGCCGGCCTGGACGCGCGCCTGAGTGGTCTCGATCGCGCCTTCGAACAGGTTTCCCAGCCGGTCCGCAGTTCGCGTCCACGAGAACCGCTGCGCCAGTAGGCGACCTCGGCGGCCCATCTGCTGCGCCAGCTCCGGGTCGGCCAACAAGCGACCGATTCGCTCAGCGTAGATCGCAGGATCGTGGTCATCGATCAGATAGCCGCTGACCTCATCCCGCACGACCGAGCGCAGACCCGACACGCCTGAAGCCACGACCGGGCGGCCGCACGCCTGGGCCTCGAGCGCGACCAGTCCGAACGACTCGCTGTAAGAAGGCATGACGCAAACATCGGCCGCCGCATAGAAGTACGGCAGCTCGTGATGCGCAACCGAGCCAAGGAAGTCGACGCGGTCGCGAACGCCGGCGGCTGACGCAACCACCTTCAGGCGCTCTTTCTCGCTCTCGTCCCCGTCGCGAACATCCTCCCCGAGCACGATCAGGCGGACGTCATCATGAGCGCGGTCTCGGAGGAGAGCGAGCGCCCTGATGGCGACGTCCACACCTTTGAGACGCTCCAACCGCCCGACGAAGAGCAGCACCCTGCCCGGGCCGTAGCCGATCTTGCGGCGGGCGTCGGCGCGGTCAAGGGGCTGGAACGTGGCCAGATCGATGCCCGGCGCAACCACGTGGACTCTCTCCGGGTTTGCGCCGTAAAGCCGGACCAGGTCATCGGCCTCGTCCGGGGTCGAACCGATCAACAGGTCTGCCTGTTGAACGATCTCGCCTTCGACCCGAATCCGCAAGGCCGGCTCGGGCCTCGCACCGCTGGCGAGAGTGCGATTTTTCACGAGGCCGAGGGTGTGCGCGGTATGCGCCCAGGCGACGTCCATCTCGGCATGCAGCAGGCAAGCTACTTCGCCCGACAACCAGTAGTGCGAGTAGAGCATGTCGTAGCTCATATGCTCGCGCTCGGCAAACGACCGGACGCCTGCGGCAAAGCCCGGGACCTCACCGTAGAGGGAGTATTTGTCCAGGCTGCGGCCTGCAGGCAGATAGATGACCCGCGAAAGGGAGGCAAGCGACTCGATGGCGGGATCGTCCGCAGACTGCCGTCGAGTGAAGATGTCGGTGGCGATGCCCCGGTCGCTGAACGCCGTGGCAACCTCGCGAACGTAGACGTTGAGGCCGCCGTTGCCGTTTTGGCCTAGAGAGGCCGTCGGAGAGGTGTGCATGGAGATAACCCCGATCCGCCTTCCGGCGGCGAGGTTGGAGATCAGAGGAGTCGCCTCAGCCACGGTAAGCCGATCTCGCGTCCAGCCAGCGCCTCGATACGCAGCAGAAAGGCGAACGGGAGACCGGGGAGCATGACGCCATATCAGCAATAAAACCTACGCGCTTCCCTCCTATTCCCGTTGAGCGCCAAAATAGAGGCAGGCTATGATTTGGCGCGCCATGCGGCTTAACAAGGGATTCAAGCTATCTGCCCTGGTGACTGCGGCAGTTCCTGCCCTGGTGGCGCTGACCGCGCTCAGCACGATGGCGGCAAGCTCGCCCTCCCCTTCAGGGAGCGCAGCGTCCCTTCCCGGTGATCCCATCAAAGGCGCCGCCTTGTACTCGGCCAACTGCGTCAGTTGTCACGGGGCCAGCTTGACGGGTGGAATCGGCCCTGCCCTGAACCCGATCGAGAAGCTCCCGAATGTGGCGAATCCCCTTGACCCGGCCTTCCTCATCGGCATCATCATCAACGGGCGCGCTCCACAGGCTGGGGACCCGCGCCAGACCCCCATGCCGCCAAAGGGCGGCAACGCGGCGCTGACCGACCAGGACGTCAAAGACCTGGCCGCATACATCATTCAGCAGAACTTGACTGGGTCGCCACCGCTGTCTGCCAACGAGCTCGCGAAGCGGACGATCCTATGGGTCGGCATCGGGATTGTCGCGATGCTCTTCATCACGCTCTTGCTGTCCCAGTACAACATGAGATGGATCGCGCGCCGGGCAACCGCGCACCGCAAGTAAGCGCCCAACCCGCGGAAGCCGGCCCCCCCCAGGCTCCGCCTCCCGTTCCGACACCGGTCGGTGGCGCACCACGAGTCTTGATCCTCTTCAGCGACACGGGCGGCGGTCATCGGGCGGCGGCCCGCGCGCTTACCGATGCGCTAAGGCTTCTCGATCCGACCTGCTTGGTCACCGTGGCCGACCCTTTGATGGCTCAAGGGCCCCTGGTCGTGCGGCGGCTGGCTTCGCTCTACGGCCCGATGATCCAGCGCTCGAGGGTCGCCTGGGGAGCCGTGTATCACACCAGCAACACGACGCCTACGTTCGCCGCAATTCGCGCAGTCTTCGGACGAGGCGTGCGAAAGTCAACGGCCGACCTAATCAAGAAGCATGACCCCGACGTGGTGCTCTCGGTGCACCCGCTGCTCAACCACATGACCTACCAGGCGATCCAGAAAAGTGGCCGCCAGCGGGCTCTCATGACGGTCATCACCGACCTCGTGGACTTCCACCGTGGGTGGACGTTCAGCCGGGCTGACCTCGTCATCGCGCCGACGGAGCTGGCTCGGAAGGTGGCGATCCGGCGTCGCGTGCCGCCTGACCGAGTCAAGCTGCTGGGCCTTCCCGTCGACCTTCGGTTTCGACCCCCCGCTCCAGGCGAGAAGGAAGCCCTTCGCCGCCGTTTCGGCCTCGATGAGACTCGATTCACAGTCCTGGTGATCGGCGGCGCAGCCGGTGCCGGCGGGCTGTCCAAACAGGTGGCGGCCTTGACTGAGGAGCCCCACAAGTGGCAGGTCGTGGCGGTATGCGGGCGAAACGAAAAGCTGCGCCGCCGGCTCGCCGCGCTTGGCTTTGCCACGCCGACGCTGGTGCTGGGCTTCGTCGACTACATGCCAGAGCTCATGCGCGCCTGCGACGTAATCGTCACCAAAGCCGGCCCTGGGGCCATTGCCGAGGCGCTCGCGACTGGGCTTCCGCTGGTGATCACGGGCTTCCTCCCCGGGCAGGAGTCGCCCAACGTCGACTTTGTTGTCGAATCCGGTGTGGGCAAGTTCTCGCCGAAGGACGATGAGCTGCTGGAGGAGATACGCGTCCTTGCAGAGGGCGGACCGACGTGGCGAGAGATGTCTCGGAAAGCCGCTGAGATGGCGCATCCGTATGCATCGTCGGACATCGCTCGCGAATGCCTGCTGCTGGCAGCCCGCTATAGGGCGTCCGCGCAGACGAGCCTGTAAGGACAAAGTCGGCAGCGCCTGCGTTCGGGCTTCGCCTCGAAACGCCCCGCCTTCACTCCCTCCGCCACCTCCGCGCCTTGCTTCTTCGCTTCGGCGACAAGAGCGCCGGGCTTCCCAAGAGAAAGTGTCTCGCCGGAAGCCAGATATACGACGTCCAGTTCGATTCCCTTCGACTCGACGCTGAGCGCCGATGTGGCACCCATCGCGTAAAGGGCCACCTGTAGATCGCGGCGGCTGCGGGTCACCGGCCGTCCCGTCTTGTAGTCGAGAATTCGCCAGCCGGATTCGTTGCGGTCGATCCTGTCGATGACACCCCGAAGCGTCCAACCGTCCACGTCGATGGTGAAAGGCTGCTCGAGATATCGAGGCCGGGCGGCGAAGCCTCCGCCCTTTCGGTACGCCTCGAGCTGTTCGGCTCCGTTGCGCTTGAAGGTCGGAGCTCGAAGCGGATCGGGAAAGAGCGTCGCCTTCCACACATCGGCGTGCATCGAGCTCAGCAGGTCGGCCGTGACGTCGTCGTCGCGCTGCCTCGCCTCGCCTGCCCGCCGCAGCACCTCGTGGAGGACTACCCCTTGAACGGCCTCAGCGCTTTGAGCCACCGGCAGACGCTGCTCGTAGTGGTACCAGTATTGCTTCGGGCAATCTCGATACGTGGCGATTGCGGAGTACGAAAGCACAACATCCCCATCTCGCGCGCGAGGAGAAGGCTGGGGTGCGGGCCGCGGCATGGCAGCGATCTCTCGTTCGGAAACCACGCGTACGCCTGCGCTCCTCACCTCGGCGATGAAGCGCGAATCCCTCCAGCGACGACCGCCGTCGTAGTGAGAGGCGCGCGTCAGGTAGAGGTGCTGGCGCGCGCGGGTCATCGCCACATAAAGGAGGCGGCGTTCCTCGGCGACAACATCTTCGCGGCCTCGCACCAAAGGCTCGAGCACCGCGGGTGGCAGCTCGAAACGTGGGGAGCGGCCTGTCTGAGGCAGGCGACCCTCGACCAACCCAGGCACGAACACCACATCGAACTCCAGGCCTTTGGCCTGATGGATCGTCATCACCTGGATCGCGTCGACGAACCCATCCACAGCCGCCGGCTCCTCATCTTCGCCGGACAGAAGCACGAGGTCGAGGTGTCGCATATAGGTTTCGAGCGATCGGTCGTCTGAGGTCTCGCAGAACTCAGCGATCATCTCCGCAAAGCGGCTCACATTGGCCGTCGCTCGCGCCGCTTCGCTCGGCTCGAGTTGGGCTGCGAGCACCTGGAGATAGCCGGTCTTCTCCATCAGCTCGAAAAACAGCTCGCGCACATCAAGGGTTGATGCCTGAGCTGCGAGCGCCCCAATGAGTCGTGCGAGATCCGCAGATGGTGACCAGCGCTCGAGCGCCTCGAGAGGCGCGTCGCCATTACGGTCGCGCAGTGTCGACAGGGCGGCTGCAGGATCGAGGCCGGCCGGCGGCCGCGTCAGCACGCGGGCCAGAGCGACCACGTCGGCCGGATCGCGCAAGACACGCAGGAGGGCGATCACATCCTTGACCTCTGGCCGATCGTGAAAACCGCGACCTCCGATGACCACGTGCGGAAGGCGGCGTTCGGCAAGCCCGTTCGCGATCGGGCGCGCTATCGCATTGGTGCGACACAGCACGGCGATGCGGTGCATGGCGATGCCTGAAGCCACCAGGCGCTCGGCTTCGGCAGCGATCGCGCTCGCCTCGGTGTCTCCGTCGGGGCAAAGCCAGAGCTCCACCTTCTCACCGGGCTTGGTGGACCTGAGCTCCTTTGGAAGCCGTGCCAGGTTGTTGGCGATGAGGGTGGCGGCAGCGGCGACGATGCGGCGAGAGCTTCGGTAGTTCCGTCCAAGGGTGATGGTCAACGCTTCCGGAAAGTGGCTGCGAAACCGCTCGAGGCTGGCGCGAGACGCCCCTCGAAAACGGTAGATGCTCTGGTCGTCATCGCCCACGATGAACGGCTCCCCGTTTTCGGCGATCAGCTCGACGAGGCGCTCCTGGGCCAGGTTCAAATCCTGGTACTCATCGACCAGCACGTGCGGAAAGCGCGCGCGGTAAATGCTGAGCAGCGCCGGCTGCACCTCCATGAGCTTCACCGCCAGGGTCAACAGATCCTCGAAATCGAGCAACCGCTGCAGGCGGCAGGCGCGCTCGTAAGCCAAGAACAGCCGGACGCATGACTGCATGAGCTGCACGCGCTCGGCAAGTTCCGTGTCGCCATCATCGGCATGAGTCGCCACCGCCCAGGCCTCGAGCCTCTTCAGCGGCACGAGCTCCTGCTTCAAGCGCTCGAGCACCTGAAGGGCAGGCGAGACCAGGTCGTCCGGCCGCTCGTCGCTGGTGAGCACAGGGTCGCCGAGCTTCCACATCAGCTCGCGAGCAAGGATCCAGCGCTCGGCGCCCGTAAGGATTCGGAAGCCAGGCGGTATTCCCACCAGCCGGCCATCCGCCCGCAGCCAGCCAAGCGCTATCGAGTGGAAGGTCCCGACCGCCGGCGCCGGTTCGCCGATGAGGGCCTCGATTCGCTGGCGCATCTCCGCAGCCGCCCGTTCGGTGAACGTCATCACCAGGATCGAGGAGGGAGGGGCGCCGCCCGCCACCAGCCGGCGAAAGCGCTCCGCGATTACAGCGGTCTTTCCGGTTCCGGCTCCCGCCACGACGCGCACTGTGCCCCGACCGATCGCGGCCGCCCGCGCCTGCTCCAACCCAAGCTTCATGACAATCCTCCCCGCGTAGCGGAGAGGTTCAGGGAGGGGTGCACGGCAGCATCAACCGTCATGGGAAGGTCCAGAGCGGCCGATGCGAACGCGCACGGTTCGTACTTTGCGGCCGAGGTCAAGACCGTTCAAACGCGCGACGATCGTCTCGGAATCCAGCCTCAGCTGGTGCGCGAGGGCAGGGCTCGAGGTGGTCACTAATAGGGTGCCCGATTTCAGCTCGACCTGGTCACAGAGCCGGGCAGGCTCTGGCCCGATGAGAGTGCGGAATGCTGATGCCACCTGCGTGCCCAGCAGGCGCCCGCCGCCCGGCTGACGCCGCAGCACCCGAGGGAGGATATTGCCCAGTTTATCCACAGGTTGAAATTTCGCCTCCGCGGACGTTCCAGACCCTTGCGCGCGAGATGAGCTCGGGCGGAAATGGCCCGGCCTCGACCGAGGTGATGATGACCTGGCCCGTCCCTGTTACCTGGCGCAGAAGCGCCGATCTTCGCTCGCCGTCGAGCTCCGAGAGGACGTCATCCAGCAGAAGCACGGGCCGCTCGCCGGTGCGCCCGGCCACCAGGGCCGCCTCGGCCAGCTTCAGGCTGACGACGGCCGTCCTCTGCTGGCCCTGCGAGGCGTAGGCTCGAGCCTCGCGCCCGTTGAGCATCACCAGCAGGTCGTCGCGGTGGGGACCGATGCTCGTGGTGCCACGCCTGAGGTCCTCGGCAAGGGAGTTATGCACAGCCTCGGCCATGTCGACTGGGGACCCCTGATACTCGATCTCAAGCCGCTCACCCGGGGCGATTTCGGAATGGCAGCGGGCCGCCTCCGGCTCGAGCTCTTTCACGGCCCTGGCCCGTGCGGCGGAGACCTCCCCGCCGATGCGGACCAGCTCTGCATTCCAGGCCTCGAGGACCTCCCCGCCACCCTCACCCGCAGCCATGCGTTTGAGCAAGCTGTTTCGCTGCTCGAGCACCCGCTTCAGACCTGCCAGAGCGCGGGCGTAGCCCGGCTCGACCTGGACCAGCATCTGGTTGAGAAATCGCCTTCGGAGCTCCGGCCCGGCCTTGATGAGGCCGAGATCGTCGGGCCAGAACAGGGTGACGCGAAAATGGCCAGGCAGGTCGAATGCCCTGCGACGCACCCCATCGACCTCTATCACCCTACGTGCTCGGTCGCCCTCAATGGTCAGTGAGATGGCCAGCTCGATCACCGTACCGGCGCTCTCTACCTCCGCTTCGATGCGGGTGGCCGCAGCGATCGGGCCGACGACCTCACCGTCTCGCCGGGTCCGAGGCGAGGCGGACAGGGCCAGCATCGCCACGGCCTCCAGGAGGTTCGTCTTGCCCTGGCCGTTGTCCCCGATGAACAGGTTGACGCCGGGACCGGGCGTGAGGTCTAGGTGAGCGTAGTTTCGGTGGTTTCTAAGCCGGAGGCGCCGCAGCAGATTTAGGACATCGCCACGCGCACGGGCATGATCACGTAGAGGTAGTGCTCCTTGCCAGGCGGGCGCAACAGTCCCGGGCTGAGCGGGCCGTCGAAGAGCAACTCCACCTCGTCCGCGTTGATGACCCCGAGAGCGTCCAGGACATAGCGCGCGTTGAAAGCGATCTGGATGTCTGACCCGTCTACGTCAGCGGCCATCTCGGCCTTGCTATCCCCGACCTCGTTGGTGGTCGCCGACAAGACCAGGGCGCCGGCCTGAGCTTTGACCCTGATGACGTTTGCGCTGTCGCGGGCGAACAGCGATACCGCACGCACCGTCTGCGTCAGCTCGCTCGTGGAAACCCTCACCTTGGTCGAGCTCTTGCTGGGGATAACCTGCGCGTAGTTAGGATACTTGCCATCGATCAATCTCGAGGTCAGCTCGGAGGTGCCGGCTTTGAAGAAGATTTGGTTTCGCGCTTTCGAGATGATGATCTCGACCTTGCCCGGCTCACCCTTGAGCACCCGAGACAGCTCGGCCAGGGCACGTGCCGGCACGATCAGGCTGGCCTCGAGGTCGGCTGGACCGGTGGCGGCAAGCTTGCGTACCGCCAGACGGTGACCATCAGTGGCGGCCATGGTGAGTGCGCCGCCCTGGATCTGCACCAGCACTCCGGTGAGCACCGGTCTCGCCTCGTCGGTGGAGGCTGCCATCTGCGTCTGCTCAACCGCGCTCACCAACTCATCCAGCGCAACCTCGAGCCGATCGCCCTCGTCTGGACGGGGTCCGGGCGGAAACTCCTCCGCCTCGATGCACTTGATATGCGTGTCAAACCTGGCGCACCGCAGGCTCAGCGACTGGGTCCCACCGTCGAGGGTCATCTCCAGGTCCTGGTCGGGTAGCGTGCTGACGAAATCCGTGAGCAGGCGCGCGGGCGCCGTGGTGGCACCCTCCATGGAGACTTCGGCCGGCACCAGCTTACGAATCCCGATCTCGAGGTTTGTGGCCGTGAGCGCCAGGCCTTCTGACGTGGTCTCAATGAGGATGTTGTTCAGGATGGGCAATGTCGTTCTACTGGAGATCGCACGCGACACAATCTGCAGCGCCTGGCCCAGGACAGACGGCCGGCAAGTGACCTTCATTTGCGAAGCGATGACTTTTGCATTCAAGACAGTTGTCCCCCGTTGTAAGAGTTTCTCTTGATTGAAATCATCAGTAGTCCATAACAGTAAGCGCTGTGGACACTGTGGATGTCGAGATCATTTACAGTTCGATCCGCGCGGGGGATAAACGCTTGGCAACTGCCCTCTCCCATGCCAAGTCCTGTGTTCTCGCTGTGGAGTAATCCTGTTGGTCCAGCCAACGCGCTGCTTCTCCCCTGCCCAGTCCAACAAAGTGTGGAAAGGGTTGTCACTGGACGTAAAGCTTTTCGCGAATAGCCTGAACCTCGTAACGCAGCCGCTCGTCTTCCTTGAGCTCGTTGGCGATCTTCTCGA
>JBDUAO010000100.1:0-9768 GCA_040004595.1 Candidatus Dormiibacterota bacterium | reverse complement strand
TGCAGAATCTGTTAGGTGATCGAGTTGCCGCCGTCCGTCATTGAATTCTTGAGGAGGCCCAATCCCGCCGTCATCGCATGCCTGCGGCCTGACGGTTACCCGATGACGGTGGCGACCTGGTACGACTGGGAGGACGGCCTGATCCTCGTCAACATGCACGAGGGGCGCAGCCGCCTCCGCTGGCTGCGAGCCAACCCGAAGGCCAGCCTGACGGCGCTCGGCCAGGACTGGTATCGGCATGTGAGCCTGTATGGAGAGGTGGTCCGGATAGCCGAGGACACCGCTCTGACCGACATCGACAGGCTCTGCCTCAGGTACACCGGCAAGGCCTTTGCCAACCGGAGAGCCAAGCGGGTCAGCGCCTGGATCGAACCCCATGGGTGGCACGGGTGGGACGACGAGGGCGTGGTCGCGAGCACCGACGTCCGAACCTGACGGCCCTGCCTGGTCAGGTCCATCTCCCTGACCCCTCCCATTAAGGTAGGGGGCTTTTTGGGGTGGATTTCGCGCCCGCGGAGGTCTAGGCTGGGGTCGTGAGCAAGGGTTTTGGGGAGTCCGACTTCGCGCAGGTTCTCAGCGACCGAGCGACGACCGAGAGCGTCCAGCGCCTCCTCGATGAGACTCGCCTTCAGGCCGAGCGCGCGACCAGCCGCAAGGCCACAGGCGAGTACGGCGTTTGCGAGGACTGCGGCCAGAAGATTTCGGAGGAGCGCCTGAAGTTCCTGCCCGAGTCGACTCGCTGCGTCGTGTGCCAAAGCCGGCAGGAGCGAGCCTAACCTGGAGCGGTCCGAATGGTCCTCTCTTATTCTCAGCTGGCGGATTTGATGAAGAAGCCGGCCGCGGCGATGATGACGTAGGCGCCGACCAGCTGCAGGCCCGACAGCCAGTTGCTGCGTCCTTCGACAGCGATCAGGGCGACGATGAGAGTGCCGACCGACACCACCGCGATTTCGAACGCTGTGAAGACGAAGTCCATGGGGTGGCCGAGGGCGAGGCTGACGAACACCAGGATCGGGGCGACGAACATCGCCACCTGGGTCGACGAGCCGACCGCGATCTCCAGCGTGACGTCGAGCCGGTTCTTGACCGCGAAGAAGATCGCGGAAGAATGCTCGGCGGCATTGCCGATGATGGGTATGAGGATGAGGCCGACGAAGATCGGGGGTAGCCTCAGCGCATCTATCGCCGGACTCAGCGAGCCGACCAGGAACTCCGACTCGAGCCCGACCAGGAGCGCAGCGACCACCAGCACTATCACCGATGTCCGCATCGACCAGAGAGCGGCCGTGTCTTCAGCGTCTTTGCTCTCGAAGAGGTGCGCGTGCGTGATCTCGGTGAATACCAGGGCGGCCACGTAGAGGACGATCAGGACGATCGCGACGATCCCGCTGACCACCTCTTTCTGAACGAACCCGACGCTCGGTGTGGTCAGGACCAAGAGGGCCGGCATCAGCAGGCCGGCGACCGCCAGCAGCAGCGATGCCGAATGAACGCCTGCCGCCCGAGGGTTGAAATGCTGCTCCTTGTGACGAAATCCGCCGACGATGAACGAGATCCCGAGCACCAGGAGCAGGTTGCCGAGGATCGAACCGATCAGCGATGCCTTGACGATGAAGAAGTTGTCCGCCCTGATCAGCAGGACGGCCACGATGAGCTCGGTGATATTGCCGAACGTGGCGTTCAACAGGCCGCCGAGGCGAGGGCCTACCCGATTCGCGATCTGCTCGGTCGACCGCCCGATGAGGCCGGCGAGCGGAACGATGGCGAAGCCTGCGGTGATAAAGACGAAGACGGGCTGACCCAGCAGATCGGCGACGATCGACACGGGAACGAACACCAGCAGCCAGTCCATCGACGGCTTCGAAAGCCGAGCCACGAGGCTGCTCATCGCGTCAACGCTACAGTAGGGCTCACGTGCGCACGCTCATAACCACCAAGGGCGCCTCACTCGACGATCCGCACGACAAGGCGATCGCGGCCCGGCTCAAGGTTTGTCACGAGGACGGGTTCTGGCTGGACATCCAGGGCCCCGACGACAAGGATCTCGAGCTTCTCGAAAAAGTCTTCGGCTTTCACCACCTGACGATCGAGGACATCAAGCACCAGGACCAGCGGCCAAAGCTCGAGGAGTACCACGGGTACACCTTTATCGTCATCTTTACGGCGACTCTCGCAAGAGACCAGGAGATCACTTTTCAGGAACACCACATGTTCGTGTCGAAGGACTACCTGGTCACTGTTCACGACGAGCCCGCCGCGCTTCTGGTCGAGCTGGCTGCCAGGATCAGACAATCCCCCGAGCTGACGAAAGGAAATCCAGGATTTCTCCAGTACCTGGTGATCGACCAGCTCGTCGATTCGCTGTTTCCTCTGCTCGAGACGCTCGACGATCGCATCGACAGTCTCGAGGACGAGATCCTGGACAAAGCCACGCCCGAGCTACTGGCCGACATCTACAAGCTCAAGCACCAGGTCATCGAGCTCCGCAAGTTCATCGGCGCCCAGCGGGACCTCTTCCAGCGCCTGATCACCCATTCGATGGACATCCATGGCGACGAGCTGACGCTCTACTGGCGCGATGTTCACGACCACCTGATCCGCCAGTACGAGACCGTCGATTCCCTGCGCGACCTGCTCACCGGCGCGATGGACGTCTATCTGTCCACCGTCTCCAACCGTTTGAACAACACGATGAAAACGCTGACGGTCATCGCGAGCATCTTTCTGCCCATCTCGTTTCTTACAGGCTTCTATGGCATGAACTTCCTGTTCCTTACGGGGACCCTGGAGACGCCGACGCAAGCCTTCTTCATCGGGGTCGGCACCATGGTGGCGTCGGTGGTGATACAGCTCTACTACTTCAGGCGGCGCGGCTGGCTCTAGGGCGCCGCCCTCAGGGGCGGATCTCGGGTAGCGGGACGAGGCCCACGTCCCCTTCCAGGTAAACCGCGGTTTCGCCCGGCTCGTCCCGGATGTCCCACGCGTTGAAGAATGCTTGCGCGCCTTCTCGGGTTTCCCATTCAGCCACGGCGTAAAAGGCAGAACCGTCCGTCGCATGCCAGGCGCGATGAAACCTGCAGCCCCTGGATACGGCGTCAGCCCTCATCTCTGGCGTGATAAGCCTCACGCGCTTTTGATAGAGGTCTTCCGCACTCTGGCCGTCGGGCGTTGGGCACGGGACCTGGAACAGCACCCACATGGCAACCTCCTTGAGTCTTGACTGTGGGGGCGATTGTAGACTCGGCGTGAATCAAGGCCAGCGCTGAAATCCAGCATTGGTTCGCCGGCAAGAAGCCACCTGCGGACCAGCCGATGCGAAGAGTGAGAGAGGAACGCAAGGCGCGCGGCGGCTAGTACCACTGTGGGAGGCGCGCTCCCCGGCCTTGGTGTGATGCTGCACAGATGCGCATCTGCACGTGGAACATCCAGCTCGGGCTTCGGCTCGCGGAGGTCATGGATGCGGTGGGCAGCCATCCCGACTTCGAGAACGTGGATCTGTTCGCCCTCCAGGAGGCCTCGATCCACGATGGCCGGCCTGACGCCGACGCGATCGCCGAGGTCCTGGGGCCCCGGTTCCGATCCTTTCAGGCCACCGCCCAAATGCTTCGCGGTCGGGACCAGGGCAACGCGCTGATCTGGCGCCCCGAGGCATTCGAACCAAGCGCGCCCGAGGTCGTCGCGCTCACCAGCGCGGGCGTCCTCCCGATGACGCGCGCCGAGCGAACCCTGCTGCGGGCGATCCCACCGCAGAGGCGAATCGCGCTCCGCGCGGAATCCAAAGCTATGCGCGTTTACGTTGTGCATCTGGACGTGATTGGTTTTACACACAAGCTCGAGCAATTCGGAGCGGTCGTCGCTGACATGCAGGGTCGGCCGGCCGTGCCTCTGACGTTGGTGGCCGGCGACCTCAATACTTTCGGGATGCCCCGCCTCCAGATGTGGCGCCGCATCAGGACCGCGGCAAAGTCGGCGGAGTTGGTCGAGCTGACCAGGGCTGTCCGGCGCACCCACTGGACGTCACAGAAGCTCGATGCTATCTATATGAAATGCGCATTCGATATTGAGCATCACGCGTGGGCGTTGAAGGTGCGCGGCTCCGATCATCTACCTGTGTTCGCGGAAATCGACACCGGGGACCGCAGGGGTGACTGAGCTGCGAGGCCGCGGCCTCGTGGTCTTACACATCGACGGCCTGGGCGCCGATTCCCTGGAGCAAGCGTTGCGGGAAGGCGACATGCCGTTCATCAAGGCCCTGATGGAGACCGAGGGCTACGAGATGCACCGCTACCGGTGCGGCATCCCGTCGACGACGCCATTCGTGCAAGCAGGCATCCTGTATGGCGATAACTCCGAGATCCCCAGCTTCCGGTGGTGGGACCGCGAGCAACAGCTGCTCGTTCAGTTCGGGGCCGGCTCAACGTTCAAGAAGGTTGCCGGCAAGTATTTCCAGGGCTGCCATCCCCTGGCTGAGGGCGGCGCATCGATAGCGGCCTGCTATCCCGCCGGCGCTGCCGAGACGTTCGGCATCAATTACCAGGACCGCCGGTACTCGGGCCAGGAACACGGATCTCGATCTGCTTGGCGTGTCGTCCTTCCCTACCTCGCCAACCCGCTCAATCTCGTGGACCTCGTGTGGCACGGCGCCGACTCGATCGCACAAACAGCGCTCGCATACAGTCGTAACCGGCTCAGCGGCAGGATCGCCGCCACGACATACGCGGTGAGCGATGTGCTGGAGGAGGTCTTTGTGCACCACCTCACTCGACACGCGGTGACCAGGGCGATGCGGGAAGGTTACTCACCGATTTACGCGGGCTTCTATGGATTCGACGAAACGGGTCACGCATTCGGGCCCGACGACAGCTACGCGCTTCGCATTTTGCGGCACGTCGACAACACGATCAAGAAGATCGCGAAGGCCCGCAAGCACGGCTACGAGCTCGTGGTGCTGTCTGATCACGGCCAGATCGACACGGTTCCGTTCAATCATGTAAGCCCCCAAGCGTTCGGCGAGCTCGTAGCAGGTTGGTTGCCTGGATACCGGGTTCAGGAGATGAAGGGCAAGGCTTTCGGCCCGCCCAGAGACCAGGCGGTCGGCCAGGTGAACATCCCCAGCTCGGGCGGTCTGTCCCACATTTACTTTGCCGACCGTCCCCGACGCTTCTCGTACTCCGAGCTAACCTCGCAATTCCCTGGCCTGGCCACGAGCGTCGCGAGCCTAGATACGGTGGCGCTCGTGATGGCCCGGGACGGTGACGCAGATGTATTTCTCACAGCCGGCGAGGAGCTGCGCGGCGAGGCGATCAAGCCCGTGCTGGCCCAATACGACGACCCCGACATTCTGTTCTCACAGCTGTCGCGATTGAACTCGTTCGACATGTCGGGCGACCTGATCGCATTCGGGGCGTTCAAGGACGGCAGGCAGGTCAACTTCGAGAACCAGGCCGGGGGCCATGGTTCGATCGGCGGCGAGCAAGGCCACCCGTTTGTCCTCGCGAAGCGTGATTGGCAAGTCGACACGACCTCGGTCATCGGCGCCCACCAGATCCACCCGATCCTGAGCCGGCTGCGCGACAGCCTGCGAGGGAGCGGTTCGAACTAGGCGGGTGTGTCGTCCCTCAGGATCTGCACCATCAGGCCCAGCGCACCGAGCGCGGCAATCGTGAAGAAGATGATTGCTATCCCCGGATAACCGAACAGTTGGAAGCTCGTCGGGACCCTGATCAGCAGCGCGGCCCCGATGATCAGCGCGGCCATCAAGATACCCATCGTGATGCGGTTTGCGATTTTGTGAAATCCGCTGATCAGCTTTTTCTCATCGATCGCCTGGACCCGGATCTCGACCTCGTTGTTGGCGATGGCGTCCAGGATTCGATTGACCCGACCCGGCATACGTTCGACGAAGTCCTTCATCTCGAGCATGTTCTGGAAGAGGTGGCCGGGCGAAAGGCTCTTCTCCATGCGCTGCCGCATGATCTCCCCTGCGCTCTCGCGGATCGCCTCATTGGGCTTGAAGTCGGGGTCGAGCTTGTAGCCCACCTGGTCCAGATTCAAAAGGGCCTTGCCGAGCATTGACAGCTCGGGCGCGACGACGAGGCCGAACCTGCCAGACACCTCGAGAATGTTGAGGACTATCTTTCCCACCTCGACCTGCCGGATGGTCGTGTCTTGCTGCGTCGCGACCAGGTCGGCCACTCCTCGCGCAAAGCCCATCTCGTCGAACATCGGTGTCTTTTCAGATATGCGCAGCGCGTACGTGACCACGTCGTCGCTCCGCCCTTCGCTCACCGCGAAGATGAGCTGGGTCAGGTGTTCCTGGAGACGTGGTGTGACGTAGCCGACCTGCCCGAGGTCCAGCAGCGCAACCCGGCCGTCGTCGGTCACGAACACATTGCCAGGGTGCGGGTCGGCGTGAAAAAAACCGTCGATGAGAATCTGTTTCAGGTAGGCCCGAAATAGCTCATCCGCCAGCTGCTTGCCGGGCAGCTCCAGCTTTGCGACGTCGCTCAGCTTGGTGATTTTGACGCCCTTGACGTACTCCATGGTCAAGACCCGGCTGCTCGTGTAATCGTCGATTGGCTTGGGCACGATGATGTGCTCGAACTCCTCGAGGTTCTTGCCGAGGGTGACGAGGTTCTGCGCCTCCCGACGGTAGTCGAGCTCTCTCACCAGGCTTTTGCGAAACTCGTCGAGCATGCCGCGAAGACGGTGACGCTTACCGAAATCGGTGTGCGCGTCAACCCAATCGGCAATCTGCTCGAGCGCGTCAAGATCCTCGGCAATCGTCTTGCGGATGCCGGGTCGCTGCACCTTCACCGCAACGGGGCGACCGTCGGGAAGGCTTGCCCGATGCACCTGTCCCAAGCTCGCGGCGGCGATCGGAACTGATTCAAACTCGGAGAAGGCCTTCGAGATTCGCAGCCCGATCTCCCCGTTGACTATCTGCTCCACCTCTTCGAAGGGAAATGGTTTGACGTCGTCCTGCAGGCGGGCAAGGGCGTCGCAATACGCCTCGGGCAAAATGTCGTATCGAGTCGAGAGCAGCTGGCCGAGCTTGATATACGTTGGCCCCATCTTCTCGAGGTCCTTGGCGAGGGCTTCACCCAGCGACCTGGGGTCACCGTCCGATGGGGCGGTGGGCTCAGTTGGATCGATTGCCTCGTCCAGACCGACCTGCTTGACCATGCCCGGGCGACCATACTTGGCGACGAGCACCGCCAGGTCGCGGTAACGCTTCAGGTGCTCAGGGTGCAGAGAGATCCCCATCTAACAGACAACGCACACCAACCCGATTGCACGTTGCGGGGACCGTACGATTGGAGCGATGGCCGCACAAACCCTGCTTGACCTGCTGCAGCACGGTGCAGGCGACGACCCGGCCATCGCCGTCCCCAACGGAGCTCGCCTGACCTATCGCGACCTCCGCCAGCAGGTCGCCGCCGCAGCCGACCACCTGGCCCAGCTCGGCGTGGGGCGGGAGGACAGGGTGGCGCTCGTGCTGCCCAACAGCGCAGAGGCGATAGTTCTGTTTCTCGCCGCCGCGACGGTGGGGACAGCCGCTCCGCTCAACGCCGCCTATAAAGAGGATGAGTTCCGCTTCTACCTCCAGGACACCGAGGCGCGCGTCGTGATCGTTCCACCCGGCGAGGGCCAGGCCGTGCGCCAAGCGATGCCTGCCGGCGTCGGCCTTGTCGAGGCTCACATGGACGTCCACGGCAGGCTGGCGCTGGAGAGCGACGCACCCCGTGACCGATCCAGGACCGCCGGCTCGCCCGGCGACGACGACATCGCGCTCGTCCTGCACACCAGCGGAACCACCAGCCGGCCGAAGCTCGTTCCCCTCCGGCACCGCAACCTGTTCGCGTCGGCCGGCAACATCGCATCCACCTACGAACTGGCTTCGAACGACATCGCGCTCTGCGTCATGCCGCTGTTCCACATCCACGGGCTCATGGCCTCGACGACGGCCACCTTCCGCTCCGGCGGCTTGGTCGTCGTGCCGCCAAAGTTCGACCCCATGACGTTCTGGACGACGCTGCACGCGCACGGCGCAACCTGGTACTCGGCGGTCCCCACGATGCACCAGATGTTGCTCATGCGCAATCGTGGCGAGCGACCTCCCGGTGCCGATCGGCTGCGATTCATCCGCTCGAGCTCGTCCGCCCTGTCGCCGGAGACCATGGCCCAGCTCGAGTCGAGATTCGGAGCCCCGGTGCTCGAGGCTTACGGCATGACAGAGGCCTCGCACCAGATGGCTTCCAACCCGCTGCCGCCCGCCCGGCGCAGGCCTGGCTCCGTGGGCACCGGAACGGGCGTTCAGCTCGGAATCATGTCCGAGGGTGGCGCGCTGCTTTCGCACGGAAGCGCGGCCGCAGGCGAGGTGCTCATCCGCGGCGCGAACGTGATCGACGGCTACTCGAACAACCCCGAGGCAAACGCCGCGTCCTTCACCAAAGGCTGGTTTCGGACCGGCGACCAAGGCACCATCGACGCCGACGGCTACCTGTCGTTGATCGGGCGGCTCAAAGAGATGATCAATCGCGGCGGCGAGAAGATCGCGCCGCGCGAGATCGACGATGTGCTCATGCAGCACCCTGCTGTCGCTGAGGCGGTGGCGTTCGGCTCACCGCACCCCGCCTGGGGCGAGGAGGTCGTCGCGGCGGTGGTGCTCAAGGAGCCGGTGCCGGAGAAAGAGCTGATCGCTTTCGCGCGCGAACGCCTCGCCGATTACAAGGTGCCCAGGAAGCTTTTCATCGTCGACAAGATCCCGACCACCGCCACGGGCAAGATCCAGCGCCGAGCCGTCGCCGCAGCGCTCAACCCGAAATGACGAGATGAGCGTCGCCGTCGTCGGCGCGGGAGCGATTGGAGGTCTGCTCGGCGCGTACCTCTCACGCGGCGGAGAGGAAGTCATCGTCATCGCCCGCGGCCCGCATCTTGCGGCGATGCAGGCTCGGGGCGTGACAGTGCGTAGCGGCGGCGATGAGTTCACGGCCCGGCCCGAGTGCACCGATGACATGAGGGCGATCGCACGCGCGGATGTGGTCTTTCTCACTTTGAAAGCGCATTCGATCCCCAAAGTCGCGGATACGATCGGGGGGGCGCTTGCGAATGACGCCTGCGTCGTCGGTGTGCAGAACGGAATTCCGTGGTGGTACTTCGAGGATCGACACCTGGAGTCCGTCGATCCAGGCGGGATCATCGCGCGAAACATCCACTACCGCCAGGTGGTCGGGTGCATTGCCTATCCCGCGGCCCAGGTTGTCGAGCCTGGCGTCATCGAGCACCTCGACGGCAATCGGTTCTCGCTCGGCGAACCCGACGGTTCGAGAAGCGAGCGCGTGCAGGCGATCTCGTCGATGCTGGTGAAAGCGGGTCTGAAGGCCCCTGTACAGACGCGTATAAGGAATGAGATCTGGCTGAAGTTGCTCGGCAACGCGACACTCAATCCGCTCAGCGCGCTCACGCGCGCGACGCTCGCGGAGATGGTCACCTCACCGACAACGCGCGACCTCGTGCGGATTTTGATGGAAGAGGTGGACGCAGTGGCCCGCGCCCTGGGGATCGAGGTGCCGCTGACCATCGAGAAACGCATGAATGGCGCCGCCGCCACAGGCGAGCACAGGACCTCCATGCTGCAGGACCTCGATGCCGGCCGCCCTCTCGAGGTCGACGCGCTGGTCGGCGCTGTCGTCGAGCTCGCCGGCGAGGCCGGCGTGCCGGTGCCGACGCTGAGCGTCGTCTACCGGCTGGTCAAGCTCCTCGACG
>JBDUAO010000206.1:0-2912 GCA_040004595.1 Candidatus Dormiibacterota bacterium | reverse complement strand
CGATAAAGCGTCCAGAGGAGCGACGTCGAGGATGGCGTAGCCCGCCGGTGCAGCGGACGTCTTGGGGCCGGCCGTGGGCAAGGCGCTCGGCACCGGGGACACTTTGGGCGGAGCCACCAGGTGAATCCCGCCACCTGCTCGAATGTATGCGAACGTCCCCAACACCAGGGCGGCGAGGAGGACGGCGGCGATCCCAGCAGCGAAATGCACCCGGCCCAAAGCCGGCTCATCTTTGCCTGCAAGGGCGACCCGCATAATGCGCTGTCGCGCTTCGTGCAGGTCGCCCATCTCAGCCTGCTGCCGGCTGTACAGGACGCGAAGATCGTCTCGAAGCTTGTCCATCATCGACCCTCCTCGACGAGACCTGGCCGCAGGCGGTGACATGCCCGGTAGATACGGGCGCGTGCGGCCGAGGCAGAGATTCCGAGCACGGCAGCTACCTCCTCCACGGGAAGGTCGAGGTAGAAGTGCATAAAGATCGCCTGACGATCCTTGAACGACAGATTGGCTACTGCGCGCTCGAGGTCCAGCCTCTCGGCGTCGGGTTCGCCTGCGCGCTGCAGGACATCTGGCACTCGCAGGGTCCGGAACCAGTGAGTCCGCCGCATGTTGCGGCATTGGTTGGCGACGATGGTCAGGAACCACGGCCGCACCGGCATGCCGGGCCGCAGCTGGCCGAGCTTGCGCCAGGCCTTGGTCACAGCCTCCTGTGTGGCGTCCTCAGCTTCCCAGCGATCGCCCAGCATCGAGTGCGCGAGCCGCAAGGCCGGTTCCACCAGGGGACCGATCAAAGCATCGAACGCGTCTGCATCGCCCATCGTTGCCAATTCGTAGAGCGGACGCTCTCCAGGGGCGGTCAAGGCGTGGGCCACATAGGTCAAGACACCTCGGCCGGCCGTTTGGTTACATCAAAGCCGGAAATCTTCAGGCGAAGAGCTGCTTTCCCCGAGTGACGAACTGGTCGCGGCGCGGGCCGGTGCCGATCAGGTCGATCGGCGCTCCGATCAGCTCGCCGATTCGCACGACGTAGTCCTGACATCGCGGAGGCAGGTCCTCCCAGCACCGCGCGGAGCCGATCGGTGCCTCCCAGCCTGGCATCTCTTCGTACACCGGCGCGCAGTGCTTGTAATGGGAGATGTTGGCGAGGGGGTGGTTGTGTCGCTCCCCGCGGAAGTCGTAGGCGGTGCAGATCTTGAGGAGTGGTTGGTCGTCGAGGATGTCGAGGCGCATCAGGGCGGCGCGGCCGACGCCGTTGATGCGCACCGCGTACCGGGCGACCGCGGAATCGAACCAGCCGATGCGGCGGGGCCGGCCCGTGACGGTGCCGAACTCGTGGCCGCGCTCGCGGATCTGGTCGCCGGTTTCGTTCAGGAGCTCGGATGGAAAGGGGCCATAGCCGACGCGCGTCGTGTAGGCCTTGAAGACTCCGACGGTCAGGTCGACCCGGGTGGGGGCGATGCCGCTGCCGGTCAGGGCGCCGCCGGCGGTGGGGTTGGAGCTCGTGACGTAGGGATAGGTGCCGAAGTCGAGGTCGAGCATGGTGGCCTGGGCGCCCTCCAGCAGGATGTTGACGCCGCTGTCGAGGGCGTCCTGGATCATCGGGAACGTGTCCTTTATGTACGGGTCCAGCTGCTTGGCGTAGCCCAGGTACTCCTCGAGCATGCTTTCCCAGTCGTATGGCTCCTTGTCGTAAAGCTTGGCGAGGATCGGGTTCTTCACCTGGCCGACGACGAAGTCGAGCTTCTTGCGCATGAAGCCCTCCTTCTGAAGGTCGCCGATGCGAAAGCCAATGCGGCGAATCTTGTCCGCGTAGGCGGGGCCGATACCGCGCCACGTGGTGCCGAGACGGTCGTCGCCACGCGACTCCTCCTCTAGCTGGTCGAAGAGAGGGTGATAACGCATCACCATGTGGGCCCGTTCGCTGACGATCAGGTTCTTGGGATCGATTCCGCGCTCTTTCAGCTGGGAGATCTCGCGGAGGAGGACGATCGGGTCGACGACGACGCCGTTGCCGATGATGCAGGTGCAGCCGGGGTAGAGGATGCCCGACGGGATGAGCTGGAACTTGAACTCGCCGTCCTCGGTGATGACGGTGTGGCCGGCGTTGTTGCCGCCCTGGGAGCGGATGACCATGTTGGCCTTGGCGGCGAGGTAGTCGATGACCTTGCCTTTGCCCTCGTCGCCCCATTGGCCGCCGACCAGGATGATGACCATCCTGGTTATTCGGTACCGGGTTCTGGCCGGCGGGTCTCCAGGTTGTAGAAGCGGGTGTGGTCGCGGCGAAACTTGAGCTCGATCGTCCCGGTGGGGCCGTTGCGGTGTTTGGCGATGATCACCTCGGCGATTCCGGGCCGCTCCTCAGACTTGTAGTACTCGGGACGGAAAAGAAACATTACAACGTCACTATCCTGTTCAATCGCGCCCGACTCTCTCAAGTCGCTGAGGATCGGCCGCTTGTCTGGACGCTGTTCAGGCGCGCGGCTGAGCTGGGAGATGGCGATCACGGGAACGCGCAGCTCTCGGGCCAGGCCCTTGAGGGCGCGAGAGATGGACGAGACTTCCTGCACCCGGTTGTCGTCGCCGCGCGAGCGGCCATGCATGAGCTGCAGATAGTCGACCACGATCATGTCGATGTTGTGCCGCATCTTGGCCTGCCGCGCTTTGAGCTGAAGGGTCAACTCGTCCATCGAGGGCGTGTCATCGATGAAAATCGCGGCTTCACCCAGGGGCCCAAGCGCGTTCGAAACCCTGTCGTACTCGGCTTCGCTCAACTGTCCGCGGTGGAGTCGCTGAGCGTCGATCTGGGCCTGCTCGGTCAGCAGCCGTTCGGTGAGCTGCTCCTTGGACATCTCGAGGCTGAAGATGGCAATCGCCTTCTTGGATTCGAGGGCCGCGTGAAGGGCGATGTTGAG
>JBDUAO010000014.1:0-31125 GCA_040004595.1 Candidatus Dormiibacterota bacterium | reverse complement strand
TGCCCTTCGGCATCGCAGGCATCTTTCCTGCCATCCCGTTTGCCATCTGGTTCTACCTGGCCATCGAGGAGCTGCCGCTGGCGGCGGAGGAGTCACACGACCCCAAGCGCGACATCCCTCGGGCAACCATATGGGGCCTCACCACGCTGGTGGTCGCCGGCGCTCTCACCTTCCTGCTGAACGGCGGAGTCGGTGGCGGGGCCAAGGTCATTGGCCTTTCAGCCACTCCACTCTTTGACGGTTTCAAGGCGGTCTACGGCGACAACACCGGCGCCGCCCTGCTCGCCCTGTTCGGGCTGATCGGGCTGATCGCGAGCTTCTTCACGATCATCTACGCGTACGGACGCAACACGTACTCTCTGTCTCGCGCGGGTTACTTCCCGCACTTCCTGTCCCTCACCCATCCCACGCTCAAGACTCCGCATATCGCGCTGATCGCCGGCGGGGTCGTCGGGCTGGCGCTCGCAATCCTGGTCTACCAGTTGGGTCTGGCGGGCGGCCTGGTCGCAGGCCAGATCGTGGGCGCCCTCCTGTACATGGCGGTGTTCGGTGCGGTCATCTCGTATGCAATGCAGTGCCTTTCGTTCATCCTGCTGCGCCGCAACCTGCCAAACATCAACAGGCCATATCGCAGCCCCGTCGGCGTGTGGGGCGCGGGGATCGCAGGCGTAATCGCCGTGATCTCGCTGATATCGCTTTATGCAAACGAGGCGTACCGGCCAGGCGTGGTTGGCACGCTGGTCTATTTCGCGATCGGCATCGTTTACTTCGCCCTGGTCGGCCGGCACCGCCTGGTGCTCTCGCCGGAAGAGGAGTTCGCGCTGACGCTTGGCGAGCACGGCCACCCGGAGACGGAGGGCTACGGCAAGACGAGCGTCTCGGAGATCAAAGCCTGACGAGGCGAGCAGCTGCTGGTTCGGTCCATCATGGTCTTACATCTGTGATGGACCGAACTCGGCCGAAGATCGGAGTCACGACGAGCCCCAAGCGGGAGGCTGATTACTACCTGACGTACGGCCGCGCCGTCGAGGCGGCCGGCGCCGAGGCCGTGTACCTGCCGCCCGGAACCCCTTCGATCGCCGGCCTGGATGGGCTCCTGCTGCCCGGCGGTTGGGACGTCGACCCGGCCCGGTACGGCGAAGAGCCGGACGACAAGCTTGGAGACATCGATCCGGAGCTGGATGACACCGAGATCAGGCTTTTCAACGAGGCTCGAAAGCAGGAGGTCCCGGTGCTTGGCCTGTGCCGCGGCCAGCAGGTGATCAACGTGGCCATGGGCGGCTCCCTCATCCAGCATCTCGAAGGCCACGAGGTGCGCGCCTTCGGACGCAAGCACCTTGCTCACACGGCCGCGGTCGATCCGGCATCCGAGCTGGGGCAGGCCGCGGAGGGCAGGGAGATCCAGGTCAACAGCCTTCACCACCAGGCGGTTCGTTCGGTCGCGCCAGGGCTGAGGCAGACAGCGACCGGCGATGACGGAACGATCGAAGGCCTCGAGTCTGCTGATGGTCTGATCGTCGCCGTCCAGTGCCACCCGGAGGAGCTCACCGGCGACCTCCCGTGGGCCAGGAAACTGTTCGAGCGGTTCGTCGCCCGTGCTCGCAGCCGCCAACGTCACAACAAGGGGTAGGCACGTGCTGACCAAAGAGCAGCTGGGCGCCGCGGTCAAGAAGGGCGACATCGACACCGTCGTCGTCGCCTTCACCGACATGCAGGGCCGCCTGATGGGCAAGCGCGTCGACGCCGAATACTTCATGGAATCCGCCGCGAAGGGGGAGGCGGTCGAAGGCTGTAACTATCTGCTCGCGGTCGACATGGACATGGACCCCGTGCCCGGCTACGCCATGGCGAACTGGGAGAGCGGATACGGCGACTTCGACATGGTCCCCGACTTCAACACGCTCCGGCGGATCCCCTGGCTCGAAGGGACGGCGCTGGTCCTGAGCGATGTCGCGTGGCACGACAAATCGCCGGTGAAGCCGTCGCCGCGGCAGGTGTTGAGGGCGCAGATCGAGCGCGCCAAGGCGATGGGCCTCGAGCCGATGTTCGGCACCGAGCTCGAGTTCTACCTGATGAAGGAGACGTTCGCGGAGGCGCACGCCAAGAACTACTCCAACCTCACTCCGTCGGTGCCCTACATCCTCGACTACCACGTGCTCGCGACCAGCTACGACGAGCCCTTCATCCGCGCGGTCCGCAGGGGTATGAAGGAAGCGGACATCAAGGTCGAGAGCTCCAAGGGTGAGGCGTGGCCCGGCCAGCAGGAGATCAACTTCCACTTCTCGGACGCGCTGACGATGGCCGACAACCACGTCATCTACAAGAACGGGATCAAGGAGATGGCCAACCAGCACGGCTGCTCCGTGACCTTCATGGCGAAGCCCGACCATCGCTGGATCGGCAGCTCGTGCCACATCCATTCGAGCCTTTGGAAGGATGGAAAGAACACGTTTGACGGCGAGTCGGACACATTCAAGAGGTATCTCGCGGGGCACATCGCGGGCGCGGCGGAGATCGCGATCTTTCTGGCGCCGAACATCAACTCATACAAGCGCTATGCCGCCGCATCATGGGCGCCGACGACGCTGGCGTGGGGTCACGACAACCGCACATGCGGTTTCCGCATCGTCGGTCACGGCCAGCACCTGCGCACCGAGTCGCGCATCCCTGGTGCCGACGTCAACCCTTACCTAGCGATTGCCGCATTGATCGCTGCCGGACTTCATGGCATCGAGCAGCAACTGGACCTTGGGCCGGCGTTCACCGGCAACGCGTACGAGTCCGATGTGCAGAGGTTCCCCCACGCGCTGCGCGATGCCATCGACGCGCTCGAGAAGGGGACGATGGTCCGCAAGGCGTTTGGCGACGACGTCGTCGACCACTACCTGAACTACGCGCGCACCGAGCAGGAGCAGTTCGACAAGGTGGTCACCGGCTACGAGCGCGAGAGGCTGTACGAGCGAGGGTGACGTCTGCCCTGGAGGTACTCAACCCGGCAACGGGAAAGTCCATCGCGCAGCTCGATCGGGCGGGGGTCGAGGAGACAGACCGCGCTGTGGCCGCGGCTCGCTCGGCCTACCCCGCCTGGCGTGCCGTGAAGCCTGCCGACCGCGCCCGGTTGATGCGCCGCGTGGCGGCGCTCGTCGAGGAGCACATCGACGGCCTCGCACGGCTGGAGACCTCGAACGTCGGCAAGCCGCTGGGCGACTCTCGATGGGAGATGGGCATGGTCGCCGACGTCTTCCACTTCTATGCCGGGGCGGTCGAGAAGCACTATGGCGACACGATTCCAGTCGCCGGCGGCGTCGACCTGACCTTTCGCGAGCCACTTGGCGTGGTCGGCCTCATCGTGCCGTGGAACTTCCCCCTGATGCTCGCCAGCTGGAAGCTCGGTCCGGCGCTGGCCTGCGGCAACACGGTCGTCCTCAAGCCCGCGGAGCTGACACCGCTCACCGCCCTCCGCTTCGCCGAGCTGGCGCTTGAGGCAGGCATACCCGAAGGCGTGGTCAACGTGGTGGTCGGCCCCGGCTCGGTGGCCGGAGAGCGATTGATCGCCCATCCTGACGTCGCCAAGATTGGCTTCACGGGGTCGACCGAGGTCGGCCGGCGCGTGATGGAGGGTGCCGCCAAGACGATCAAGCGGGTGACCCTCGAACTCGGTGGCAAGTCGGCCAACGTGATCTTCGAGGACGCGGATCTCGAGCGGGCGGCAGCTGCCGCGCCGGGTGCGGTCTTCGGAAACGCCGGGCAGGACTGCTGCGCGCGCTCGCGCATCCTGGTCCAGAGATCGGTCTACGACCGCTTCCTGAAGCTCCTGGTGGATGCGACGTCGAAGTTCAAGGTTGGCGACCCCGAGAAGGAGGGCACCGACATGGGGCCGCTGATCTCGGCGGACCACCGGCGCAAGGTCGCTGCGTTCGTCAACGGCACGCCGCTCTTCAAAGGCAAGGTGCCCGACGGTGACGGCTTCTGGTTCCCATGCACCATCGTTGCGGCAACCAACGAGGACCCCGTCGCGCGCGAGGAGGTGTTCGGGCCTGTGGCCGCGGTCATCCCGTTCATGGACGAGGAGGACGCGGTGCGCATCGCGAACGACACCCCATATGGCCTTTCGGGCTCGATCTGGACCAGGGACGGCGCGCGCGCGTTGCGCGTGGCGCGTGCGCTGGAGACCGGCGTGCTCTCAATCAACTCGAACAGCTCGGTTCGCGTCACCACGCCGTTCGGCGGCTTCAAGCAATCGGGCTTCGGCCGCGAGCTCGGCATGCACGCGATGGCGGGCTACTCAGAGGTCAAGAACGTGTACATCTCAACGGAGGCCTAACGAATGGGAAGGCTTGACGGCAAAGTAGCGGTGATCACGGGAGCCGGCGGGGGCATCGGTCGCGAGGCGGCGATCCTTTTCTCCAACGAGGGGGCGCAGGTCTGTGTCGCCGACGTCGGTGCCGAGGCCGGCGAGAAAGCGGCTTCAGAGTGCCGGGACGCGTTTTTTTTCAAAGCCGACGTCAGCGATCCGAAAAGCGTGCAGGCGATGTATTCCGAGACGAAGAAGCGATATGGGCGCATCGACGTCCTCTACAACAACGCGGGCATCATGCCGGCCGATGACGATTCGATACTCACCACCGAGCCCGACGCCTGGGACAGGGTGCAGGCGGTGAACGCGAAGGGAGTGTTCCTGTGCTGCAAGTACGGGATCCCGTACCTGCTCGAGGCGGGAGGCGGCTCGGTGATCAACGTGGCTTCGTTCGTGGCGCTGATGGGAGCCGCGACCTCGCAGATCGCGTACACGGCGTCGAAGGGCGCAGTGCTGTCGATGAGCCGCGAGCTCGCTGTCCAGTTCGCCCGCCAGGGAGTGCGCGTGAATGCGCTGTGCCCCGGTCCGGTCGAGACGCCATTGCTCATGCGGCTCTTCTCGGAGACGCCCGGCGCTTACGAGCGCCGCCGCATTCACCTGCCGATGGGAAGGCTGGCGAAGGCGAGGGAAATTGCGAACGCAGCTCTGTTCCTCGCGAGCGATGAGTCGAGCTACGTGAACGGCGCGACGTTCCTGGTCGACGGCGGCCTCAGTGCCGCGTACGTGACGCCCGAATAACTTCGCAGCCGTAACCCGGGCTGGTATCGGGATGTGTCCTCGGAAATATTCAGGAGCATCCAAATGCCATCGAAACTTCTCGTTGCAACGGCCACCGTTTTCACGGCCGTGATGATGTCGGCTTGTGGGGACACGACCCCTTCGACTGCGGCCGCCAGCCCATCAACGGCGGCAAGTCCTGCGGCAGGGCCGGAGACGATAATGGTCGCGACCGACGCGAAGCTGGGCGCGATCCTGGTTGATGGCGAAGGTACGACGGTCTACCTGTTCGTCCGGGACACGGGGACAGCTTCTACGTGCTACACGAGCTGCGCCTCGATCTGGCCGCCCGTGCTCACGACCGGCGCGCCGATTGCGGGGACGGGCGCGACAGCATCTTTGTTGGGGACGACGACGCGCACCGACGGCAAGGTCGAGGTGACCTACGCCGGCCACCCGCTGTACTACTTCATCCAGGACAAGAAGGCGGGGGACACGACAGGCCAGGGCGTCAACGGCTTTGGCGCCCTGTGGTGGGTCCTTTCTCCGGCGGGGGCAGCGATCACCACCAAGTAACACTTCCGGGCGATGCGCTCGAGACAACGATTAACTTATGCGGCATGGTCGCGAGCATCCCGGTGCGATCGAAAGTTCTGGTCATGAGCGTCGTTGCAGCCGCGCTCCTCGGCTCGGCGTGCGGCGGCCCGACGCCGACGACAGCAACCGCGAGCCCAACACCAAGTCCAGAGGCGAGCCCATCGCCAAGCCCTGTCACCACGACGGTGACTATCGCGGTGGGCACGCATGCCGGGCTGGGCAAGATCATGGTCGATGGAACCGGCAAGACCGTGTACCTGTTCGCCGAAGACACCGGACAGGACTCCACTTGCTATACGTATTGCGCCCGGTTTTGGCCGCCCGTCCTTACGGCCGGCGCTCCCCGGGCGGGTGCCGGCGCAAGGGCTGCGCTTTTGGGCACCACAACGCGCACAGACGGAATGACACAGGTGACCTACTCCGGACACCCTCTGTACTACTTCTATGTGGACTCGCCGGGTGACGCGAACGGGCAGGGCATCAATGGCTTCGGCGCCCTGTGGTGGGTCGTGTCTCCATCGGGAGCAGCGGTCACCACCAAGTAACACGCGCTGACCGCCGACGGAAGACGGTTAACTTCTGCACGTGGCAGAAGCGGTATCGAGTCCCGCCCGCTGAAAAATCGGTCGCGATGCATTGAGCATCGCGATCGCCTCCGGCGCTTACGCCCTGTCGTTCGGCGCGATCTCGACCACGTCGGGATTGTCGCTGCTGCAGACCATGGCGCTTTCACTCCTGATGTTCACGGGTGCCTCGCAGTTCGCCCTCGTTGGCATCGTCGGGACGGGCGGCAGCATCTGGGCCGGTGCGGCCACTGCAGCCCTGCTCGGTACGCGCAACGCGCTCTATGGAGTGCGCCTGTCGACGCTGCTCAGGGTGAGCGGCATGCGCAGGTTCACGGCCGCGCAGCTCGTCATCGATGAGACCACCGCGATGGCCATCGCGCGGGACGATGAGAGCGAAAGCCGGTTGGCGTACTGGGTGACCGGCCTCCTTCTCTTCGCCTTCTGGAACGTGGGCACCTTGATCGGGGCGCTCGCGACGAGCGCCCTGCCGGACCCGAAGGTGCTGGGTCTCGACGCGGCGCCCCCGGCTGCTTACCTCGCTCTTCTGGCGCCGCGGCTCCGGGCGCGCGAGCCACTGGCAATCGCAATGGCGGCAGGGCTGGTGGCGCTGATCTGCCTGCCATTCGTGCCGGCGGGAATCCCCCTGCTCATAGTCGCCGGGCTCATCGGCGTCTACGGGCTCGCTAGAAAATCCAGATGACTTGGGCGGGCGTGTTGGTCGCGTCGGCTGCCTGCTATGCGCTGAAGCTGGCCGGGCTCGCGCTGCCCGCGCGATGGCTGCAGGACGCCCGCATCCAGCGCACGGTCCCACTTCTCCCTGTCGCCTTGCTCGCTGCGCTAATCGCCGTCCAGACGTTCTCGTCGGGCCAGCACCTGGTTCTCGATGTCCGCGCTGCAGCCCTAAGCGCGGCTCTGATCGCAGTCCTGTTGCGTGCCCCGTTTCTCGCCGTCATCGTCGTGGCCGCCGCCACAGCGGCCCTCCTTCGGTTGTTCTGAGAGTCTAGAAAGCTCCCCACACCCCGGCCTTTCTGTAGCCCGCGATCATCGCGATCGCGATCACGACCTGGACCACACCGATACCGGCTTGCAGCTCGACATACCAGGTGGGCCCTTGAGGCTGCAGCACGTCGGTCAGCTCGAGCGCAGAGGCGATCGCGCGGAGGCTCCCGGACAGGAATGCGAGCAGGATCAACCAGAATATCCAGCGCCATCGCCTCAGCACTCCGAAGCCCAGCAACGCGAGGAAGGCGCCGAGCAGAATCAGGAATGCCACGGCGGGAAATGGATGACCAGGATCAAGGGCAAGGGTCCCGTCGTAGATGTCGGGCGCGGCAACGAGAATCAACACGAGCACGGCGAATGCGGCTGCAAAGAACCCGAGGACCAGGCGCTGCGTGCGGTTGCTCGACCGAATCGCCGTCAATGGGTCAGGACCTGGCCGCGACCAGCTCCTCCAGACGGCCGACCATGGCGGCGAGGGCGGCGAAAGCAGATGCGACTGGCTCGGGCGATGACATGTCGACGCCTGCCAGCTTGAGGCCCTCGAGCGGGTACCTCGAGCCGCCCGACTTCAGGAAGGCAAGGTAGTTCTGCACCGCCTCCGCATCGCCCGCCGCGACTTTCTCGGCGAGATGGTTCGCACCTGCGATGCCGGTGGCGTACTGGAACACATAGAAGTTGCTGTAGAGGTGGGTGTGAAACTGCGCCCACGTCGAACCGATGCGCTCGCGGTTGCGCTCGCTCACCTCGACCTCGGACCCGTAACCCTCTGAGATCAGGTCGGCCGTCAGCTGGTTGAGCGAGTCGGCGGTCAGCGCCTCGCCTCTTTCAACGCGCTCGTGGATCTCGACCTCCAGGCGCGCCAGCGTCGGCATGATGAAGAAGTAGCGATAGAAGTTGGCCATGGCCTCTTCGATCACGGCGATCTGAAATTCGGGATCCTTGTTGGTGGCGAGCAGGTGGCGCCGTGTCAGCGCCTGATGCATGTTGGAAGCGACCTCGGCCTGGAACAGTCCGTAGTTCGAATAGACGAAGGGCTGCGTCTTGCGCGTGTAGTAGGAGTGCATCGAGTGCCCGAGCTCGTGGGCCAGCGTGCTCATCGAGTAGATGTCCTCGTTGTAGCTCATGAAAATGAAGGGATGGGTTCCCGGCGTGCCTGTCGAAAACGCGCCCATGCGCTTTCCCTTGTTGGGGTAGATGTCGACCCATCGCTCCTCGAGCGAGCCCTTGCGAAGCACGGCCACATATTCCTCGCCGAGCGATCGCACACCTTCGGAGATCCAGTCCACCGCCTCCTCGTACGGCACCTTCCGCTTCGATGACCCAAGCCGCGCCTGCAGGTCATAAGGCTCCAGCGCGGATAGGCCCAGTGCCTGGCGCCGCACGCGCCAGTAGCGATGCCACGTTCCGAGGTTGTCGCGGAACGCGCGGATGACGTTGTGAAAGACCGCCGCGGGGATGTGATTGGGCTCGAGGGCGGCCTCGAGAGAGGATGCGTACGCGCGCGCGCGCGAGTAGAAGACGTCGCGCTTGATGCCGGCCGCGAGGTTGGCGGCCATCGCATGCTGCATCGCGATGTGCGCATCCGCATAGCTTTCGAAAGCGCTTCGGCGCAAGTCGCGGTCGGGGCTGGTCAGCAGCGCTCCGATCGTTCCCTGCGCGACCTCCTCGTCGCCATCAGCTCCTTTGGCGGGCGCGAATCTCAGGTCTGTGTTGGCGAGGACCGAATGCACCGAGAGCGCTGTGGCGAGCGGATCGGACGCCTGGGACAGAAGCTGTTCCACCTCGGGGCTGCGCACGTGGCTCTGCAGCTTCTCGACGCGGTCGACGAAGTGGCCGAGGTGTGCGAGCCGGGGTGATTTCGACACCCACTCGCGGAGCTTCGGAAAGCCGATCGTGATCATCTCCGGAACCGCGAACGCCATGGCCGCGCCCAGCTGCGCGTAGGTCGACCGCGCGCGATCGGCTCGGGCCGACGCTGCCTGGTTGGAGGCATCGACGGAGTAGGACATCGTCGCGTAGACGGTCACCTTGCCCATCAACAGCTGCGCGCTGTCCGCCGCGTCGAACCAGTCGGCGAGCATGTCGGGAGACTCACCCAGGTGCCCTTCGAACTCGGCGAGGTCGGGAAGCCTGGCGAGGATCGTGCTGACTGCCCCTTCCCATCCGGCGCCGTCCGGGAACACGCTCTCGCTGTTCCACGTGAACTTCGCCTCCACCTCAGCCCGATTGGGCAGCGTCTTGCTCACGGCCGCTTAGCGTACCGAGTCGAGGCCCGGCGGTACGATGCAGTGCATGTCGCGACTGAAGGCGAATGGAATCGAGATCGAGTACGAGACCTTCGGCGATCCGAAGTCAGCGCCGCTGCTGTTGATCGGCGGCCTCGGTTCGCAGCTGCTCAGCTGGGATGACGAGTTTTGCGAGCAGCTTCGCGACCGGGGCTTCTACGTGATCCGGTACGACAACCGAGACGCCGGGCTCTCCACGAAGATGGAGGACGCCGGCGAGCCGGACCTGCTGGCGGCTTTTAGCGGAGATGCGAACCCGGCGTACCACCTCGACGACCTCGCCGCCGATGCCGCGGGCTTGTTAACGGCCCTTCGAATCCCCGCGGCCCACGTGATCGGTGTCTCGATGGGCGGCTTCATCGCCCAGCTGGTCGCCATCAACCACCCGGACCGCGTCCTCTCGTTGACATCGATCATGTCCGGCCCGGGTGGCGACGACGCAGTCTCGCCGCTCCCGGAAGGAGCCGACGTGCTGATGAGAATCCCACCGCCGACGCGTGAGGGCCGGATCGAACATGGCTTGTGGATCCGAAGGACGCTGAAGGGACCGGGCGATCCGTTCGATGACGTCATGGAGGCCCGCCGGGTCGAGCGCGCGTACGACAGGTCCTACTACCCGGTCGGCACAGGCCGCCAGCTGGTGGCGATCCTCGCGGCACAGAGCCGAATGGAGAAGTTGAGCCGCATCAAGGTCCCCACGCTGGTGATCCATGGCACCGACGACGTCCTGGTTCCTGTCGAAAACGGACGCCGCGTGGCCAAAGCAATACCCGGCGCGCGCCTGCTCGAGTTCGAGCACATGGGCCACAACCTGCCGGAGCGGGTCTGGCCGCAAGTCCTCGACGCCATTGAGGAGCTGACCCGACAAGCCTCGGTTCCTCAGCCCCACTAAGGCCGCCGTGCCAACCCTGGACGGCATCAGCCCGGCCATCGCCTTCCTGGCCGGCCTGGTCTCATTCGTATCCCCTTGCGTGCTTCCCCTGGTGCCGGCTTACCTGGCGTTTCTCGGGGCGCGCGCGGGGCAGCCCGCCTTGGCGGCTGGCCCTGGAGCCTCCGCGATCCAGGCCTCCCCATCCCTTCCCGTGGCGGCGGCCGGAGCCGGTTTCGTGGCCGGCCTGTCGCTGGTGTTCATCCTTTTCTTCTACGTGTTCTCGATCGCCGTGCAGCCCATCCGCGGCTACGTTCCGGTGGTGGCAGGCGTGTTCGTCATCGCCATGGCCCTGCACGTCGCGGGCGTCATCCGGATTCCGTTTCTGGCGGGCGAGTACAGGCTCATGAAGAAGGCCCCGACGGGCGGCGGGGTCGCCGGCGGGTTCGTCCTGGGGATGGGGTTCGCGAGCGGCTGGACCCCCTGCATCGGTGTGACCCTCAGCGCGGTGCTCAGCTCCGCCGTGTCCGCAGGCACCACGGGGCAGGGGCTGGTCCTGATGGTCGCGTACTGCCTGGGCCTGGGCCTTCCGTTCATCGCCCTCGCGTTCGCGCTCGAGCGGGCGCGGCCGCTCGTTCGCCTCATCAACGGCCACCGGCGCGCCATCGATTTGGCGTCGGCGGCGGTGCTGCTGGTGATGGGGCTGCTTCTGCTGACGAACAAGCTGACGATCCTGGCCGCGGGCTTCTCGCAGATCATCCCGTCCTGGCCGTCGCCAACGCTCTAGGCCGGCCCTGGCTACTGGGCAGGGTTGAAGGCGTCGTATAGACGGCGGCTGTAGATCATCGGTTTGACGCTCTCGCGCTGGTCGCCCTCGGTGACCAACCCGACCAGGATCCAGTGGTCGCCCGCTTCGATCGTGTCCTTCAGGGTGCAGACGGCGTAGCCGGAGGTGTCGTTCTCGAAGATCGGCCCGCCGATCGGGCTGCTCGGTCGCCGCCAGGCGATGGCGTCGAACTTGGTCGTCAGCTTGGTCGCCATCCGCCGTGCCAGCTCCTCGCGACCGGCGGCCAGGATGTTGGCGGTAAAGCCACCCGTGCGCTGAACAGCGGGCAGCGTGTTTGACGTCTTGTCGATGCAGGCCAGGGCCAGCGGCGGCGTCATGGAGACGGCGCAGAAGGCGCTCACGGTCAGGCCACGGGGCAGGCCGTCTGCGCCGAACGCCGTGAGGACCACGACCCCGCTGGGAAAGCTCGACATCACGTCCCGAAACCGCTGCGGCTCGATCATCGAAGCGAACATAACAGTGGGGTGCTGACGAACACTTGTTTGCGGAGCTGGAAGGGGTCAAAATTGAAATGTGGGCAGTTCAATCGACCTCTTCGCGCCTGCCACTCGCGAGTGGTTTGGGGAAGCGTTTGCAAGCCCGACGCCTGTGCAGGAGCGCGGCTGGCAGGAGGTGGCGGCAGGCCGTCATGTCCTCATGGCTGCTCCGACCGGCAGCGGCAAGACGCTGGCGGCCTTCCTCTGGTGTATCGACAGGCTGACCAGCGAGCCGGCGCCGCCTGACGCTGAGCGATGTCGCGTCCTGTATGTGTCGCCGATGAAGGCTCTGGCCCACGACGTGGATCGCAACCTGCGCTCGCCCCTGATCGGCATCGGCCACCGCATGCAATCGCTGGGGCTGGCGGCTCCCGAGCTGTCGGTGGCCATCCGCACCGGCGACACGCCGGCCGACGCGCGCCGGTCGATGGAGCGCCACCCGCCCGACATCCTCATCACCACACCTGAGTCCCTGTACCTCCTGCTGACCAGCAACGCGAGGAAAATCCTGGGCTCGGTGCGGTGGCTGATAGTTGACGAGATCCACTCGGTCGCCGCCACCAAGCGCGGATCGCACCTCGCGCTGAGCCTCGAGCGTCTGTGCGCGCTGACCAGGGTCGAGCCCCAGCGCATCGGTCTCTCCGCGACGCAGCGGCCGCTGGAGGAGGTGGCCAAGTTCCTCGGTGGGACGAGCCGCGAGGTCGCCATCGTCGACGCCGGGCGGCTGAAGACGATGGAGGTCACGGTCGAGGTGCCGGTCGACGACATGGCTCGTCTGACGGTGGAGGATGACAACGGCAGGCCCGCGGGCAGCATCTGGCCGGCGATCTATCCGCGGGTGCTCGCCCTCATCCGCGAGCACCGATCGACCATCGTGTTTGTCAACTCGCGCCGCCTGGCGGAGAGGCTCGCGGCGCGGGTCAACGAGCTGGCGGGCGAGGAGCTCGTGCTCGCTCACCACGGCTCGATCGCGCGCGAGCAGCGTCTCCTCATCGAGGACCAGCTCAAGGCGGGAGTCATTCGCGGCCTGATCGCGACGTCGACCCTCGAGCTCGGTATCGACATGGGCGCCGTGGACCTGGTCCTGCAGGTGGAGGCGCCGCCCAGCGTGGCGGCCGGCATCCAGCGCGTTGGACGCGCGGGACATTCGGTCGGTGAAGTTTCTCGCGGCGTGGTCATCCCGAACTTTCGCGGTGGCCTGCTGGAATCCGCCGCCGTCGTCGAAGGCATGCTCGAAGGGCGCATCGAGTCGACCACTGTGCCGCGCAAGCCGCTCGACGTTCTCGCCCAGCAGATCGTCGCGATGTGCGCGATGGACGAGTGGAGCGTCGACGAGCTGGCTGTCGTGGTGCGCCGCGCATACCCTTACAGCGAGCTCGGACCACTCGCGCTCGAGTCGGTGCTTGACATGCTCAGCGGGCGCTACCCCTCCGACGAGTTTGCCGAGCTGCGCCCGCGCATCGTGTGGGACCGCGTCGCCGGAACGCTGCGCGGTCGCGCCGGCGCTCAGCGGCTGGCGGTGACCAACCCGGGGACCATCCCCGACCGCGGGCTCTACACCGTGAACCTTGTGGACAACGGACGGCGCGTTGGCGAGCTCGACGAAGAGATGGTGTACGAGAGCCGGGTCGGGGAGACGTTCATCCTGGGAGCGTCCACCTGGCGGATTGCCGAGATCGGCCAGTCGCAGGTCCTGGTCACGCCGGCGCCTGGCGAGCCGGGGAAGGTCGCGTTCTGGCACGCGGACTCGCCAAGCCGGCCGGTCGAGCTGGGGCTCGCGCTCGGCAAGATGGTGCGCGAGCTGCGGGCCGTGACGCCTGTTAAGGCAGCGGATCGCCTGCGGGTTCGCGCCGGGTTCGATGACCGCGCGATCAAGAACCTGCTCGCCTACCTCGATGACCAGGCCGCAGCGACTGGAGCGGTGCCCGATGACCGAACGGTCGTGGTCGAGCGGTTTCGCGACGAGGTGGGGGACTGGAGGGTTTGCGTGCACACGCCCCTCGGTGGTCGCGTGCACGCGCCGCTGGCGCTGGCTCTGGAGTCGCGCCTCCAGGAAAGGCTTGGCATCGATGCGCGCGCGATGTGGACGGATGACGGGATCGCGTTGCACCTGCCCGATGTCGAGACGCCGCCCACGCTGGACGAGCTGATGCTCGACCCCGAGGAGGTCGAGGCCCTCGTGCAGGCCCAGCTGCCAGGCTCGGCGCTTTTCGCGGGACGCTTCCGGGAGAACGCTGCTCGCTCGCTGCTGCTGCCGCGCCGGCGCCCCGGACAGCGGACCCCGTTGTGGCAGCAGCGTATGCGGAGCGCCAGCCTTCTCAAGGTTGCAGGTCAGTACCCTGACTTCCCGATCCTGGCCGAGACCTGGCGCGAATGCATGGCCGACCACTTCGACATGGCCGCCTTGATGACGCTGTTGCGAGGCATTCGATCGCGCGAGATTCGCGTTGTGGCCGTCGACACCGAACGCGCGTCGCCCTTTGCATCGTCATTGCTCTTCTCGTACGTGGCCGAGTTCATGTACGCGGGCGATTCGCCCCTGGCCGAACGACGCGCGCAGGCGCTCACTCTCGATCGTGAGCTCCTGGCCGAGCTGCTGGGCAGCGAGGACCTGCGCGAGCTGCTGGACCCCGACGCGATCGCTGCACTTGAGGTTGAGCTCCAGGGCTTGCTGCCCGAGCGTTTTCCACGCGATCCGGACGAAGCGCACGACCTGCTGGTCCGTATCGGCGACCTCAACGACGACGAGGCGGCTGCGCGCGGCATTAAGCAGGAATGGCTGCGCACGCTGGAGCGCGAACGCCGGGCCATCGTCGTGCGCGCGGCGGGCGAGTCGCGGTGGATCGCGGCCGAGGACGCGGGCCGCTATCGGGGTGCTCTTGGGACCAGCCTGCCGGTCGGATTGCCCGAGGTTTTTCTCGCTCCGGGTCCGCGACCGATCGAGTCGCTGGCTCGGCGGTGGGCGCGCACCCACGTCCCGTTCGTCACGGCAGAGCTCGCGGCGCGATGGGGCCTGCCGGTGCCCGTGGTCGCGGAGGCTCTCACACAGCTCGGGGCGCGCGGGGAGATAGTCGCGGGTGAGTTTCGTCGGGCGGCCGAAGGCCGCGAGTACTGCCACCCCGAGGTGTTGCGAATGCTGCGACGTCGATCGCTGGCCGCGTTGCGGCGCGAGATCGAGTCGGTGGCGCCGGTGGTGCTGGCGCGATTCCTCCCTTCGTGGCATGGCATCGGCGCCAAAGCTTCCGGTGTCGACCGTTTGCTCGAGGTCGTGTTCCAGCTGCAGGGGCTGGCGCTTCCGGCATCGGTGATCGAGCGTGACGTGATCGCCGGCCGCGTCGCCGGCTACAACCCGCGTCTCCTGGATGAGCTGGTCTCCATGGGCGAGGTCGTGTGGGTCGGCCGAGGCGGCCTCGGTGCGACCGACGGTAAGGTCGCCCTGTACCTGCGTGGGGACGCCCCACGCCTCGCACCCGAGCCAGTCGAGCCGCCGAGTGACGAGATGCACAACCGGTTGCGTGAGCATCTGCGGGCGCGCGGTGCGAGCTTCTTCCGAGATATCTATGGCGCCTGCGGTGGCGGGGACGAAGAGGCGATGCTCGATGCGCTCTGGGACCTGGTTTGGTCGGGCGAGGTGACCAACGACACATTTGCGCCGCTGCGCCTTCTGGGCCCAGTCACGCGGCGGCCGGCGCGCGGCCCACGGCTGCCACGCCTCACGCAACCGCGTGCGTCAGGGCGTTGGTCGCTCGTAGCGGAGATGACCGGGGGCGGCGCGTCGCCGACCGAGCGCATGCACGCGCAAGCCGGCGTCCTGCTGCAGCGACACGGCGTGCTCACCAGGGAGGCTGTGGTCGCCGAAGGGTGGCCAGGCGGCTTCGCGGGGCTGTATCCGGTCCTGCGGGCGATGGAGGAGTCCGGGCGGATCCGGCGCGGATACTTCGTAGAGGGGCTTGGCGGTTCTCAGTTCGCGTTGCCGGGAGCGGTCGACCGCCTGCGAGCCCTCCGCGAGCCGAACCAATCAGTCATCGCGCTTGCCGCCACCGACCCCGCCAACCCATACGGCGCGATCTTGCCGTGGCCAAAAGGGGACCGGCGTATGGCGCGAGCGGCGGGCGCCTACTGCGTCCTCGACGCCGGCGAGCTCGTCCTCTACCTGGAGCGAGGAGGCCGCTCGCTTAGCACCAATGGAGAGGTGCGACCGGAGCATGTGCGCGCGTTGATGGGCGTCGCGATTGTGGCCGGGAAGGTTGAGGTGCAGCGCGTCGACGGGATCGGGGTGATGGAATCGCCGCTCGCGGAGGTCCTGCGGGAATCAGGTTTTGCTTCCACCCACCGAGGCCTGGTCGCATACGGCGCGCGCACGTGAGCTACCGCGGGATCGGCTCGCGGCGGTAGGATTTACAGCCTCGTCGGGGAGTGGCGTAGCTCGGAAGCGCACCTGGCTGGGGGCCAGGGGGTCGCGGGTTCAAATCCCGCCTCCCCGACCAAACTGCAGTCAATTGAACGGGTGTTGAGCTCAGTCCTCAGCTGACCGCTTTTTTCACGAGCGCGCCGATCCTTGCCTCGTCGGCGGTGGTCAACTTCGTCAGAGCGTAGGCGGACGGCCACATGGCGCCTTCGTCGAGGTTCGCCGCGTCGCTAAAACCGAACGTCGCGTACCTCGTCTTGAACTTCTGCGCGCTTTGGAAGAAGCAGACGATCTTGCCGTCCTTGGCATACGCGGGCATCCCGTACCAGAGTTTCGGCGAAAGGGCTGGCGCGCTGGCCGTGATGACAGCATGGAGCCGCTCGCTCATGACGCGATCCGGTTTCGCCATCTCGGCGATCTTCGCGAGCACGGCGCTTTCCCCGTCCGCCTTCTCAGCGTGGGCCTTCAACTCTTTGACGCGCTCCTTCATCGCGCCCAGTTCCTCGTCCGTGAACTTTGCCCTCGTGGCGGTGCCTTTGACGGACTTCTTCTTAACCTTCATTGGAGGTGCCTCCCCTGCGAGCACTGATGTGACGACCCTCATGCTAGGGTCCTCCAGCCGCGGCGGCTTCTTCAAAGCTGCTCGATCGCGTCGCTAACGCATGCCGTGAGAGGCGCAGTAGCGGACTCGCCGTTACTCGGAGGGCCGGCCGAGCGTTCGGTGAGGGTGATGGCACAAAAGATCGTCGGCTTGCTGGGAGCCCTCATGCTGATGGCTGCCTGCCAGCTGCCCGGCCAATCGTCGACCTGCAACTCTCAAATCGATTGGGTCAATTTCGTCCAGGTCGGCTCGACCCAGTACGTCGCGGGGCCGGCGTCTCAGGCCACGACAGGTCTGAAGGAGAGCGACCTGGGCCCCGAATACAGCAAGGTCAAGTTCAAGGTGAGCGGCAACGTCTGCGACCCCGCCTACAAGTTAAAGGATGGAGACGCCGCCTTCCTTGAACCGGGCACGCCCATCTACCAGGTGAGCGGCCACGCGCCCACCGACGAGCTGGCGGCTCGGTTCAACGGCGTCATCACCGTCTATCGAGCGATGTCGCCAGGCGCTTAGTGGGCCTTGCGCGCGGGCTCCGCAAAGTAGCCCGAGGGGCTGCGTTGATCCCCCGCTTTCATCCGCGGTAGGTAGCGCTGCCGGAACACGCTCGCGACCAGCTCGCGCCGGCTCCTCACGCCCGTCTTGTCGAAGATCGACTTCAGGTGGTCCTGGACCGTGTGCTCGGCAATGTGGAGTCGCTGCGAGATCACATGCGTCGACTCCCCCTGGAACACCAACCCGCTGACAGCGCGCTCCTGTTCGCTGAGCCCATAGGCGCTCATCACGATCGGCGCCACCTCCTCGGGGGTCGCTTCCTGGATGATCACGGCGACCACGCTCCGCTCCTCGCCCGACATCCACGAGGCCTGCAGGATGATCCACCTTCCGCTCCTGGTCCGAACGCGCAGAGGGGAGAGGTTCGTGGAAGCATCAGCGCGCCGCAGCCGGGCCGCGAGCGAATGGATCTCGATGGGGATCTCCCCGGCCTCCTGCCATCCCAGCTCCTCGAGCCATCGGTCCGCGGCCGGGTTCCTGCCGACAACGCTGTTGTCGGGGGCAAGGAGGATCAGCCCAGGGGACTCGACCAGATCGTCGCGCGCCGCACATTGCACGAGCAACCCGAGGCGGACGCCCTCGGCAAGGTGTGGTGCGATCCGCTGGATGAAGCTCTGTTCCTGGGGTGAGAAAACAGCGCCACTTTCGCGGTGAAGGCACATGAATCCCCAGACCGCACCACGAGCACGCAACACCGCGCGCAATTCGTCGGCGAGCCCCAAAGGTTCGAAGATGTCCCGATACCGCGGGCTGAGCGCCAGCACTCCATCAGTCGCCTCAGCCAGCGTTCGCACTCCGGATCGGTCGTGCGCGAGCTCCGTCCATTTGTTCACGTCATCCCGCAGGAACTCGTTCTCGACGAAGTAAGGCCCTGAATCGCTGGGCAGCTCCTCGCGGTAGGCGTGTGTGTAGAGAAGAGTTGCAGGGTCCACCGTGGCCCACCACACCGCATCCACCGGGACTGCCTTGCGCAGTCGTGGCAGCACCGCGGCGCGGAGGGCGTCGGGCTCGAGTCCGGCCCGGCATGTCTCGACGATGCGCGCGACCAGATCGTCGAGCGCCGGACCGGATTTCAAAGCGTCTCCTTCTTACTTGTCGAGCGCGTCGGGTCAGACCTTGCCGACCACCTCAAACCGGCCGCGCTCGAGCAGCTCCACGCCGGTCGCCGCAATGGTCGATTCGCGGCTCTTGTCGGCGGTCTCGTCGCTTTTCAGTGCGGCGCCCTCTGACGTCCACAGCGTGAGGGTGAGGGCACGTCCCTGGTCTCGGTCGATGAAGAAGTATGCGCCGCCGTTGTCGGGCAGCTGGGCCACCATCGGACCAACCCTTTCGGTGACGTGGCGAACCCAGCTGTCGAGGGCCTCCGGGGTGCCCGTCCAGGTCGATGTTCTCGCGTACATGTCGTCTCCTTTTGCTGTGTGAAGTCCTGCAGCAGAAGGTTGGCGGCGGCGGCGAAGTTCCGCCATCCCAGATTCCTGGGATGATTTCGGCGCTGATGCCGAAGGTGACGCTGGTGGGAGCCGGGAGCGCCGTGTTCGCGCGACAGGTGATGACCGACATCCTGGCGGTCGATGGGCTGGATCGCGGCGTCTTCGCACTCGTCGACATCGACCCGGATCGCCTCGACCTGGCCCGCCGCATCGCCGAGAGGCTGGTCGAGCTCTCGGGCAAGGCCTGGACTGTCGAAGCTTCGACGGACCGGCTCGACGTGCTGAAGGGCAGCGATTACGTTGTCAACTCGATCGAGGTCGCTGGCCTGCAGAACGTGCGCCACGACTACGACATCCCGATGAAGTACGGAATCGACCAGTGCATTGGCGACACGATCGGACCAGGCGGCATCTTCAAAGCGCTGCGCACCGGGCCGGCGTGGCTGGACATCGTGGCCGACGTCGAGCGTTTGGCTCCGCGAGCTGTCGTCCTCAACTACACCAACCCGATGTCGATCCTCACGCTCGCTGCGAGCCGGGCCACCGGCCTTCAGATCGTGGGCCTGTGCCATAGCGTGCAGGGCACATCGCGGCTCCTCGCGGAGTTCCTCGACGTCCCCTATGACGAGTTGACCTGGCGCTGTGCCGGCATCAACCACAACGCCTGGTTCACGAAGCTGGAGCGTCATGGCAAGGACATGTACCCGCTGCTCCGCGAGCGCGCGGCTCAGCCGGAATACTACGAGCGCGACCCCGTTCGCTTCGAGCTGATGCTGCACATGGGCGCGTTCGTGACCGAGTCGAGCGGTCACTTCTCCGAGTACGTCCCCTACTTCCGCAAGCGGCCCGACCTCGTCAAGAGGTACGCGCGCCCCGGCTACCTCGGAGAGAGCGGCTTCTATGCGAACAACTGGCCGGACTGGCGCAAGGACAACGACAAGAGGATCCACTCGATGCTGCGAGGCGAGACGAAGATCCCCACGGAGCGAAGCTACGAGTACGCATCGCAGATCATCGAGGCGATGGAGCACGGTCGCCCAACGAGCATCCACGGAAACGTGGTCAATGCCGGGAGCATCGAGAACCTGCCCGACGGTTGCGTCGAGGTCGAGTGCACGGTCGGGCCAGATGGCATCCGCCCCGTGAAGTTCGGAACGTTGCCGGAACAGCTCGCGGCCCTCAATCGCTCACACATGGCAGTCCACGAGCTGGTCGTACAGTCGCTGCTCGAGCGCGATCGCCAGAAGGCGATGTACGCGCTGATGCTGGATCCCCTGAGCGCGGCGGTCTGCTCTCTGGCGGAGATCGAGGACCTCTTCAACGAGATGTGGGCGGCAGAACGCAAGGACCTCGCCGCGTTCGAATAGGAGCCTTTTAGGCCACCGCCCGCCCGAACGCGCGCGCGCCAAGAAAAACGGCAAAGATCGACAGCACCGCCATTAGAGCGACGCCTTTGATCACGCTCGGATCGCCAAGGTGGCCGAGGAATACCGCACGTGCGGCGTCGACGGCGTAGGACAGCGGATTCACCGCGGCGATGCTGCGAAGCCACTGTGGGGCGAGGCCCAGCGGCAGCAGGACCCCCGACAGCAGGAGGATCGGCAGGCTCGAGGTGAAGATCAGCGGCGCGTAGCTGTCCTCGCTGCGCAGCCACAGGGCCGCGGCGTACGCGACGGACGCTGTGAGCAGCCCGATCAGGGCGATCAGAGCCAGCACCACCACCACCCCGATGGGGTTGATGCTCAGGCCGAATGGCAGCGCGAGCACGATCAAGATCAGCGACTGGGTGACGATGGACACGATGTCGCGAAGCGCCCGGCCAAGGAGCAGGGAGACGCGGCTGACGGGGGTGACCCTGAGGCGCTCGATGACCCCCATCCGCAGCTCGGCGATGAGGCTGAACCCCACGCCCGCGGCTCCGAACATGCCCAGCTGGACCAGGAGCCCGGGCACGAACACGTTGTAGGCCCCGCCCGTCGGAAATCCCGGCGTCTTCGCGATCGAAGACAGCAGCGGAGCGAACAGGATCAGGTACAGCAGGGGCTGCACGACTCCGATGACCACCCACACCGGGTTGTGGATGAACAGGCCCCAGTAGCGGCCGAACACGAGCCAGGTGTCGCGCAGGACCTTCATCACGCGGCGGTCTCCCGCAGGGACCGGCCGGTCTTGCGCAGGAACACGTCATCGAGGCTCGGGCGCTGCAGGCCGATCGTGACGAGCTGCATCCCGGCCGAGTCGAGCAGGCGGAGGATCGCCGGCATCGCCACCTCACCGCGATCGACGTAGAGCCTTATCGCTCCTTCTTCCGTCGCCGACTCGCGCACGAATGGCTGCCCCTTGAGCAGGTCGAGCGCGGCCTGCTGGTCGCCCTTCACCGACAGGGTCACCAGGTCACCCGCAACCTCGCGCTTGAGCTCCTCGGGCGAGCCCAGGGTCACGATCTTGCCGTGGTCGATGATCGCGATCCGGTCGCACAGAGCATCCGCCTCGTCGAGGTAGTGCGTGGTCAGAAAGACTGTCGTGCCGCGATCGTGCATGCGTCGCACCTCATCCCACACGCGCGCCCTGCTCTGCGGGTCGAGGCCGGTGGTCGGCTCGTCGAGGAAGAGGAGCTGCGGGTCGTGGACCAGGCCGAGCCCGATGTCGAGCCGGCGCTTCTGGCCGCCAGAGTAGGTGGCGACTTTGCGGTCCGCGCATCCATCGAGCTCGAGCATCTCGATGAGGTCGGCAGCGCGTTTCTTGGCGGCGGCGAGGGACATCCCGTACAGCCGGCCCTGGAACACCAGCTCCGTTCGCCCCATGATCTCGCGGTCCGAGCCGCCCGCCTGCCCCACGTAGCCGATTCGTTCGCGCACCTGGCCCTGCTGCTTGAGGAGGTCGGCCCCGGCCACCGTCGCGGTGCCGCCGCTGGGCGGAAGGAGCGTGGCGAGCATGCGCAGCGTGGTCGTCTTGCCCGCGCCGTTCGGTCCGAGAAATCCGAAGATCTCGCCGTTGTGAACCGTCATGTCAACGCCGGCCACGGCCTCGACCACGCGATTGCGTGCCTTGAAGACCCGCCGTAGTCCTCGCGTCTCGATTGCGTTGCCGTCCACCAATACATTCTCGCGGTTACCCTTTGCCAGACGTATGGCGAGCACATTCCGCGGTTGGCCTGAGGACTTCCAGCCGTTCTTCATCGGGCTCGAGCTGGATAACTCCAAGCGTTATTTCGAAGCGCACCGCAAAACCTACGAGACCGCGGTCAAAGGCCCGATGGTCGCGCTGGTCGAATCGCTGGCCGATGAGTACGGTGAAGGCAAGGTCTTCCGCGCCAATCGCGACATTCGCTTCTCGAAGGACAAGTCGCCCTATAAGACGAACATCGCCGCCACCGCCGGGATAAACGGCCACGGCGGTTATGTATCGCTCGACGCGCGAGGCCTCACGGTCGCGGCCGGGCGTTACGAGCTGAGCCCGCAGCAGCTCGCCAAGTACAGAAAGAAGGTGGCAGCGGATTCGACCGGTACTCAGCTGGCCGCGATTGTGGCGAAGTTGGAAAAGGCCGGCTACGGAATCGGCGGCGAGGCTCTGAAGCGAGTCCCCGCTGGCTTGCCGCAGGACCACCCCAGGGCTCGCCTTCTGCGGCACAAGATCCTGTACATCTACAAAAACTTTGGCCTGCAGCCATGGCTGGGAAGCAGTGCCGCCCGAAAACATATCCTCAAGGTTTGGGCCGACGCGACACCTCTCAACGACTGGTTGAAGCGAAACGCGTAGGGTGCGGCGCAACGAGCTCAAGGGTGGCGAGGCGTCGACGCGCCCCTGGTGGCGAGGCGCGGTCTTCTACGAGATCTACATCCGAAGCTTCGCCGACTCCAACGACGACGGCATCGGCGACCTGCCCGGGATCACCTCAAAGCTCAAGTACCTGAAGGACCTCGGCGTCGACGCGATCTGGATCACGCCCTTCTACCCCTCGCCGCAGAAGGATCATGGCTACGACGTCGCCGACTACTTCGACGTCAACCCGGAGTACGGGACCATGGCCGACTTCTCGACGCTGGTCAAACGCGCCCACCAGCTTGGGCTGAAGGTCCTCGTCGACCTCGTTCCTAATCACACCTCCGACCAGCACGCGTGGTTCAAGGCGGCGCTCGCCACGCCCAAGAACGCCTATCGCTCGCGTTACTACTTCGCCGACGCGAAGCCGGACGGCTCTCCGCCAAACAACTGGGAATCCGCCTTCGGCGGCCCGGCCTGGACGAAGGACAAGCGCAGCGGGCAGTGGTACATGCACCTGTTCGCGCCCGAGCAGCCCGACCTCAACTGGTGGAATCCCGCGGTATCCAGGGAGTTCGAGCGGATCGTGAAGTTCTGGCTCGATAAGGGCGCCGACGGTTACCGCATCGATGTCGCGTCGGCCCTGTTCAAGCGCAAGGACATGGCCGACCGGCCAATCATCAATGACCCGTCGACCGGCCTGCCAGGCCCGGACGCCAAGTTCGAAATCATCGACCAGCCTGAGGTGCACGACGTCTACCGAGCGTGGCGCCGAATCCTCAGCCAATACCAACCGGCGCGCGTTCTTGTGGGCGAGATCTTCGACCCCTCGCGACAGGTGCGATACATCCTCCCCGACCAGCTCGACATGGCATTCGCCATGGTCAGAGCGCAATGGAACGCCTCGCTCTGGAAGGCGTCGATCGAAGTGGACCGCCACGCCACGCCAGGACCGATAGCTGCCCCCAGCTGGACCCAGTCAAACCACGATGTGATTCGACACGTGACTCGGCTGGGCGGCGGCTCCACGGGCCGCGCCCGCGCTCGCGCCGCCCTCCTTCTGCTGCTTGGGCTGCCGGGCCAGGTCTTTCTTTACCAGGGCGAGGAGCTGGGTCTCGAAGAGGCGAAGGTCCCGTCGAAGCGGCGCCAGGACCCGTTCTACATCCGTAGCGGAGGCAAGGAAGTCGGACGGGACGGATGCCGGGTGCCGCTGCCCTGGCTGAAGGGCCGGCCCCACGCGGGATTTTCCAAAGCGGCTCCCTGGTTGCCGATGCCTGCCGGCTGGGACAGCCTCGCGGTCGATGCCCAGGAGGCCTCGGCCGGCTCGATGCTCACCTTCTACAGGCGAGTCCTTTCAGAGCGGCGCGCGCTGATCGGAGCGCAGCCGGGTCGGCTCACGTGGCGTCCGGCTCCAGACGGCGTGCTGGCATACCACCACGGCCCCCTCAACGTAGCAGTCAACTTCGGCGCGCGACCGGTTGAGGTCTCGGCCCGGGGCCGCCTGCTGATCGCGAGCCACCGGCTGGCGAGGTGCCGGGACGGAAAGCTGACCCTGCCTGGGAACAGCGGCGCCTGGCTGGTCCAGTAGCCAGGCTCCCGGCCGTTGCCCGGCTACGGAATTTAGGCGAACCCAGTTCGCTTACCAAGGTTATCGCTAGCATCTGGCCCGGTTTCTGCCTGGCCCGGCGCGACTCGGGATCGGTCCGGGCCGCTCTGTTGACGAGCCGATAACCTACCCCCGCTCGCCAACCGCTAATGTGGTCACATGGTGGTGGGGGTCCAGACGGACTCGGATCAAACAGGCCCAAATCCGGTCCCGGAGGCGCCCAGGTACCTCAACCGGGAGCTTTCTCGGCTCGACTTCGACGAGCGGGTCCTGGCTATGGCCGAGGACCCCAGGCTGCCCCTGCTGGAGCGGGTTCGCTTCCTCGCGATCTTCAGCCAGAATCTCGACGACTTCTTCCAGGTCCGGGTGGCCGGCCTCAAGGAGCAGGTCCTGGCGGCCGTCGCCGCGGCCTCCCCCGACGGGATGTCGCCCCTCGAGCAGCTGAGGGCGATCCGGAGCCGGGTCGAGCAGCTGGTGGACCGCCAGGTCACCCTCTTCAACGCGTCACTGATACCTGAGCTGGCGCAGGCCGGCATCGTGATCGTGCGCGCCGACGAGGTGACCAAAAAGGAGCTCAGCCAGCTCCACTCGGTCTTCCGCCAGCAGATCTTTCCCGTGCTGACCCCGCTGGCAGTGGACCCGGGCCATCCATTTCCGTACATCTCCCACCTCTCTTTGAACCTTGCGGTCATGGTCCGCGACCCGCAGCGCCACCAGCAGCGCTTCGCGCGGGTCAAGGTGCCGCCGGTGCTGCCTCGATTCATCGCCCTGGTCGAAGGTGAGCGGTACGTGCCGCTCGAGGACGTCATCGCTCTCCACCTGCAGGCGCTGTTCCCGGGCATGGAGGTGGTCGCACATCATCCATTCCGCGTCACGCGCGACGGCGACCTCGATGAGATCGACAGCGACGCGGAGGACCTTCTCGCCGCCATCCAGACCGAGCTGCGCCGGCGCAGGCGGCATGCGCGCGTGGTCCGTCTTGAGGTTGATCCTGGGATGTCCGCCGAAGTTCTCGAGCTGCTGACACGCGAGCTCGAGCTGCAGCCCTCCGACGTCTACCAGGCACGGGGCTTGGCCGACCTCGGCAGCCTGTCCGCTCTGTCCCACCTCGACCGGCCCGACCTGAAGGAGGAGCCCTGGACTCCCACCACCCAGCCACGGCTGCGCGGTCTCGGCGCGGAGGTGCCCGACCTGTTCGCGGTCCTCCGCTCGGGCGACCTGCTGGCCCACCACCCATACGACTCGTTCGCCACCTCGGTCGAAGCCTTCATCGACCATGCCGCGAGCGATCCCCACGTGCTCGCGATCAAACAGACCCTCTACCGAACCTCTGGCCCCGCAAGCCCAATCGTCCGGGCTCTCATCCGCGCAGCAGAGGCCGGCAAGCAGGTGGTTGCGCTCGTCGAGCTGAAAGCGCGCGGCGACGAGCAGGCCAACATCACATGGGCCCGCGCTCTCGAAGAGGCCAACGTTCACGTGGTGTATGGGCTCGTCGGTCTGAAGACCCACGCGAAGGTGACGCTGGTGGTCCGCCGCGAAGGCCGCCACATCCAGCACTACCTGCACGTCGGCACCGGCAACTACAACCCGAGCACCGCCCACCTCTACGAGGACGTGAGCCTGCTGTCGGCGGATGCGGACCTCGGCGCCGACGTGACCGAGCTCTTCAACCTGCTCACCGGCTACAGCCGGCAGCACCGCTACCGCAAGCTGCTGGTCGCTCCAACCAGCCTGCGTGCGGGGATCAAGCAGCTGATCGAGGGTCAGGCTGTCGTCGGCGGTCGCATCATCATCAAGGTCAACAACCTCGTCGACCCGGAGATGATCGACTCTCTGTACGCGGCATCGCAGGCCGGCGCGCAGATCGATCTGATAGTGCGCAGCATGTGCTCGCTTCGGCCCGGCGTGCCCGGACTCTCAGAGCGCATCAGGGTGCGGTCCATCGTCGGTAGGTTCCTCGAGCACTCGCGACTTTTCGCGTTCGGTGGCGCGCAGCCCGAGTACTACCTCGGCTCCTCCGACCTGATGCCGCGCAACCTTGACCGGCGTGTTGAGGCGGTGGTGCCGGTGTCGGATCCGAAGATCTCCCAGCGCCTGGCGCAGATCTTTGAGGTGCTGCTGGCCGACGACGTCCTGGCCTGGAGCCTCGGCCCTGACGGCGGGTGGCAGCGGGTGCCAAACGTGCACGGCCTCAACTCGCACAGGCGCTTCCAGGAGCTCGCGCTCGAGAGCGCACGCGGCAATGGGGGCGGCAATAGCGTCGTCAACGGGGTCGTCAACGGCGTTGTAAACGGGGTCGTAAACGGGGTCGTCACACCACTCCCGCATGCTCGAGCGTGAGGTAAAGCTCGGGGCAGGACCCGCATTCCACCTCCCCGACCTGAACGGGGTCGTGGAAGGCGTCACCGTCACCGCGCCTGAGGCGGTCCGCCTCGAGACTATCTACTTCGACACCGCCGATCTCCGGCTCGCCCGCTGGGGAGTGTCGCTGCGGCATCGCCGCGGCGAGGGCTGGACGCTGAAGCTGGCGCCCGTCCATGCATCGTCCGACGGCCAGGCACGGGCTCCGCTGCTCGAGCGCGACGAGCTAACGTTCCCGGGCGGCGCTACGAAACCGCCACCCGCGGCGGTCGCGATCGTCCGCGCGTACGTGCGCACGGCAGAGCTCATTCCTGTTGCGCGCCTTTCGACTGTGCGACGCCGGGTGCGCTTGCTCGACGCATCCGGCGTCCGGCTCGCCGAGGTCGTGGATGACGAGGTATCGGTGCGTGATGGTCGCCGTGTCGCGGCCCGGTTCCGAGAGATCGAGATCGAGGTCACCGGTGACGCGGACACGATCGTGGCTCCGCTGGTGTCCCGGCTTCGGGGCGCGGGCGCCGGCGCGCCGGACCCGACGCCGAAGTACATCCGGGCCCTCGGCCCCAGGGCCATGGAGCCGCCAGAGGTGGCGCCGTTGGTGGTGGAGGCGGAATCGCCGGCACGCGAGGTCATCCGCAGCGTGATCGCGCAGTCGGTCGCCGCTCTTCTCCATCACGACCCGCTCGTGCGGACGAGCCGCGATCCCGAGGCGGTGCACCAGGCGCGTGTGGCGACCCGCAGGCTGAGGTCCCACCTGCGGACCTTCGGTCCTCTGCTCGACCCCGAATGGAGCGACCCAGTGCGAACCGAGCTTGGCTGGGTGGCGATGAGCCTGGGCGCGGTACGCGACCAGGAGGTGCTGCTCGAGAGGCTGCGCGAGCGCGCCAGGACGCTGCCCGCCAACGACCTGCGCTCGGCGCTGGGAGTTCTGCATCTGCTCGAGGTGGACATCGAGGCCTTGAGGAAGAAGCTGCTCGCCGATCTCGACTCGACGCGTTACGTCGACCTCCTGGAGCGCCTTGTGGCTGCGGCGCACGCGCCGAACGTGCTGCCCGAAGCCGATCAGCCGGCCGGCGCAGTGCTGCCCACGCTGGCGACCGCTCCGTGGAGAAGGCTGCGGTCTGGCGTCAAGAATCTGCCGGACCCTCCGGCGGACGCTGACCTGCACCGCATTCGCATCCTCGCCAAACGGGCTCGTTATGCGGCCGAGGCGGTTGCCCCTGTCGTCGGGGCGGGTGCGGTCACATTCGCCCGCAACGCAGCCAAGCTGCAGACGATTCTTGGCGAGCACCAGGACAGCGTCACGGCGCAAGCGTGGTTGCGGAGCACGCGCATCGGAGGGCGCCGGGCGTTCGTCGCCGGCGAGCTCATCGCCATGGAGCACGTCGCGGCCGAAGATGCGCGGAAGAGGTGGACCAAGATCTGGAAATCGCTGGATCGCAAGAGCCTGCGCGACTGGATGACCTGAGCATGCCAACTTTGTTCTTTGTCCGTCACGCCAAGGCGGGGAGTCGAACACGTTGGGAGGGCAATGATCGCGAGCGTTCTCTGACCAAGAGCGGGCGCAAGCAGGCGGATGAGCTGGTCTCGCTCCTCGGGTCGTATCCGATCACGGCGGTGTGGTCGAGCCCCTACCTCCGATGCGTCCAGACCGTCGAGCCGCTCGCCAAGGCCCGCAAGCTCAAGATCCAGGAGACGCGCCACCTCGCCGAAGGCGCGAGGCTGAAGGGGGCGTATCGATTCATCGAGGACCAGGACCTCGACGACACGGTGCTGTGCACGCACGGCGACGTGATCATGGAGCTGGTCGACGATTTGATCCGGCGCCGCCTCGTCAAGGCTTCGCAGGCCGCATTTGACAAGGGGTCGACCTGGGCCGTCGAGGTCGATGACGGTTCGCCGGTCGGCGCTCGCTACATGCCGGCGCCGTGACGGCACTCGGGACGGCGATGCGCGCTGCGCTGGCGGCCGCCGCCGACCCCCAACGGGCTGCGGGAATGCAGGCATACATGAAATCCGAGATGCCGTATCGAGGCATCTCGGCCCCCGACATGCGAGCGATTGCCAAGCGCGTCTTTGCGAGTCACCTCCTGGAGAGCTGCAATGAATGGCGCACAGCAGTATTGGAGCTCTGGCGCGGAGCGCAGTTTCGCGAGGAGCGCTACGCCGCCATCGAGCTCCTGGGCGACAGGCGGCATCGGGATTGCAGGACACCGGATGCGCTGCCTCTGTACGAGGAGCTCATCACGAGCGGCGCCTGGTGGGACTACGTCGACTCGGTCGCCCCGCACGTCGCAAATCTTTTGCGGGCGCACCCAGAGCAGGTCCGTCCGGTCATGCGCGAGTGGAGCACGGACAAGGACATGTGGAAGAGGCGCGTGTCGATCATCTGCCAGATCTCTTTCAAGAAGGACACCGATCGTGACCTGCTGTATGCCAACATCGAGCCCAACCTCGCGGACCGCAACTTCTTCATCCGCAAGGCCATCGGCTGGGCGCTCAGGTCATATGCATGGACGGAACCCGAGGAGGTGGCACGCTACGTGGCTGCGAACGAAGCAAGGTTGAGTGGCTTGAGCAAAAGAGAGGCGTTGAAGAACATCGCGAGGCGTTCGTGACGGTCACGCTGCGTGGATCGGGGGTGGGTGAGGAGCAGGTGGTTGCAGTGGCCCGCCATGGCGAGGCCGTCGCGCTGGCGCCCGCCGCGAAGGCCAAGATGGAGCGCAGCCGAATGCGGGTCGAGAAGGCTGCCTCATCGCGCGAGCCCGTTTACGGCGTATCGACCGGCTTCGGCGCGCTGGCCGGGACACGCGTCCCTCCGCTGCGGCAGCCAGAGCTGCAGCTGGCGCTGATCCGCTCCCACGCCGCAGGCATGGGCCTGCCGGTCGACGGCGAGGTGGTTCGCGCGACCATGCTCCTGCGCGCTCGCACTCTATCGATGGGCCTCTCGGGCGTCAGGCCCGCAGTGGCCGAGGCGCTCATCGCTTTGCTGAACGCCGGGCTGACCCCTGTCGTGCCAAGGCATGGATCGGTCGGCTGCAGCGGTGACCTCGCGCCGCTGGCCCACATCGCCCTGGCGCTGGTGGGCGAGGGCGAGGTGGTGGACGCCGAAGGCGTGAGGCGGCCGGCGCTGCTGGCGCTGAAGGCCGCCAGGGTGAAGCCACTGAAGCTGGAGACCAAGGAGGGGCTGTCCCTCATCAACGGCACTGACGGAATGCTTGGCATGCTCGCCCTCGCATGCGCTGACGCGGAGCGATGCTTCCGCATCGCGGACATCACTGCCGCAATGTCGGCCGAGGCCCTGATGGGCACTGACAGGACCTTCCAGAAACAGCTGCACGAGATACGCCCGCACGCCGGCCAGGTGGCGAGCGCCGCCAACCTGATCCAGATGATGCGCGGCTCTGGGATCGTCGCCTCGCACAGGCATTCGCAGCATGCGGTGCAGGATTCGTACTCGGTTCGGTGCAGCCCCCAGGTCGCTGGGGCGGCGAGGGACACCCTCGAGTTTGCGCGCCGAACGGCTGCGGTCGAGCTCGCGTCGGTGGTCGACAACCCTGTCGTGCTGGAGAGTGGCGAAATCGAGTCCACTGGCAACTTTCATGGCGAGCCGCTGGCCTTTGCCGCGGACTTCCTCGCCATCGCGGCCGCCGAGGTGGGCGCCATCTCGGAGCGCCGCCTGGACCGGCTGCTGGACCCGCACCGATCCGAAGGCCTGCCGCCATTCCTGGCGGAAGAGCCTGGCGTGAACTCGGGCCTGATGGTCGCCCAGTACACGGCAGCCGCGCTGGTGGCAGAGAACAGGCGCCTGGCCGCGCCGGCAAGCGTCGACTCCATTCCCACCTCCGGAATGCAGGAGGACCACGTTTCGATGGGCTGGGGCGCAGCGCTGAAGCTGCGCACCGTGCTCGACAACCTCACGCACATCCTCGCCGTCGAGCTGGTTGCGTCGGCGCGTGCGCTAGACCTGCGGGCGCCGTTGAAGCCGGCGCCCGCGACCGCGGCGGTCCGCGACCTGTTGCGAAAGCACGTCGCCGGCCCGGGGCCTGACCGCTACCTGGCGCCGGATCTGGCCGCGGCTGAGGCGCTCGTAAGGAGCGGGGCGGTGGTGGCGGCAGCGGAGTCGGTGACCGGAAAGCTGCAGTGACGCGAACGATTCGCGCGCCACGCGGGTCGGAGCTGAGCTGCTTGGGCTGGTCGCAGGAAGCGGCGATGCGCATGCTGATGAACAACCTCGACCCCGAGGTCGCCGAGCGGCCCGAGGACCTCGTGGTGTACGGCGGCACGGGGAAGGCCGCGCGGTCGTGGGAGGCATACGACGCGATCATTCGCGAGCTGAAGGTCTTGAAGGGCGACCAGACGCTGCTGGTGCAGTCAGGCAAGCCCGTCGGCGTTTTCGACACGCACGAGTGGGCGCCCAGGGTGCTGATCTCCAACTCGATGCTGGTGCCCGAGTGGGCGACGTGGGAGGAGTTCCGGCGACTCGAGGCGCTCGGCCTGACGATGTACGGCCAGATGACCGCGGGCTCTTGGATCTATATCGGGACTCAGGGCATCCTGCAGGGCACCTACGAGACCTTCGCCGCGATCGCGCGCAAACGATTCAATGGTTCGCTGGCCGGCACCACTACTCTGACCGCGGGTCTCGGCGGCATGGGCGGCGCGCAGCCGCTCGCGATCACGCTCAATGGCG
>JBDUAO010000099.1:0-9880 GCA_040004595.1 Candidatus Dormiibacterota bacterium | reverse complement strand
ATAGGACTCGCGTCTGGTCTGACAGTGCTTGGATGGATCGGACTTCAAGCCATTCGGTGAATGAATCGCTCAATAGGTGCGTTTGATGGTGATTGGTTCGACTGGGGGCTTTGAGACTCGCCTAACGCCCGACGAATGCGTTGGAGGCCTCAACGGAGACACTTCCGCACGGTTGTACGTTGGGCTCGTCGACGCCTCGGGCTTTCAAATCGCGAAGTACGGAAGGTCGATGGTTCGCATTCGCGGAACTTTTGCACATTCCAGCGGGGGTACGGTAGTGAACTACTGGATCGAGCCAATCCCATGGATGGTATGGGCGATTGTTCTTGCCTTTGCGGTCAGCATCCCCGTCCTGGTTGGTCTTATTTGGCTGCGTTACATTCCGCTAACGACCCTGTGGGGGATGGTCCTGATCGTGGCCCTAAGTCTCGTTGCAAACCTTTGGCTAACTGAGCGATAGGCACTCTCCTTGAAGAAGTATGTCTCCTCGACACTCGGCTTTTAATCGCAGTGATGCGACGCAATGAGTCACACGATCAGGCGCATCGAGTCGCCAAAGGCGTCGTTTGATAGACGCTAGTGCGCGCATGCGCCTGGTTACCGTAGACGTCTTTCGCAAACGAGAAAAACACATGGTGACTGCCAACTTGACTGCCAAGCCGGCGGACTTTGGCGGAATCCGGTGGACCAGCTAGCGGCCGCCGAGCCGATTTTGAATACAGAATGGACCTCTGCGGACTTCTACGAACACCAAGGGGCCGCCCTTGAAAACTGTTATAGGTGCAAGCCTATCCAGGGTTCAAATCCCTGCCCCTCCGCCAATTGTTGTAAAAGTACGCAGCGATGATCCTGGTCACCGGCGCCACCGGCCTGAGCGGTTCCGAGCTCGTTCGACGGCTCTCCGCGAAGGGCATTCCATCGCGGGCTCTGGTTCGTAATGCCGCCAAGGCGCAACCTCTTGCGTCGCTGCCCAACGTCGAGGTGGTGGTGGGCGACATGGCCCGCGCCGACTCCCTGACCGATGCGCTTCGAGGAGTCGAGCGAGCGATGTTGATCTCGTCCTCTGATCCGACGATGGTCGAAACCCAGTCCACATTCATCGACGCGGCCCGCAGGGCTGGCGTGAAGCACGTGGTGAAGCTGTCAGGCATCATTCCTGAGCTCGACTCTCCGTTTCGATTCGCCCGCATGCACGCTGAGATCGAAAAGAGACTCGAGGAGTCAGGACTGGCGTACACCCACCTCCGCGCCGGCGAGTTCATGCCCTCCTACTTTCGTCAGGTCCCCTCGATCGTCGGGAGGGGCGTCCTGGCGCTGCCGATGGGGGACGCACGCATCGCCTCGGTTGACATCGGCGACATCGCCGACGTGGCCGTCGCCGTATTGACGACGCCAGGGCACGAGGGCAAGACCTATCCGCTGACCGGTCCGGAGGCTCTGTCGATGGTGGAAGTCGCGGAGAAGCTATCGGTGGCAGTTGGAAAGCCAATTCGTTATGTCGACGTTCCGCCTGAGGAGGCGACGCGAATGAGGCTCGCAGCGGGGATGCCGCCGTACCTCGCAGAGGGCCTGGACGAGCTTTTTGCCGAACGACGCAAGGGCAAGGAGGCGACCGTGTGGCCGACCATCCAGGAAGTTTTCGGGTGGCAGCCGACCAACTTCGATGCGTTCGCAAGCCGAAATGCCGCCATCTTCCGCGGGGAGCAGCCCTCTTCGAGATGAGCCAGGGCAGGCCCCTGGTTTATTTCACCCTGCGTTGAACGGCGACCTTATCCAGGCCGAGCCAGTCCGCCAGCTCGTGCAGCTGGCCCTCGACTGTCTTGACATCCTTGGCTCTCGAGCCACTTTCCATATGGATGGCCGGCACCCGCAACGTTGAGGTTTCTCGGTCGACCTTGGCATCAAAACGGCCGATGAACCTGTCGCCGTCGAGCACCGGGAGCACGTAGTAACCCCAGCGGCGCTTCGCCGGCGGCACGTAGATCTCCAGCACGTAGTCGAAGCCGAAGAGGTCGAGCAGGCGGCGCCGGTCGTGGATGAGCCTGTCGAAAGGGGACAACGCTGCTGCGCGGCCTTCGAACTCCCGTTTCAACAATCCGGGATCCGCGACCCACTTGCCGGCGACTCCTTCTACTTCTACGGGAACGCCGACGCCCTCGATTGCGCGCGGCGATGGTTGGTTCGCTGTGCCCAGGTAATCGGCCATCGAGAAGTTGCGGCCAAGGGCGGCTCGTCGCGCGATCCCGAGCGAGCGCAAACGCTTTTCAGCCCGGATTCGAATGGCCTCCTCGGTGCTGAGGACGGGCGGATCTTTCGGATGAACCCGATGTGCAAGGTCCCACGTTCGCTCGCTGCCTTGGCGGCCCGAGATCGCGATCTCACCGCGGGCCGATAGGAATTCGAGCATCTGCCCAGTGGTTCGGCCATCGTTCCAGCCTGCGGAGGGCCAGGATGCCACGGAGGCACGGTCCTCGAGCTGTCGGGATAGCAGAGGCCCTCGTGCTTCCAGCTCGGCGAGCAGGTACGTCCGAAACGCGGCGTTGGCAGTCATCCACTCGCGGATGCGGCCCGACCAGACGGAGTGGCCGGGCGGCCACACAGCCATGACGGCTCGGTACACCGGGAAGTCCGCGACGGGGTAGATGAAAGCGCGGTGTTCGAACAGAGACCGCTTTTTATAGGTCAGGCGCGCAAGGTCAGCGGGACGAAAGCTGTTCCCCAGCCGGCTCCACAGCACGAGGTGCTCGGTGCGCGCCACAGCGGAAGTTGGATCGAGCTGCAGGAAGCCCAGCTGGCGCACGACCTGGACGATGCTGCGTGGCCGGGGCGAATCCAGCATCTGCGCCATCACGGCAATCTGGCGCGCCCGTTCACGCGTGATGCGCGTGACGGCCTTCTTGTTACCTGCGGGGGGAAGCGGTCGTTTGCGCTTCATGGACTTAAAAGATATGACGCCCTCCGTCCGTCCCGCCTTGTTCTCCGGCGCCGTCGCCACTGTCTGCGCGGTAGCCGTGGCGCTGGCCGTCGTCGCCGGCAACCGGCCTCAGGTCGTCGTGGCTGCGCCCGCGGCCCTGCCTCAGTCGTCAGCGAGCTTCACCCCTGGCGTCTTCGCGAGCGGAGATGCGAAGGTATCCGCGCGGCCGGATACCGCTTTCCTCACGGTTGGCGTCGATTCGCTGAAGCCGACCGCCGCCGCCGCCCAGAGCGACCTCGCGAGTAAGGCCGCGAAGCTGATCGCGAAGGCCAAGGCTCTTGGCATCGCCGACAAGGACATCACCACGTCGGGATACTCGGTGAACCCGAATTACGTCGGCTCCAACTCGAGCATCGACGGCTACCGCGCGTTGGAGCAGATCTCGCTCAAGTGGCACAACGTGGACAGTGCCGGCTCGGCGGTGGACGCCCTCGTTCAGTCGGGCGGCGCCACCAACGTCTACGTCGGCTTTGGACTTGCCAACCCCAAGGTGGCGCAGGCGCAGGCTCGCACCCTTGCGATTGCCGACGCCAAGATCAAGGCGCAGGCGATGGCGGACGCTGCCGGTGTCAGGCTTGGCCAGGTGATGCGCGTCACCGATATCTCGTCGTATGGCGCCACCCCGATATACAGCGGGGCCTTCGACTCGCGGGCCGCTGCGCCCGCAGCGACTCAGATTCCGGTCGGCGAGCTTGACGTGCAGGTCACCCTCGAGGTGGACTTCACGATCATCTAGCGACCGGATCCATAGAAAGTGAATAGCGTGATGGCGCCGCTGGCGATTAGGACGAGGCTCCAGGCGGCCAGGCCCGTCACGATGCGCGGGGAGCTGGGGGTCGGTTGGCGGCGTGGCCAGGAGTCGGACTGAACCCAAAGTCGTGACGTTCTGCCCGGCGTCCCTTATGGTCGCGTGGTGATCAAGGCGTATCCGGACCGATCCTTTCCCGCATTCATGCGCGTCCTCGGCGACCTGTTCACGGTCGCCTGGACCATCGCATGGGGCGCATTCGGCTGGCTGATCTACCAGACGGTGTTGGGATTGCAGGTCATCGCCGACGGGATCACGAGCACGGGGGCGACGTTCAATGCGTGGATCGCGTCGTTTCGCAACGCGGTGCCAGGAGGGATCCCGGTGCTGACCGACTTCCTGCTCAATGTGGCGGACACGTTGCGCAGGTATTCGGGCGATCAGCTGGTGTCGGCCGGTCACCAGATCCACGAGGCGATCTTTCAGCTCGCGATCGTGCTCGCCATCCTCGTCGCGCTGCCGCCGATCCTGCTCGTGCTGGTGCCGTACGTGGCTTGGAGGTGGCGGGACATGAGGGAGATCGGGGCGGCGTTGGCGTTCGTGCGCATTGCGTCCTTGACGGGGCGAGCGGATCAGGCGCGGGCCGTGCTGGCTTATCGCGCGGTGTCCACGCTGAGCTTTCGGCAGCTGATGTCGGCGAGCGCGGATCCGGTGGGGGACATCGCCGAGCGCAGGTACGACCGGCTCGCGAACGCGATGTTGATCCGGGCGGGCCTTGATCCGACCCGGCTGGCGCCGACCGACCTGCCGGAGCTGCCTGCGCACCGGGGCGATTAGGGTCCGGCTGTCGGTATCGTTGTCGCCATGTGTCGAAGCATCAAGACGCTGCGTCATGCCGACGTCGTCGCCACCGACGACGAGATCCGCGCCGCCGCGCGCCAGTTCGTGCGCAAGGTAAGCGGGTTCCGGGAGCCATCGAGCAAGCACCAGGTGGCGTTCGAGGGGGCGGTCGACGAGATCGCGGTCGCGTCGCAGCGTCTTCTCGAGACGATCTCAGGAAACCTGGCCCGCCGCACCGCTTAACAGGCTGGATTGTCGCCCCGACTACGCTAGCCACGGTTGGCTGGGGAGGCCCCGCGCAACCCCGGCGCGGGGACCCCAGCAGGGTGCCTAGGTGGAAGGGAGGGCCCCGGCGACGTGTGCCCTTTTAGACCTGGCAGCCTCGGCAGAAGTTCAGCGGTTCCCGATTTGAGCCCAGCTGGCTGATCCGGTGCCCGCATCGCGGGCAGGTCTTGCCTCCTTTCATATGGACGGCCATGAACGAGCGATCCTGCTTCGACTCCTCGTAGTTCGGGTTCGCGAGGATCGCCTCGACCGCTCGAGCCAGCACCTTGGGGATGGCTTCGAACAGCACTTCCTCGTCGGCCGGTTTCAGCGACGCGCGCCGGCGTAACGGCAGCAGCTTTGCCTCGAACAGGATCTCGTCCGAGTAGGCGTTGCCGATGCCCGCCAAGAACTCCTGATTTCGAAGCAGGTCCTTGAGCTCATCGCGGAACCGCCGCAACCGCTTGCGGAACAATTCGATTCCCATCGAGTTGACCGAGTCTGCCTCCGGACCGACCTCCGACCAGCCGGGGACCTCCTTTTCCAGGTCGCCGACCCAGTAGATCCTGCCCATATCGCGGAAATCGAGATAGCGCATCTCCTGCTTGCCCTCGATCCGGATCGTGAACACCTCGGTCGCGGGCACCGGTGCGGAAGCATCGGCCACCTGGAACCGGCCACCAAGCATCGGATTGATCACGAGCCACCGCTGCGATCCGCCGGAGCCAAGCTCAGTGCCAAAAACGAGGTGCTTGCCACGCCTGACAAGCGAGACGATGCGGCGAGCGGGCAGCTCATTCGCAAAGTTTTCCACCGGGTATCTGAGCATGTGGGCCTTCTTCGGGTTGACCGTCGCCGCCGTGATCAGCTTGCCCTCGAGGCGTGGAGCGAGGCGGATTCGCAGCGCCTCCAGCTCGGGCAACTCCGGCATGGAGCCAAGATTACCGGCCGGCTGTTTGGCGAACGAATGGGCTGTGAGGCCCTAGAGCAAGCTCAGCTGGCGCAGACGGTGCCTGAGGAAGGCAGCGTGAGGTCGAGCAGGTACTTGATCTCCGCGATCGTGGCGCAGATGCTCACCCCGTACGAGCCGTGGCCGTTGCCAGTGCGGGTGAGGAGCACCGAGCCCGCCAGCTGCTTCTGAGCTGCCACGGCCCAGGCGTAGGGAGTGGCGGGATCGTTGGTGCCGCCGACCAGCAGGATCGGGGGTGCTCCATTCGCGGTGAGAGGCCCCGCGTGTCCTGTCGGCTTGGCCGGCCAGTACGCGCAGGGCACGTTCGAATACTGGAACGAGGGCCCGAAGAATGCCGAGGCCTGTGAGTAGGCCGGCCCAAGCCTGTCGTATGCGGAGACGTCGGTGAGCGCCGGGTGGTCCAGGCAGTTGACGGCGTAGTTGGCCTCGATCTCGTTGTCGTAAGTGCCATTGGGGTTGCGCTTCAAGTAGGAGTCGGCGAACGCCAGGAGCGTGCCCCCCTGACCCGCTACCGCCTGGGTGAGACCGAGGTCGAGGTCGGGCCACGTGCTCTGGTCGTAGAGCTCCTGTGCCACCGCGGTCTGCCCCAGGGCGCGAGTCAACAGCCGGTTGCCGACGGGAAGGGGAGTCGTGTCCAATCGCCACATCAGGTCGTTGAGCTTTGATGTCGGGTCGCCTGATGCGGCAAAGGCGCACTTGGGTGCCAGGGCCTTATGGGCGACGCAGTCGGCGAGGAATGCTTTGAGGTTTGCCTCGAAGCTCGCCGCCTGCGAGATGTTCAAGTCGTCCGCGGAAAGCGACGGGTCAAGGACAGCATCCAGGACAAGCGCGCGGATGTGGGTGGGAAACAGGTGCGCATAGTGCTCGCCCAGGTAGGTGCCGTACGAAAAGCCGAGGTAGGTGAGCTTGTCGTCGCCAAGCGCTGCGCGCATGAGGTCCATGTCTTTCGCAGCGCTCGCGGTGTCGACAAATGGGAGCACCTTTCCGCTGAGCTGCGCGCAGCCGGCCGCGAAGTCCTTGTCGGCCTGTATTGCCGCGGCCTTCTCCTGCGGGTCGTCGAGCACTCCGTCGAGTGCGACGAAAGTGTCCATATGCTTGCCATCAACGCAGCGCACCGGCGCGCTGCGGCCGATGCCGCGTGGGTCGAAGCCGACGAGATCGAACCTTCGGTTGAGGATCGCGAAGGCTGGAGCGGAGGCGGCGAGCCAGTCGATTCCTGACGCCCCTGGGCCGCCCGGATTGACGAGCATGGAGCCGATCCGCTGCGACGGAACCGTGGCGGGCTTGCGGTTGAGAGCAATGTCGATCGTTCCGGCTGCCGGGTTGGAGTAATCGAGCGGAACCTTGAGGCTTCCACACAGGAAGCCTCCGCCACAGCTCCTCCATGCGATCTTGCCCGCAACGGGGGTTGGAATGGGTGTGGGAGTGGCCGTTGGTCCGCTCCGCGTGCAGGCGGTGAGGCTCAGGACGGAGGCAATCAGCACTGCGATGGTTCGGGGACTCACCAAACGAGTCTATCGGGCGATGGGTTGCGGCTAGGGCGACCCGGCTTTCGACACGCAGGGTTTCAGCGGCAAACCCCACCTGTCGCGCAGGTGATTGACTCGCAGGGCCGAATCATGCAGCTTGTTTCGATCGAGTCGACCTGATTTGACCGCGACCTGAATCGCTGTGACGGCGCTCGCCTCGTAGATCGGGTCGCCGTTGCTAAGCAGGATGAGGTCGTTGCCTGCCGACAGCGCCAGGACCGCCGCTTGCGGCAGCGAGTAGCGAGCGCCGATCCCGCCCATGCTCACTGAGTCGGTCATGATCACGCCCTGGAATCCGAGCTGTGTGCGGAGGCGGCTGACCACGGGCGCGGAGAACATCGCCGGGGTACGACCGGCTCCTAATCCAGGGACGTACACGGCGGTTGTCATCACCGCGTCGGCGCCTGCGTCGATGCCGGCTCTGAAAGCAGGCATCTGCACGCGTGCCCATTGGGCCGCGGTCTCGTTGTCGGTTGGGATGGCGACGTGGGGGTCGCCCGCCGCACCGCCGAGCCCGGGGAAATGCTTGAGTGTCGCGCCAACGCCACCATCGTGCAGGCCCTTGACGGCGGCCGCGACCAGAGGGGCGACCCCCGCCGTGACCGAGCCGAACGAACGATCTCCGATCACGAGATCTTTGGAGTTGGTTCTGACGTCCGCGACTGGGGCAAGATCCAGGCCCACTCCAAGCTGGCGAAGGCCCGCGGCAGCCCGTCGCTCAATCGCACGAACGTTGGCTGCGCCGCCGGCTGCGGCGCTCAGCTGCGAGGGCCCCATGAACGGCGCTTGAACCTGATTCACCTGCCCGCCCTCTTCATCGACCATCACGAGGAGCGGGTGGTCGAAGCATGCGGCCGAGGCGATCGCCTGAAGGCGGTTGGTCCAGGCTCTCAGCCCCGCCGCGTTCTTGAAGTTCGACCTGAAGAGCAACACGCCGCCCACCCGATCCTTTACCAGCAGCTGTTGGAGCGTGGGGGAGATAGTGGTGCCGCCCTGCGCGACGACGAGGACCGCGCCGATGTCGTTCATCAGGCTGGCTGCGTCGGCACGCGCGTTTGGTGTGGGTTCTGCGCTCGGGGAAAGCGATGGGGAAGTGAGGACGGTTCCCGCGGGCACGCCGGCGTCCAGCTGACCGCGATGCCAGTCCGTCACGACATGGATCACCGCGGCGACGATCGCGGTGACGAGGATCAGCGCAATCAGATTGCGGCGGAGTCCGTGCATCAACGTGGGTGTAACGCTCCTCCCTTCGGAATTTGTACGCGCTTGTCAAAATAGCCTGTAGGGAGGCGCTTCGCATCCCGCGATTGCCCAACCACTGATTAGGAGCGCTACCAATGAATGCCGATGCCTTCCGCCATTTCTTCGACTACCACTTCAACGAGAACCGCACCACCTGGGATAAATACGTCACGCCGCTGTCCGATGATCAGTTCACGCAGAGCGTCGGCTACTCGCACGGGTCAGTCCGGAACCAGATCCTGCACCTCATGAGCGTTGATGAAGCGTGGTTCAGCGGGCTGCGGGGGGTGGAGATCCCAGAAGCCGTCGATCCGGCCAGCATCGCGGACCGCAGCGGCATTCGCCGCCGGTGGGACGCCGTCGAGCACGACATGCGCCGCTACCTGGAAAAGCTGCAGGACAAAATGCTGTTCGAGAAACCCTTCGCCGAAGGAGAGGACAAGGACCTCGTCACCTGGCAGGTGCTGCTACAGGTGGGCAACCACGGCACCGACCACCGGGCGCAGCTGCTGAGGCTGTTGAACGACCTGGGCGTGAAAACGGTGTCGCAGGACTACATCTTTTACGCGTACGACCATCCCGTGTAATCACTAGCGGGCACGACGCCACATGGTGGTCACGATGGGACCGCCGCCTGGAAAGGAGAATTTGCCGATTGGTTCGAAGCCAACGCCCTTGTAGCGCTCGTCGTTCGCGGGATTGGTCGACTCGAGGTACGCGGGCATGTGCTCGTCGTCGATCAACGCAAGATTGTGGGCTAGCACGCGCATTCCGATCCCATGGCCGCGGTGATCGGGGTGTGTGCCAAGCAGCGTCAGGTAGTAGTGCGGCTCAGCCTGTGGTTGGGCGGCTGCAAATCGATTCAGTAACTCCATGAACGTGTCCGATGCGTGCCCGAGGGTCGACCTGGCCAGCTCAACAAGGCGGGCTTCTTGCTCGGGCGCCAGCTCTGTACCGCCCGGTGGAATCCAGACGGCGGCCGCTTCACCTTCTCCGGCCAACCACGTCCAGGGATAACGGAGCGCCCCTTCGATGGAGAGGCGCCAGAAAGCGGCGTGGTGCGTGACGCTGCCATCGGGCGCCGCCAGAGCGCGGCCCCAAACGGGATCACTCGCGAACGAAAGGCTGATGATCGAGGTGACGAGGTCGGTGTCGTTGGTCACGGCGCGGCGCGCGGTGAATTCAGGAGGGACCGAGGCCCTGGCTCCATCGCTGCGGCTCGTCACGAGTCAGACGATACTGGGACAGCCTCGGACGGTGACACAAATGGCGGGAAGGGAGAGTGTCAAAACCGGGATGCGTAAGGCGGTGCG
>JBDUAO010000205.1:0-2951 GCA_040004595.1 Candidatus Dormiibacterota bacterium | reverse complement strand
AGGTGATGTCGATTTTGGTGAAGCGGCGCGGCCATTCCTTCTCCTGCTCGCCCTCGACTTGGACCTCAAGCGACGCGAGCGGCTGCTTGAATTTCTTGAGCAGCAGGACGACATTGACCCCTGTGCAGCCGCCGAGGGCGCCCAGCAGCATCTCGGTGGGCCGCATAGCGGCGTCATCGCCGAATACCGGCGGCTCGTCGATGCTCGCGGTGTGGCCTGAGGCCGACTCGACGTCGAACTTGACCTTGTGGCCGCTCCAGCGTGCGACTGCACTCGCCATTGATTCGAACGATAGCCGTATCTTGGCGCGCGGATGAGCAGGACCACCGACCCGGATGGCGTCTTCGGCCTGTCGGCGCGATGGCGAGTCGTCGGCGGCGTCGTGTTGCTGATCGTCGTGATCGTCGTGATGTGGCTGTTGATCGAGCACGACGCGTCGGGCGAGCTGCCGGGCACAGACCGATCGATTGGAGACATCCTCCGGGACGACGGCTACCTGGTCGGTTTCGCCCTCATCTATATAGAGGAGTCGGGACCGCCACTCTTCATCCCTGGCGACGCCTTCCTTCTTTATGTGGGGCATCGGCTGCCCCGCAACTTCCCCGTCCTGTTTGCGGCTTGGCTCGGCTTCACGCTCGCCGTCACTCTCGGCGCCACCAATCTCTATCTGCTGTCGCGCCGGTACGGCCGCCGGCTGCTGGAGCACCGAATCGCCCGGTTCCTCGAGCTCACCCCGAGTCGTCTCGATCGCGCCGAAGGGTGGTTCGCTCGATATGGCCCCTGGACACTGATCTTCGGCAGGCACATTCCAGGATTTCGCGTCCCGCTCACAGTCGCCGCAGGCATCCTCAAGCTCCGCTACCGCATCTTCGCCATCAGCGTGGCGGTATCGAGTGCGGCCTGGGCCGGCGTCTTTCTGTTGCTCGGCGTGCTGTTCGGCGACAGCCTCGAACGCTCCATCCGGTCCAGCCCGTTGGTCTACGGTGGCGGCGCGGCGATGATCGTCGTAGTGGTCGTCGGTGTCGCTTTGCTACGGTCGCGGCGCGAAAGGTCGCGCGACGAGCGGCCCTAAACTCGCTTGGTGCCTGAAGATGTACGTGCTCGGTTCGCGCCGGTGGCAGCGAACTATGCGAAGGCCAAGTTCCACACCTCGTCGGAGCGATTGCGCGAGGTGCTCGATTTGGCCCAGCCGAAGCCGTCCGACCTGGCGCTCGATGTGGCCACCGGCACCGGCAACACCGCTCTGGCGCTGGCGCCGTTTGTCCGCCGCGTCGTCGGGCTCGACCTGACGCGCGAGATGTTGGCTCACGCGCGGAGGCTCACAGGGGAGCGGAGCATCCCGAACTCGGAGTGGGTCCTCGGCGACGCATCGCGCCTGCCGTTCGCGGACGAGTCGTTTGACCTCTACACGGTCAGGGCTGCGCCACATCACTTCACGGATTTCGACGGCTTCTTGAGCGAGGCCCTGCGAGTGCTCAAGCCGGGGGCTGCGGCAGCGTTCGTGGATTGCGCCGCGCCGCCCGCCGCGCGCGAGGTCCTCCACGACGTCGAGATGCGTCGCGACCCATCGCATGTCCGCTCGTTCACGGTTGACGAGTGGACAGAGAGGGTCGAGAGGGCGGGCTTTGTCGTCGAGGTGGCTTCGAGCCGCGAGCTGGATTGGGACTTCGAGGATTGGATGGGCAACATGGCCGTGGCGCCTGAGCTCGCCGCGGTCCTGGCGCGCTCGATCGAGGCGTCGGAGGGCGAGGCCCGGGACCAGCTGCACCCGGAGCGCCGCGAGGGCAAGCTGTGGCACGCGTACTGGCACTGCCTGATCCGCGCCAGAAAGCCCCTGAGTTGAACGAATTCGCTGACGGCGATCTCGTGCTTCTCGTCGACAAGGTCGGCAGGAAGCACCGGGTGCGACTCAAAACCGGGGCGCGCCACTCGCTTCATTCCGGCGCCATCGAACACGACGCGGTGATTGGACGCCAGGAGGGAGTCGTCGTTACCACGCAGCTGGGCGCGCGCCTGCTGGCAGTGCGGCCGACGTTCGCCGAGCAGGTGACGGGGCGAGTGCGGCAGGCGCAGCCGATCTATCCCAAGGACCTCGGGGCGATTCTTATCAGCGCCGACCTGCATCCAGGCGCCCGGGTCCTGGAGGCAGGGACCGGCACCGGTGCCCTGACGCTGGCTGCCTGGCGCGCGGTGGGACCGAGCGGACTGGTCGTCTCGTACGAGCAGCGGGAGGAATTCCTGGAGGCGGCGACGCGGGCGATCACCGACACGCTGGGCGCCGTGCCGCCCAACCTCATGCTGAAGCTCGGGGACATCTACGTGGGGGTGGACGAGAGGGACATGGACAGGGTGCTGCTCGACCTGCCCGAGCCGTGGCAGGCGATCCCCGCGGTCATCAGTGCGCTGCGGCCGGGAGGGATCGTCTTCGCCCACTGTCCCAACGTGAGCCAGGTGCAGCGCTTCTTCGAGGGGCTGCGCGAGGTGCGGGGGTTCGGGATGCTGGAGGTGTACGAGCTGCTGCAGAGGGGGTGGACGGTGCGGGGCAGGAGCCTGCGGCCGTCCCACAGGATGGTCGCCCACAGCGGCTTCCTGTGCTTCGCGCGACGCATCGCGGATGGGGAGCTGTTCGAACCGGAGGGCGAGGGCTTCAGATAGAAAGAAGGAATCTGTCCTCCCCGCTCGCGGGGAGGTGGCCGCACAGCGGCCGGAGGGGACGCGCAGGGAGGAATTTGTCCTCCCCGCCCGCCGGGGAGGTGGCCGCGCAGCGGCCGGAGGGGACGTGGAGCGTAGTTGTCCCTCCCTGCTCGCCGGGGAGGTGGCCGGCGAAGCCGGCCGGAGGGGAGGCGCAGGAAGGCAAGATCGGGAAAGAAGGAATTTGGCCTCCCCGCTTGCCGGGGAGGTGGACGCGCAGCGGCCGGAGGGGACGCGCAGGAAGGCACGGTGCGGACAGG
>JBDUAO010000204.1:0-2961 GCA_040004595.1 Candidatus Dormiibacterota bacterium | reverse complement strand
GAGGTGCCCTCGCCGATCTCGTTGATCTTCACATCGCGCCAGTAGCGCGCGACCGGGTAGTCCTCCATGAAGCCGTACCCCCCATGGATCTGCACAGCCTGGTCCGCGGCTCGCTTTGAGGTCTCGGACGCGTACAGCTTGCACATCGCCGCGAGCATCCTCGCCTCGTCGGTGGTCTTGCCATCCGTGTTCATGTAGGTCACCGCAGCGCGGTAGACCATCGTGCGGGCGATCTCGGTTTCCATCGCCATGTCGGCGAGCTTGAACTGCACCGCCTGGTGCTTCGAGATCGGAACTCCGAAAGACCTGCGCTCCTTGGCATACGACAGCGATGCGTCGAGGCAGGCCTGGGCCAGACCAACCGAAAGGGCGGCGATGGCGATGCGGCCACCCAGGAGCGTGTGAAGGAACTGCCGATAGCCACCGCCACGCTCCCCAAGAAGGTTGCCCTCCGGAACGGCGCAGTCCTCGAAGCTGAGCGGGTGGGTGTCGGACGAGTGCCACCCGAGCTTGCGATACGACTCAAGGACGTGATACCCGGCCGTCCCGGTAGGAACCATGATCGCGCTGATCTCCGGCCGCCCGCCATTGGCCTTCGCTGTGACCGCGGTGACCGTCACCCCAGCCGAGATGTCGGTTCCGCAGTTGGTGATGAACTGCTTCGCCCCGTTGACGACCCACTGTCCATCACGCAGCTCAGCGCGCGTCTTCGTCGCTCCGGCGTCTGAACCCGCCTCAGGCTCAGTCAGGCCAAAAGACCACATCGTCTTGCCGGCGAACAGGTCCGGGAGCCACTTCTCCTTTTGCTCCTTGCTGCCGAAATCGTGGATCGGCGCTGCGCCCAGGCACACGGCAGCCTCGAGCGTGATCCCCACTCCGGTGTCGGCACGCGATATCTCCTCGATCGCCAGGCACAGTGATAGAAAGTCGCCACCCGCACCGCCGTACTCCTCAGAGAACGGAAGACCGAACAGGCCGAGCTCGCCCATCTGGCGGACGATGTCGTACCCGAACCTGTGGTTGCGGTCCAGCTCTTCTGCGGCCGGCGCCACAACCTCGCGAGCGAAGTCGCGACAAACGTCGCGAATCGCCTGCTGCTCAGCGGTCAGTTGAAAGTCCAACCCACCAATCCTGGCACGGCCAGGCCAGTCCTGCAGAGGCCTCAGTTACCCAGCACGAAGACTTTGAGCGCCCAGCTGAGTCCTACCAACGCCACCACCCAGATGCCGACGAGCCTCCACTGACGCGGGCTGAAATCGAGCGACCAGCTCCGCCCGCTCACCATTCCCGCGGCCAGGCCGACGACGCCGACCACGCTGCCCGCGAACAGAGCCGGGCCCAATGGATAAAGGCGCACGGAGTTGGCAATGTCGCCCTCCCACATATAGGCGAACGATCGGGTTCCGCCGCAGAAGGGACACGGGTGGCCGGTGAGGTAGAAGAAGGGGCACGGCGGCAAAACCCAGTGCCCCACGTGGAGGGCCCAATAGACGCGGGTGTAAGCGAGCCACAGCACCAGGCCGCCGATCAATGAGATGTCGCGCAGCCGGTCGCCGGGCCCTGGCCGCGAGATGGAGAGCGGGAGAACCACGGTGAGTAGATTAAGTCGAACTTCCGCCTAAGACTCGCCGTCCGGTGTCCGTGCCTCCGCGAAAGCGCATGCGTCCGCGGTCACGCTGACGGCATAGTCGAACTGCATCGTGGCGCCGCCCCACTCTGAAAACGGCGTGTGCGGAGATATCTCCGGATGCTGCGACCGCAGGAGAGCTGGAACGCCTCGGTCGAACTCGACGGGATCGCGAGGAGGCGGTTGAATCACATGGCCGTCGTCGGTCTCGAAGCAGAACCCGTCGGCGGTCTTGCGGATCCGATACGCGCCGTCGTGGTGGCGGCGGTGATGGAAGCCGCACAAAAGCAGAAGGTTGTCGAGGTTGGTCGCGCCTCCGAAGGCCCAGTGCTCGAGGTGATGAGCCTCCGTCCGCTGTGCCGGAACCGAGCACCCCGGAAACCGGCAGAATCGATCCCGCACGTGCAGCGCGAGGCGGAGCTTGTCTGGAACGATGCGCTGCTTGCGACCCACGTCGATGGGCAGCCCAGCGCGCTCGACAAGACAGATGGCTTCGGCATCACAGCCAAGCCGGAGCGCAGCCGCTGCCGACAGGGGCGCGCCGCCGTCGACAAAGCACCGACCCCCACTCGATTCGCCGGTGAGCACCCCGGCATCGACGTGCACCACCACCTGGCGCGCCGCCGGCGAGGCGACAAGGTGCTCAGCCCCACCGGCAAGCACGTGCGACAACATCTCTACGAGAGCATCCGACCGCCGCGCCGCCCAGCGATCGTCGGCGGGATCGACCGCGTCGTCCACCGGCGGCTTCACCGGCCGGGAGCCGGTGATCGATTCCAGGGCAGCCTGCACGACCGCGGCATCTTCGGGCGTGAGCCTGGCCATGAGCACGAGCATGCCCTCGTCGTCCCAGTGCATCCAGAGCCCGCGTCGGGCGAGCTGCTCGTCGGCGCGCTTCGGCGCCTCAGCCTCGGCGATCCGCCGCAGCTCCCGGCAGATCCTCGCCAGCTGGGCTCCCGAAGCACCCTGCGCGACCCCGAGCAGAACCCTCTCGCTGGCCGGCGTCGCCACCGTCGTGATCTGGCGAACCTTGTCGAACGACAGCTGGCCGGCCCTGAAAGCCTCAGAGATCAGTGGCAGGGATTCGAGCGATTGACCAACACGAAGCAGCTCTGAAGCCGTGTGCAGGTCGAACCCGGTGTTGATGCTCATCCAGTGCGGGAAGGAGCGAATTCCGCCTCCGCCCCAGCCGCCGATGGCATCGAAGTGAGCACTCGCCCTGGCAACCCGCGCCATCGCCGCGTGGGCGTGTGCTGACAGCTCGCCGATCTCGTCCTCCAGGGCCCTCGCGAGGTCCTGATTCTCCCGGCTGACGGAGGCGTACTCCATGCCCA
>JBDUAO010000098.1:0-10014 GCA_040004595.1 Candidatus Dormiibacterota bacterium | reverse complement strand
GTTTACGGGACCAGGTTGATCAGCCGGTCAGGTACGTAGACGACCTTCGAAGGCTTGCGGCCGTCGAACGCCGCGCCCACTCGCTCGCTAGCCAGCGCCATTGCCAGCGCCTTTTCCTCCGATAATCCGACCGGCACGGTTAGCCGATCCCGTACCTTGCCGGCGACTTGCACCACCAATGTCACATCCATTTCTGCTGCGGCGGCGGAGTCGAACTCTGGCCATGCCGCATCCGCAGCCAAGCCCGTGCCCCCGATCCGTGACCACAGTTCCTCCCCGGCGTGTGGCGCCATCGGATTCATGAGCAAGACCAGCATTCGCACGGCAAACTGCCAATCCTCGTCGCGCTGGCCGCCGCCCTGTAGAAATTTCTGAAGCGTGTTGGCCAACTCCATCAAGGCCGCGACTGCAGTGTTGAAGTGGAAGCTCTCGTAGTCTTCGGTCACCTTTCGAATCGCCTGGTGGACGCGCCGCCGAAGCAAAGTTGTTGAGACATCCGACCCCGTGACCTCAAACGAATCGGGCGACTCCACCAGACGCCAAACGTGTTGCAGAAAGCGCACTGGACCAGCGATCGCGGCATCCGACCATTCGGCATCCTCGTCGGGCGGCCCAATAAAGAGCTCGTAGATCCGCGCGGCGTCAGCGCCATCCCGCTCCACCAGGTCGTCCGGCGCGACACCGTTGCCTTTCGATTTCGACATAACAGCGCCGCCGCGCTTGATCATCCCCTGCGTGAAGAGTCGGGCAAAGGGCTCCGTAGCGTCGACGCGACCTGCGTCAAGCAATACCTTCTGGAAGAAGCGCGCGTAGAGCAAATGGAGGATTGCGTGCTCGATGCCACCGGTGTACTGGTCGACAGGCATCCAGTGATTAGCCAGCTCGGGATCGAATGGTTGCGTTTTGTCGTGCGCGGACGTGTACCTGAGGAAGTACCACGAGGAGTCGATGAAGGTGTCCATCGTGTCAGTTTCACGGCGTGCGTCGCGCCCACATTTCGGGCACTTGGCGCGCCAGAACTCTGCGTTATCGGCGAGCGGTCGATACTCGCGCGGGAGTAGTACCGGGAGGTCTTCGCGCGGAACGGCGACGATGCCGTCGACTTCGCAGTGCACGACAGGGATTGGACAACCCCAGTAGCGCTGTCGCGATATCAACCAGTCTCGCAACCGATATTTGACTGACCGCTTGCCAATCCGCTTTTGTTCAATGAAGTCCGCGATCCGTTCAGCGCCGGTCTTGCTGTCGATGCCATCGAACGGACCGCTGTTGACGACCACGCCAGCACCGATGTACGCCTTGTAAAGGTCGCGCTGCGGTCCGCTCGGTGGGGCGATCACCTCGCGAATTGGCAAACCGAACTGGCGCGCAAAATCGAAATCTCGTTGATCGTGGCCGGGCACGGCCATGATCGCGCCGGTGCCATACGTGATCAGAACGTAGTCGCCCACCCAGATCGGCACCTTCTCCCCATTCAACGGATTCACTGCAAAGGCGCCCGTCGGAGCGCCGAGTCGCTTGACCTCGCTGGACATCCGATCGATCTCACGCTCCCGGCGCGATGCCTCGACGACCTGTCGCACCACGTCTCGCCGCGACTGGACGGCCAGCTTCTCCACGAGTGGGTGCTCAGGCGCGAGGACCATGAAGGTCACACCGAACAGGGTGTCCGGCCGCGTCGTATAGATCCGCATCGATTCACCTGGGTGCCCATCGATCGGGAACTCAACCTCGACACCCTGGCTGCGGCCAATCCAGTTGGCCTGCATCAAGCGCACCCTCTCGGGCCAGTGATCCAACAGCTTGAGATCGTCGAGAAGCCGGTCGGCGTACTCGGTGATACGGAGGAACCATTGCTCGAGGTCCCGCTTCTCGACCTCAACCTCAGGATGCCTCCAGCAGCGACCGTTGATCACCTGCTCGTTGGCGAGAACCGTTTTGTCCACCGGGCACCAGTTGACTGGCGACATCATTCGATGGGCCAGGCCGCGTTCATGCATCAGCAGAAACAATTCCTGGGTCCAGCGGTAGTAGGCCGGATCGCAGGTTGTGACCTCGCGATCCCAGTCGTACAGCACGCCCATGATGCCGAGCTGTTGCTTGGCGATCGCGATGTTGCCGCGTGTCCAGTCCTCGGGATGCACCCCGCCCCCACGCTTGATCGCGTCGTTCTCGGCCGGAAGCCCGAATGCATCCCACCCCATCGGGTTGAGGACCTCGAAGCCCTGCATGCGCTTGAAACGGGATAGCACGTCGCCGATCACGTAATTGCGCATGTGCCCCATGTGCAGGGGCCCCGACGGGTAGGGGAACATGACGAGGTTGTAGAACTTCGGTTTAAGAGAATCGTCAGCCGCCTTCATCACCCCGCGTTCGGCCCACACCTTCTGCCACTTGGGCTCGATGTCCTGGGGTGCGTATCCGCTATGTCTCGATGGGCTCATGTTCAGGAGTCTTGAATTTTAGAGGCGCGAGTTCGTGGCCCACTATCGCGGCCAACACCAGCGCCGCGCCCGCGGCCTGCAATATCCCGAACCTCTGGCCCGCCAGAACCACTGCAGCGGCCACCGCCCAGGCCGGCTCCATGGCGATGATCAGCGCCGTCCTGCTTGCATCGATGTGCGCTTGGGCCCACGTCTGGATGTAGAAGGCAAGCGCCGAGGCGAAAACTCCGGTGATGACGATCGCGATCCACACATCGGTGCTCGGCATGCGCAACGCCGATGTGCCGCCGGCGCTGAAGATCAACGCGCACGCGCCCATCTGCACCATCGCCAGCGGCGCCGACCGGAGCCCGGGCGACCAGCGGCTCAGAAGCACGATATGCAGGGCAAACAACACGGCACAGGCGATTACCAGCACGTCGCCGAGCCCGAAGCCCGACGGGCCACCCGTGAGCATGCCAATGCCGATCACGGCGACGATCACCGCGATGATGGTCCGTCCCTTCAGGGGCACGCCAAAGACACGATCCAGCAGTGGCGTGAAAAGCACCAACAGACCGGTGATCAACCCTGCATTTCCTGGTGAGATGAGGCTGAGGCCAACGGTCTGCGTCAGATAGCCGCCGGCCAGCACGCTGCCCGCGACGAGCCCGACGAGCAGCTCCCTGCGGTTGGGGAGACGCCGGACAAGAACAGCCATCACGAGGAACGCCAGGATGAACCGAAGCTGCAGGAAGGGCAGCGTCGGATACTCTGCTATCGCGTTCTTGACGACCACGAAGGTCCAACCCCACACCGCCGTCACCCCGACAAAGAAGAGGACGTAGATCAATGGAGCGACTGTGGGCGCCGTGGCGCATGGAATACATCACCGAGGAACCTCGGCCCGGCTGCCTGTTCTGCCGCGCGATCGAGAACCCCGACGACAAGGACGCCTCGCTCGTGGTCTGGCGCCCGCCTGACGCGATCGTCCTCCTGAACAAATACCCATACAACCCGGGCCACCTCATGGTTGTCCCGCACGCTCACGTCGGCAGCCTGGAGGACCTCGACGACGCCCAGACCGCAGACCTCATGCGCGCGCTCAAGCGGACGATCACCGTGCTCAAGGCTTCGCTGAAGCCCGAGGGCTTCAATGTCGGCGCGAACATCGGACGCGTCGCCGGCGCCGGCATGCCCGACCACGTTCACCTTCACGTCGTACCGCGGTGGAACGGCGACACCAACTTCATGCCGGTGCTGGGCGAGGTGAAAGTGATCAACGAGCACTTGACTCAAACTGCGGCCAAGCTCAGCGAGGCGTTCGCCTCCAGCTGACCTTTCCGCCGACGATCGTCGCCACCACGTGATCCTCGTCCAAGAGTGTCATGTCGCACAGCTTTCCCAAGCTCAGCGACCCCAGGTGTTGTTCCATCCCGACCGCATATGCGGCGCCGGCGGTATAAGCACGCACCGCTTTCGCGCGCGACACGGCCTGCTCGGGATACCAACCCGCACGTCGCCTCCAACCTGTGGCCGCGTCAATTCCGAGCAGGGGATCGGCAGTCTCCACCGGCGCGTCCGAGCCGAACGCAAGGACCGTGCCGGCCCGCGCCAGAGCCCCCCACGAGTAGGAATGTGCGGCCACCTCGGGCCAGTGCTTGTCGGCCAGCTCCCTGTCCGCGACGGCATGGACGGGCTGCATTGATGCGATCACGCCGATCTTGGCGAAGCGAGGCACGTCTTTCGGATCGACGCATTGCGCGTGCTCGATGCGCGGCCGCCAGTAGCGCCAGGTGTCGCGCTTTTGAGCCAGAGCGTCGAGCGCGCGACGAACCGCGCCGTCGCCAATCGCATGCAGGCACACATTCAGCTCGGCCCGCGCGCAGCGGTCAATCATGTCCACGAGCTGGGCCTGCGGCAGGCGCGAGGTGCCCGAACCGTCGAGCATCTCCGCGGTGCGACTCCCCAACGATCCATCCAGGAACGCCTTCACTCCCCATATCCGCAGCCACTGGTCGCCCCAGCCTGAACGCACACCGAGACGCTCCGCGTGATGCAGGTCGGCGAGCGGCAGGTTGTAGGTGACGCGAATGGGCAGCTGACCTGTCGAGTGGAGGCGCTGAAGCGACGCGAAGCTGCGCGCCGTATCCATCGATTGAACTGAAGTGATCCCGATCTCGGCAAGCCCGGCCAGCGCTTTTGCCATGGCGGCATCAAAGTCCGCGTCGGCGGCATGCGGCAGGAGGGCGGAAACCGCGTGCATCGCCGTCTCGCGCAAGATCCCCGTTGGCCGGCGCCTTCCGTCGCGGTCGATAACGCCACCGGCCGGGTCGCTGGTTGCCGTGCCGATGCCGGCGAGCTCGAGCGCCGCGCTCGAAACCCAGGCCGAATGGCCATCCTTTCGCACCAGGAACACAGGACGTCCGCCGGCCGCGACGTCGAGATGACGGCGCGTCGGGAACGTGGGATCGGGCCAAATATCGTTGTACCAACCTGCCCCTACGACCCATGCGTCGGGAGCCAGCTGCGTGGCCCAGCCTTCGACGCGCTGAAGAGCGTCTTCGAGACTGGGGGTGCCGCCAACGTCAAGGGTCAGATGATCATCGGCCAGGCCTTCGAGGTGGATGTGTGAATCGATGAGCCCCGGCAAGGCGGTGCCTCGAAGTCGGATTACCTCGGCCTTGCGGCCGGCGGCGGCGCGAGCCCCCTCTCCAACTGCCAGGATCCGCCCATCAGGCCCGGCTGCCACCTCCGGCTCGCAACCCGCGAAGAGCACCGAGCCCGCGATCACAAGGAGCCCCCACAAAATCGAAGGTTTCGTAGGGTAATCACAAGCCGTAGGTCTTGGCGATGATCTCCTTCATGATCTCATCGGTCCCCGCTCCGATCCTCGCCAGGCGGGCGTCGCGCCAGGCCCGCTCCACGGGGAATTCGGACATGTAGCCATGGCCGCCCAGGATCTGGATCGCCTCATCGGCCACCTCGCACGCGACCTGCGTGGCGAGCAGCTTGGATTGAGAGATCTCTCGCACCGGATATGCACCTTCGTCCCATTGCTTGGCAGTCTGGTAAACCAGCGCCTGGACGGCCGCGATCTTGGTGCCCATGTCGACGAGCTTGTGCTTGATCACCTGGAACTGTGAGATCGGCTGGCCAAAGGCCACGCGGTTGCGCGCGTAGTCCATCGTGTACTCAAACACGTTCTGAGCGCCGGCGATCGCGCCCGCCGCGGTGATCATTCGCTCGCCCTGCAGCTCCCACATGAGGTTCTTGAACCCCTCGCCCTCGTCACCGATGAGGTTGCCGACCGGCACCCGGCAGGCTTCGAACAGCAGCTCTGCCGTGTCGGAGGAGTGCATGCCCAGCTTCTCTAGGGTCCGGGTGACCTCGAAGCCCGGCGTGCCCTTTTCGATCAGCAGCAGGTTGTAGCCCCCGTGCCCGCGCTCGCGGTCGGTCTTGGTTACGACCAGCGCCCAGTGGCAGCGCGCACCGTTGGTGATGAAGATCTTGCGGCCGTCCACCACGAAGTGGTCGCCCTCCCGGCGCGCGGTCGTCTTGATGCCGGCGACGTCCGACCCGGCGTCCGGCTCGGTGATGGCGATCGCGGCAATCTGTTCGCCCCGAATCGCCGGATTCAGCCATTTGCGCTTCTGCTCCTCGGTGCCGAACTTGAACACCGGAGGCGTGGCCATCTCGGTCTGCACGGCAACCGCCATGCCGAGGCCACCACACCCGGCCCGGGCCATCTCCTCCGACAGGACGATCGCCGAGAAATAGTCGCCGCCCTGGCCGCCGTACTCAGGCGGATACCGGAGCCCCAGAAAACCCAGCTCGCCGAAGCGCTTGAAGATCGAGTCGGGGAACGTCTTGTCCTCCCACTCGTCGAGGTGGGGCTTGACCTCTTTCTCCAGGAACTTTCGAATATGCAGGCGGAGCTCCTCGTGGGCGTCGGTGAAGTACATCGGGATGGAGTGTAGGTCCCCCCGGGTGCGCCGGCGCTCCGCCAGGCTCGGCGCGCTGACGGGGGACGCCCCCTGACTTGGGAACAACGCCCAACCGCCTTCCGGTATGATTCCCCAGGCCTGACGAGGTCGGGACCCCCCTTTTTAAGATCACGCGCGTCTGGGAGTTGGATTGGGCTCTGTAATCAAGAAGCGGCGCAAGAAGATGCGCAAGCACAAACACAAGAAAATGCTGAAGAAGACCCGTTGGGCAAGGCGCGCCCACGCGTGATCAAATCGCGCTCACGCGTAGGATGACCATCTGATGGGCACATGGATCGTCATTGGCATCGTCGTCCTGGTCCTCATCTGGCTGGTCCTCACCTACAACGGGCTGGTCACTCTCAGGAACAGGACGCAGGAGGCCTGGTCTGAGATCGATGTCGAGCTCAAGCGACGCCACGACCTCATACCCAATCTGGTCCAAACGGTTCAGGGCTACATGGGGCATGAGCGGGGCACCCTCGAGGCCGTCACCAACGCCCGGGCGGGGGCAGTCGCGGCCGGAGCAAGCGGCGACCCGGCGAAGATCGGCGCCGCCGAGAACATGCTCACCCAGAGCCTGCGGAGCCTGTTCGCGGTCTCAGAGAACTACCCCGACCTCAAGGCGATCTCTGCCTTTACCAACCTTCAAGAGCAGCTGACCGCGACCGAGGACAAAATCGAGTTCTCGCGCCGCTTCTACAACGGCAACGTCAGGGATTACAACATCAAGCTCCAGACCCTCCCCACCTCGCTGATTGCCGGCGTCCTCGGATTCAAGGCCTTCGGGTTCTTCCAGGCCGACGACAGCGACCGTGCGGTGCCTCAGGTCAACTTCGGCAACATGCCGCAGGGCGGTTTGCCGCCGGGGTCGATGCCCCCGCCGGGAGCGTCCGGACCCCCGCCGGCCGGCTCTTCAGGACCTCCCTCGCAAAGCTAGACCAGGCTGAGTTTCGCCACCCGGCGAGACAATTTGTCCCGGGCGGGCGGTTACCTAGCCACCCGCCGATCGCGACCAATCCGAATTGAACCGGGACCCGTACGCCGCCACGGCGCGCGGGTCCTGCGTTTCGATGTTCAGCTCGTGGTTCACGCCCAGCCCGCTCAACGTCCAGTTCGCCGACCCGAGTATCAGCAGGCCGTCGAACAGCCCAATCTTCGCGTGCAATAAGGCGCCCCGCGGGATTGGGTACCAGCGAACCTCCACCCCGCTCGCCCTCAACAGGTCGTAGCCGCGCCGGTTATACGGCTGGTTGGGGTCGAGCAGAACATGCACTGTGACGCCGCGCCGATTTGCCGCCGCGAGCTCCGCGATGACCGCTGGATCGGTCAGGGTGAAGACCTCCGCCAGCACCTGGTGGCGTGCCGCTCTTAATGCTGCCTCGAGCATCGCCCGAATCTCTGCGCCCGGAGCAGTCTGGGCGATCGCGCCTTTGATGGCAGCCAGGGGCGCGGCATGGCCACCTGCCAATGTCCAGTCCTGCTCGAAAATCTGGACGAGACGCTCGATCTCGCCGGGGATCTGTGTCTCGAGGACGTAGTCGTGGTTGCGATCGCTGTGAGCGCCCCAGTTCATGCCGCCGACAACCGCCTCGCCGTCGGCGATCAGCAGCTTCACGTGGTCGATTTGGTGGCGGCCGTCGTCGACGGGGTATGCGCGCTCCGCCACGCGCAGCCGATCGAGCTGCGCAGCCGACGCCCGGCTTGCTGCGACGGTTGGGTCGGTGATGACTCGAACGTCCAATCCCGCAATCCGCCGAGCGTCGAGCGCCGCGATCAACCCGGCACGGCCGAGCTCATACACCTCGACAAGGACGCGGCGCTGCGACGACGCGATGAGGCCGCCGATCAGAGAAAAGATGCTCGCGTCCTGCCACAGCCGGACGGGCTCGGGATGACCCGAGCCCGCGGCCGCCTGTGCGACCGAAGCCGGCGGCGCCTGGGGTAGGGGGCCCGAGCACGCCAACAGGCAAACGGCAAGCAGCAGGACAACGAACCGGTGCACGACGAGGGCCACGCTAAGAGGTCGAATGCCGATTGCAAACTCAGCCTGTTAAGCCGAGGCGGGCTCAGATCAGAACGATCGCCATTCCCGCACGCGCGCCGAGAAACCGGTCGGCCCGGGCCTCGCGGATGCCGACCTCGAGGTAGCCCATGCTCCCCACGTATACAAACGGCTCGTTCGGTCGCGCCTCGGCGTACGTCGAGGCCGATGCGGTGATGTCGTGGTTATGTATGCGCATCCGGCGGACCGGCGGCTTCAGGTTGGTGACGAGGTTGCCGAAACCGTCGATCCAGAGCACGCGTGGCGTGTGGTCGAGCATCTGTGGCGGATCGGTCGGATGGCCCAGGGATTCGAGCGGCACCCCCGCCGCCAGCGCTGCCGCCGCGGGTGCGAAGACGTCGCGTCCTTCGAAGGTGGCCGATCCGCCACTGCGGGGCGCCAGCTCGACGGCTTTCTGCAGGCCCACCTCCTCGATGACGATCGAGAACAGCCCGTTGTCAGGTCCAACGTAGTAGAGGCCTCCGGCCCGAATCGCGAGGCGCCTGCGGGCGCTGCCGACTCCGGGATCCACCACCACCAGATGCACTGACCCAGCGCTGAAATGACGCGTGCCCGCGAACAGCATGAAAGCGCCGGCGAAGACATCGAACCGAGGAACCTCGTGGCTGACATCCACCAGCACGGCGTGCGGGCAGCCTGCCAGCACCACGCCCTTCATCGCCGCTACGAGCGGCGAGCCCGACCCGAAGTCGCTGGTGAATGTGACGACTGGCGGCCCGGCTACAGTGCCGTGGCTACCAGTACCTGGTCTCCTTGAAGGGGTCGGCTTCATCGTGGTATCCGCGCTGCTCCCAAAACCCGAGCCGGTTGCGATCCATGAACTCTAGCCCGCGAAGCCACTTGGCAGACTTCCAGAGGTACTTCGATGGCACGAAAAGTCGCAGCGGCCATCCGTGGTCGGGCGTCAGGTCGGCGCCGTTCCATGCGTAACAGAGGAGGTTCTGCTCGTTGTCGAGCACGTCGAGCGGAACCGAGGTCGTATAGCCGTACTCGCTGTGCGCCATCACATACCTGGCCTCCGGCTTCGGCTTGACGCGGTCGATGATCTCTTTGATCGGGACGCCGGACCAACGATCTCCAAGCCGGGTCCATCCGGTGACGCAGTGGATGTCGGCGACCACCTCTTTCGAGGGGAGCGCCCGGAGTTCGCCATAGTCCAGGGTGATGGGGTTCTCGACCGCGCCAAACACCTTGAAATCCCACCTGGCGATGTCGGTCGTGGGGACAGGCCCGAAGTGTAGGAGGGGCCACTTGTCGGGAGCCGTGAGGGTCTGGCCCGGCGGGATTCGGGCGGGATCCACGCCCTCGGGCAGCTTCTTACTCCTGGAGAGAAAGGCCATGACGCGAGTATAGGAACGCGGGCCGGCGCGCCCTTGTTCCCGACCCCTGACCGCGAATTCGGCGCCGCTATACTGGCCCTTCCGGTCCAGGCATCGCGCCATGCGCGCGCCCGGCGCTATGTGGGTCCGTAGCTCAGTTGGGAGAGCGCGTGAATCGCACTCACGAGGTCAGGGGTTCGAATCCCCTCGGATCCACCAAA
>JBDUAO010000097.1:0-10021 GCA_040004595.1 Candidatus Dormiibacterota bacterium | reverse complement strand
CGAGCCCGTCGCCTTCGCCGAGCCCGTCGCCTTCGCCGAGCCCGTCACCCTCTCCAAGCCCGTCGCCTTCACCGAGCCCGTCGCCTTCGCCGAGCCCGTCGCCTTCACCGAGCCCGTCACCCTCTCCAAGCCCGTCGCCTTCACCGAGCCCGTCACCGTCCCCGAACCCGTCACCGTCGCCGAACCCAATACCGTCCCCGCGCCCCGCCCCGACACCGCACGCATCTCCGTCTCCTAAGCCAGTGCACCATCCGGCAAAAGCGCCAACGCCGTCCCCGTCGCCAAGTTCGTCTCCCTCGCCGAGTCCCTCTCCCTCGCCGAGTCCCTCTCCCTCGCCGAGTCCCACTTCATTGGCGGTCGTGCCGGTAGGAAGCACCGGAGGTCCAGGCGCTGGAGCTCAGGAAATCCTCCCGCCCGCCTTCGTTCTCATCACCGCGATAGCTCTCGTGATGTTTGCATTGGTGGGAGTGCTAGCTCTGCGCCGCAGAACTCCATTGCGCCAAGGACTCTGAGCGAGAGCTCGATCGACCGCTTTACGTGACGTCGTGAAGCACGTCGACGTAAGAACCGTAACCGGACGCTGACTGCCACTCCACCGCACTTTCAATGGACGTGCCTTCACCCCATTCGTTAAATGTGGTCACGAGCTGCCACGGAGCCTTGGAGGCAACCATGGCCGCCACCGATTTGGCCCAGCGAGAAGGATCCCGAGCCAATCGAGGGGCCCGCTCGGTGGCTTTCCAGAAGGCCGGGCTGATGGTGAAGCTGAACCCAGGTTGGGAATCCGCAGCGCCGGCGGGCGCGTACTGATGCCAGCCGTCTGGCTGACTTGCACATGCGCGGAATCCGGGGAAAACCTTCAGCGCGACGTAGAAGCCAAGGGTGTTGGCCTGCTTCCATCTCGCAGACATGCCACAGCCGTCGGCGCCGTCCGCGTAGACAAAAAGAACCGGCCGGCCTTCCACGCGCAAATAACCGGGTTGATGCGAGTAATGCGATCGTATGTATTCGAGGTCTGCCGCGATCTGCGGCGCGGGGGGATCGCCCTGGCTTTCAGGCTCGTAGTACAGAGCCCACTCGAACCCCGTGACATTCGCCGCTTGAAGCAGCATCGGAATGCGGTCGTCGGTCGCTGAGCCCTGACCCCACCACGAGGCAATTCCTGCTCGAATGTTGGCGTACTGCATCGCCCGGATGTGGACTCTTACTGTCGCTGGGTCGGTCGCGTAGTAGCCGAGCGAGGGGTGGTAGCGGGTAAAGGGATCCAGGCCCTGCTGCTTCCAGGCTTCGGGGAACCAGGGATAGTAAAAAGCGGCGCGGATCGGCAAGGTCACACTCGGGAGATCCGGAGACGGCGAAGCCGGACTGCGGCCTGATAGGAGCCTCGTGTAGTCGAAACCCGTCGTAAACCAAACGATCCCGACCAGCAGGATGGCAGCCAACGCCACGGCGGCCAGCAGGCCAATAACACGTGTCTTCGGCCGTCCGGCCAATGATTGAGTCAAGCGCTTTTCTCCAGGAGTCAGGGGTCGTTTTTCATTGGCTTCCACGAGCGTGCATTATCGTCGCCGGCCCAGGAAATCAAAGTCCGCGTCCCCAAGTTGTCGCGGGTCGACGTGTCACACCGGCAGGCCTTATGCATTGATCGGCGCTGACGAGAGGCATTGTCCCGGGTCGCTGGGCGAACCCTCATTGAGATGTTGACACGCGTCGCCGCGGTCGCGTGCCTAACGAATATGAGGGGACGCCGCTGTCGTCCAGGCACGCGCCCGCGCGACCACTAACGAGATCGAAAGACCCGAGATACCCGGCTTCAGAACCGGACCGGCCCCACAGTAGCCAAGCGGCGCAAAGCATCGCAACCGTCAACGCCCGATCTGTTTATTCGCACTCCATCAAGGGCCCTTTCTTGGCGGCCTACTGACTACCGATGTCCCGGATCACTGGGCGAACTTCCCATTGAACAGGCAGGTTAACTCCTGGTTAATTCACGGGGTCGGAGCGAACGTGTTGTGGTCAAGGGACCGCAAGCTCTGGCCGAAGTCGAACTCCGGGTTGCATGTCCGCGTCCGGAGTCGCTTCGCAAGTTTCACGGCGACGCCCCTCGGCTATTTCTGTGCGCGCGGACTGAACACCTGGATTCCATGAAGAGAGGCGACAAGAAAATGCAAACCGTCTCCGAGACTCGACAGAGATCACCGATAGAGCTGGGCGTTGCGTCCGATCGCAGCGCCAATGGTGCTCAGAACGGCACTGCCAGGCGCGGTTGCGAGTTGTCGGTTGTGGTTCCCACTCGTAACGAGGCGGGCAACGTGTCCGCTTTGCGAGACCAACTGTCGAAGACTCTCGCCGAGCACAACTACGAGGTCATCGTGGTGGACGACAGCAACGACGGCGAAACCCGCCGCCTGCTGCGCGCTGTCTGCGGCGCGGACCCGAGGTGGACTGTCATCGAGCGACCGGTTGAAGAACAGACGGGCCTCGGAACCGCCGTCGTGATGGGCATCGCCGCGGCGCGTGGCGACGCTGTCTGCGTCATGGACGGTGACCTGCAGCACCCGCCCGAGATCATCCCGAGGCTGCTGGCCAAGGTCCACGAAGGCGCCGACCTAGCGGTCGCTTCGCGATATATGAAAGGAGGCAGCAGGGCCGGCCTTGCCGGGCCATCTCGGCTCTGGGTCAGCCGCGCTTGCACCTGGCTCGCGCACTTCATCTTTCCTGAGACCCAACGCACGAGCGATCCGTTGACGGGTTTCTTCCTCTGCAAGAGGCGCCACGTGTCCGGCCTCGAGCTGCGGCCGATGGGCTTCAAGATCCTCCTCGAGCTGCTCGTCTGCACTCCCAGGCTGAGAGTCGCCGACGTGCCTTTCATCTTTGCCGCCCGAAACGCAGGCGAGAGCAAGGCGAGCACGCGCCAGGGCGTCCTGTTCCTAAAACACCTCCTGTCTCTTTTCGTTTATGTGCCGGGCAGCGCTCGCTGGGTCAAGCTCGCAGTTGTAACCGGTTGTGGCCTGGCGGCCTTCACAGCGCTCACATTTACGCTGACTCGGGGCGGCCTGGATCCGGTCTCGTCATGGGTGATCGCGTCGGCGGCGACGCTCGGCTGTGGCATCGCCTTGCAGCAGATGGTCACCATTCGCGAATTCGCCACGCAGGGCGAGCCGGACAGCACCAAATTCCGCTATCCGTTCGCTATCGTGGCCGCGCTCGGCTCCTTTACTCTCCTGTCACTCCTCACTCTGCAGGGCCGACACGCGCTGCTTGCCCTCGCAGTGCTGGCGCAGGCCATAGGCGTATTTCTGACCGCCAGTCTCGACCATCCTCGGATCTCATCATTGGTCCGCTCGCGTTTACCGCTCCCGATGCTCGACCTGCGCTGGCTGGGCGTGCGACTTGGTGCCCAGCGCGCGTTCTGGGTTCCTGTTGGAGAGGCGTTCGAGCCCGATCTCCTGCACGGCCTTGGCAAGCTGGTGACCGCGGATCTGATCGCCGCGTCGGCCCGAAGCGGTCAGCCGTTGCTGGTTGTCGACCGGCCTTCGCCGCGGCCGCAGCCACGTGTCAACATCGACAGCACCAGTGCACTGATCGTCCCCCGGCTTGACGATCGAGGCGAAATCTCTGCTGTTGCTGTGCTGGCGAGGCACGGCCGCCATCCGTTCAGCCAGCGTCAGCTGGACGAGGCGATGGCGTGGATCGGTTCGAGCCACCGCTGGGCAGACGCTGAAATGGCGCCGGTGGTGGTTCAGTGAGGGGCGCCGATCTCATGAGTGACTGGGCCGGCAGGGTTCCTGCTGCCACGCGTGGGCATATGGTCCATTTCTCCCGCTTCGCCGCGGTCGGGGCTGCCGGCCTTGGGGTCAACCAGGGCTTGTTCTGGCTCATAACCTCGATGGCGCCAGACCACTACCTCGTGGCCGCCGTCGTGGCAACCATCGGGTCTACGACGTTCAACTTTGCCGGCATCGAGTCGTGGGTCTTCCGCGGTCGCAGGCAACCGGGTCGCCGCGCGATGGCCAGGCGCTATCTGACGTACGCCGCTGTCAACAGCACGGCCTTGTTACTCCGTCTGCCTGCCCTTTATGCGCTGACACACCTACTTCAAGGCAACTACTTGTGGGCCAACCTCATCACTCTCGTGGCCTTCACTGTTGCGCGATTCGCACTTTCTGACCGCCTGATCTGGCCCGGCGGCAAGCAAACGATTCCTGCGGAGGCACCATGAACCCCAACAAGCGCAGCCACCAGTACGACATCGACGGAATCCTGAGGATCGACTCGGCCGTCGCGCTTCCAGAGCTGAAGTTTTTCAAAGTCGCCCAGGTCACCTGCCCCGACCTCGTAATCGAGGTTTCGCCGGTCGGTGGCCTGCGGCCGCGGTTTCGATCAGCGCTGGTCGCAAAGGGGTCGGGATTGCTTTATCAGGAGCATCTCGGCGGGCTTTTTGCGAACTTCCACATCGAGATGGGAAAGCCGGTTCATGTCAAAGCCGGTCCGCTGCTGGCGCTCTCCCCGCACGTCCTCTATACGAATGTCGTCGAGCCGTTGCTGAGGTTCCTCCTCGTCAAGCGTGGCTTCATGCTGCTTCACGCCGCGTGCATCGAGATCGAGGGTCGGTCGATCATGCTTTCGGCCCAAACCGACACGGGCAAGACCAGCACCATCCTTTCACTTCTCAGGCGCCATGGGGGCACCTTCTACTCGGACGACATGGTCGTCGTCAGCAAGGAGGGGACCGCAAGCCGCTATCCCAAGCCGCTGACGATCAGCGCTCACACGCTGCGGTCGGTGCCACAGCACCGGCTGGCTCCTGTGCAGAGGCTGTCGCTTGCGTGGCAGAGCCGGCTACATTCACGCGGAGGTCGCGCCACCGGCAAGCGGATGGCCCAGTTCAACGTGCCGATGATGGCCCTGAACGCCGGGGTTCAAATGGTGATCCCGCCGCCCAAGTACATGATCACCGAGCTGGTCGATTGCGAGATCGGGGGACGGATTCCGATCAAGCACGTGTTCCTGATCGAGCGAGGCAGCCCGACATTGGTTGCCAGCGTGACTCAAGTGGACGCCCTCCCCGAGCTGCTGGCCAACACCGAGGACGCATACGGATTTCCGCCATACGCTCAGCTTGCACCGCAGATCGTGCTCGAGGGCGAGAGATACGACGACCTTCGCCTCAAGGAGCGGGCGATTCTCAGCTCGGCGCTTCAGGCGGCGCAGGTTACACGCCTTCGCGTGGACGACTTCAGCTGGCCGGAGATGATCCGCGCGCGTTCCGATGCGCCGGAGACGGTTCAGGCGGCTGAGGTGAAGACCATGCAGAACGGCAGCCAGCCGCTCATACCGGTTCGTGTTCCAGTCGCCAGCGGGACAAGTTGAACCCGATTACTAAGTTGCGTGGAGGGCTGGCCGCCCGCGAGAGCTGGAGGATCGCCGCCGTTCGAGTCCTCGAACGCCGGTCGACGTTTCTCGTCCTCGCGGGGCTGATTATCGGGCTGGCAGCCGCTGTCCGCTTGCTGAATCTCGAGCGCTTTGGCTTCAACTCCGATGAGGCCGTCTACTCCGGCCAGGCTGCTGCGCTCGCGGGACACACCGATTACGCGCAGCTGTTCGGCGTGTTCAGGGCGCACCCGCTGCTAATCCATTTCATCGTTTCGCTGGTCTACAGGGTCACAGGCGTCAACGACGTCGCTCCGCGCCTCGTGAATGTTGCCTTTGGCCTCGGTCTTGTGGCAGTGGGCGGAGCCATCGGAACTGTCGTGCGAGGGCGGCTGGTCGGCCTCCTGACGATGCTCTTCATCGCGATCTCGGCTTACCCGGTGACCGTGTCGCGCCAGATGCTCCTGGACGGCCCGATGGCCTTCTTCTTCGCCCTCACCCTCCTATTTCTGGCGCTGTACGTGCGCAACCCTCGGAGCCGAACTCTTTACGCAGCGGCTTGCGCGGCCGGCCTCGCATTCCTGTCCAAAGAGACGGCGATCCTGATGGTGCCGGCAATCCTCGTCTTCTTCATGCTTGCGCGCGACGTGCCGCTCAAGCTCCGGGACCTCGCGGTCTCGAGCCTTATCTATGTGGTGACGATCGCGCCGTTCCCACTCTCGCTCGTGCTGACAGGAGGCAGCAAGCTCGCGCAGGAGTTCTTCATCTGGCAGGTGCTTCGGCGTCCCAACCACGACTACGGCTTCTACCTGACAGTGATTCCGAGCATTGGCATACCACTGGTGGCACTCGCAGTGATTGGACTTGCAACAGCGGTGCGCCGCCGCCAGGGCCTCGATGTGCTCGTCGTGTCGTTGGCCGTGGTCGTGGTGGCTTTCTTCGAGGCGTGGCCGGTCAAGGGATTCCAGTACCTGATCCCCCTGATCACGCCGGCGGCTCTGCTCGGAGCCGACGGCCTCGTGAGCCTGAGCCGTTGGGTCGCCGCCGCGCTCGATCGCGTCAGCGTCCCGCATGCCTCCGCCTCAACGTGGTCGAGACTTGCCCTGGTCGGTACATGCTCGGTGATCCTTGGTGTCGGGTCGATCGGCGTCGTCGCCACACCGGCTACCGCGATCCTCGGCACTGACAGCGACCAGACAGCGGCTGCGGCGATCCCGCAGAATGCCTTCGCGTTCACTGCCGGGACTGGTGGGCTCGAGGCAAGCCGGCCGGTGGGCAAATGGATCAGGCAGAATACGCTGCCCGACGCGCACTTCCTGACCGTCGGCCCATCCTTCGCCAACATCATCCAGTTTTACGGCGGCCGCAGGGCCCTGGCGCTTAGCGTCAGCCCCAACCCGCTGCGCCGGAACCCAACTTACGAGCCAGTCCTGAACCCAGACCTGTCGATAAAGACCAACGCCATTCAGTTCCTCGTCTATGACTCCTACTCGGCGGCGCGCACGCCGTTCTTCGCGCACAAGCTCATGCAGTGGGTCCATAAATACAAAGGGATCCTGGTCTACGCCGACTACCAACCCGTACGAAGTGCCGATGGCCACACGGTCCAGGTGCCAGTGGTCCTCATCTATGAGGTCCACCCGTAATGCGAACAAAGCTCGTACTGGCTCTCGGCCTCACCCTGATCATGGTGCTGGCAGGCTCGGTGGTAGCAAGCGCCGCGGATCTCCGGCCCACGCCGACTGTTCCGATCTTCTACACGGTGCGATCAGGCGATTCACTGTCCAGCATCGCAAAGGCGAAGCTTGGCAGCATCGCCAGGTGGAGTGAGCTGTATCAGATGAATCGGTCGATCATCGGCAATGACCCCAACCACCTTGTCGTTGGCGAGGTGCTGACGTTGGTGAAAGGCACTTTGCCCCCGCGGTTCAAGCCGACGGCGGCGGGTCCTCAGCTGTCGCACAGCGGTCCCTTGCTGATCGACGCGCAGGCATCGTCAAAGATCAAGCACGTGTTCGTGATCATGCAAGAGAACCACACGTTTGATAACTACTTCGGCACCTATCCCGGTGCTGATGGCCTGCCGGCCGCCGTCAGCCTGCCGATTGATCCAGCCGTCAAGAACGGACCGGTTGTGCAGCCCTACCACCTGCCTTCCCTCAGAACGCAGGATCTCGATCACAGTCAGATCAGCGCCCTGGCCGCGTACAACAGCGGTCGCATGAACGGCTTTGTCGCCGCGCAGCAGGACCGGAACCTTCCAGGGCCTCTGGCTCTGGGTTACTACGACCGGACCGACCTTCCGCTCTACTGGGACCTGGCCGACAACTACGTCCTCGCCGACCGATTCTTCTCGTCGGCGATGGGCGGCAGCCTGGCCAACCACCAGTACTGGGTCGCCGCCAAGGATTCCGGTGTGGGCGAGAGCATCCCGCCGAATGGGATCCAGCTGACGACCATCTTTGATCGCCTGGAGGGCGCCGGCTTGAGCTGGAAATTTTACGTGAAGAACTATGACCCAAGGCTGGACTTCCGCCACATCGACCCGAGCAACCCGAAAGACTCACAGGTGGCGTGGGTGCCGCTGCTGACGATCCCGTCCATCGTTGACAACCCCGCGAAGAAGGCCCGGATCCAGGATCTCGGCAACCTGTATCACGACCTGGCCGACTCCACGGCGCCATCGGTGAGCTACATCATTCAGGGCGGAACCTCAGAACATCCGCCTGGTCATGTGGGTAACGGTCAAAACTCGACGGTGGGAATCATCACCGCGATCATGCGCAGCCAGTCATGGAAGGACTCTGCGATCGTGGTGACCTGGGACGACTGGGGTGGTTGGTACGACCACGTGGTCCCGCCTCAGGTTGATGGCGACGGCTATGGCTTCAGAGTCCCGGCGCTGATCATCTCGCCTTATGCCAAGAAGGGCTACATACTCCACGACACCGCCGACTTCACCTCGATCCTCAAGTTCATCGAGCGGCTGTACGGGTTGGCCCCGCTCACCACGAGGGACGAGAGGGCAAACGATCTCATGTCGACTTTTGACTTCCAGCAAGCGCCGCGCGCGCCGAGTCAGCCGGTAATAGCAGGCTTTCCACCGGTCATCACGCGGGGGCCGTCCGCGGTCACCCTGCTCGAGATGTATGGAATGATCGGCGCGTTCGCGCTGATCCTGTTCGCGCTGGGAGCTACGACCGGCCGCAGAAGGAAGCGGGCAATATGAGACGCTTGGCGGCAACGCTCGCGGCCGTGCTCGCGGGCGCTCTGCTGGCAATGCCACATGCGGTGCTGGCCAAAAGCCCGGCAGCCTCGTACACGCCGCCTCCCGGCCCCATCGCCACGTCATTGCCTGACGGGATCACGTTGAACGCCCCGTCCGTAATCAAAGCGGGCCGTGAGATCGACGTCGATGCCACCCTCGCCGGCGGAGGATTCCTGCGCCCTGATGCAGGCATTCATTTCATCATCGACGACGTCGAGCGCCGGATGGTGCGAACCGATGCATCGGGAGTAGCGCATTTCCGGTTGCGGGGCGTGCTTGCCGCCGGGGTCCACCATCTTGTCGTCAGCTACGCCGGCACCAGGCAGTATTCCTACTCGGAGCCCGCACGTGCGACGGCTACCTTTGAGGTGGCTCCGCTCATCATCACCATCCAGACCGTGCCGCAAGTGCCTGGGGTCACGCTCACCTTTGACGGCGCCAAGGGCTATGTCACCGACGCGGCTGGGCAAACCCTTATCGGCGTGACGCGGGCCGGCCTGCACAGCCTTGCGGTTACCGTGCCGGCTCCGGACGCCACCTCTCGCATCACATTTGTGCGGTGGTCGGACGACAGCTGGAGTCCGTCACGGGTCATCAGGGTCGTGAAGGATGTCTCGATCGCAGTCGGGCTGAGAGCGGCGTATCTGACGCCGATCGAGTTCGTCGGCCTCGACTACAGTCCACTCGACCAGACGAAAGTCTCCGATGTCGTCATCTCAGGGCCTAATGCCGAGCTGCTCAACCTCCAGTATCCGTTCGTCCCGATCTGGCTGCAGACCCCGATGCCGGCCAAGCACTCCGGGGAAGGCGGCCTTCACATCACTGACGCCCCGTACTCGGTCAGCCAGGCCAAATACGTGCGTCTGAACGTGGCCAGCACCGGCAAGGAGCGGTTCACCCCCGGCCCGGGAAAGACTTGGGGTATCAAGTTGCTTCTGTTCACCTTGACCCTCGGCGCCAAGGACGCGATTTTCGGCACCACCCTTTACAACTCGATCAAGCTTGTCGGCCCGACTGGGCGCGTCCAGAGCGTGGCGCTCAACGGAAAGAACAGGGTCAGCCTCGTGCTGAGTCGCGGGAACTACAGCGCCCAGGTGCTTGCGTCCGGAGTCACTCCCGTCGCAACGGTCGCGCTGTCAAAGAGCCAGATGGTGATCATCCCGGTCATCACACCAATCGACCTTTTCACCATCGCTCTGTGCTTGATCTTCATCATGACCGCGGTCTTTGTGGCCGGCCGCGGCAAGTTCTGGGCGGTACGCAACCTCTCTGCCGTGCGGGTGAGATACGGAGAGCCGATCATCCGGCGCTGGGACCGACACGCCCCCGGCAGCCACATCCTGCAAATTGTGTCGGCAGGAGTTACAAGGCGAGCGAATC
>JBDUAO010000096.1:0-10054 GCA_040004595.1 Candidatus Dormiibacterota bacterium | reverse complement strand
GCCAGGAACATGTAGCCGATCTGGCTCATGGTCGAGTAGGCGAGCACGCGCTTGATGTCGGTCTGGACGATGGCGATGCTCGCTGCGAACAGCGCGGTGACGGCGCCGATGATCGCGACCGCGGCGTGTGCGTAGACGGCGAGGTCGTAGATCGGATGCATTCGCCCGATGAGGTAAACACCCGCGGTGACCATCGTGGCTGCGTGAATGAGCGCGCTGACGGGCGTGGGGCCTTCCATGGCGTCCGGCAGCCAGGTGTGGAGTGGTAGCTGAGCCGACTTGGCAATCGCGCCGACCAGGAGCAAGAAGGCGGCCAACTCCAGGCTCGAACTGTCGGTACGTTGGGCTACGCACGCATACATAAGCTGACTGCCCGGCGGTGGACAGTTCATGTGGGTGAGGTTCTTGAATACGCCGGCGTAGGTGATCGCGTGGTACGTCGCGAACAGGACGAAAGCGCCAAGGATCATGCCGACGTCGCCGATCACGTTCATCACGAACGCTTTGCGCGCGGCAAGCACCGCAGAGCGGCGGTGGTACCAGAAGCCGATCAGGAAGTACGAGCTCAGGCCCACCATCGCCCAGCCGACGATGAGGAACACGAAGTTCCCGGCCAGGACCAGAAGCAGCATCGAGAAGATGAACACGTCCATGTAGGTGAAGAAGCGGGCATAGCTCGCGTCGTTCTCCGCCGCCATGTATCCGACCGCGTAGGTGATGATCAGGGCGCCGACGCCCGTGATGACCAGGCACATGAAGATCGAAAGGTTGTCGACCAGGAGGTTGAACGGCACCACGAACGACCCGCTCTTGATCCACGTGAAGTACGTGAAATCGCCCGAGGCCTTGTTGATGAACAGGTTCAAGGTGACGATGAACGAGGCCCACACGACGCCAGGTCCGACGATCTTGGTGACGCGCCGTGGCAGCCGCCAGCCGCGGCCCGCGAGGAGGATCGCCCCGGCCGCAGGAAAGAGCAGGATCAGCAGCGCCAGCACCCGGATGCTCACCCCTTCAGCTCGCTGAGATCGTCGATGTCCTCGATGTCGCGCACGCGAAAGATCTCGACCAGGATCGCGAGGCCGACCACGGCCTCGGCTGCGGCGACTGTCATCACCATGAGCGCAAAGAGCTGGCCCTCCGGGTTTTGCAGCTGGCGCGAGAATGTGATGAGCGTGAGGTTGACCGCGTTCAGCATCAGCTCGATGCAGATGAGGATCACCAGCGGGTTGCGCCTCACCAGGACGCCAATCGCGCCGAGCGTAAAGAGCACGGCTCCGAGGAGCAGGAACCAGGACGTGTCCAGCTGCGAGCCCCCGATCGACATGGTGTTCACAGGTCTTCGATCGACCTCTTGCTCAAATAGATCGCTCCGATCGCGGCGACCAGAAGGAGGAGCGAAGTCAGCTCGAAGGGGTAGAGATATTTCGTGAACAGCTGGACCGCGATCCACTGCACAGTGCCGAACACCTTCAGGTCGGTGAGGGTGGGCTGCCGGTACTGGACGCCCTGCAGCATCATCCAGATGAGTACCGCAAAGACCGATGCGAACAGGGCCGCGAGCCAGCCCTGGAAGCGCAGGCGCCCGCGGCCCAGCTCTTTAGCTGGGCCCAGCAGTGCGATGACGAAAAGGAACAGGACCATCACCGCGCCGGCGTAGACGATGATCTGGACGACGAAGACGAACTGCGCGCTCAATAGCAGGAACAGGATCGACAGCGCGACCATCACGACCACGAGGCTGAGCACCGAGCGGATGGGCTCGTGGAAGGCGATGACCCCAATGCCTCCCGCCACGGCCAGCGTGGCGGCGACCAGAAAGACGGCCAGCCCCAAAGCTAGGGCGTCGTCTCCCTCCCCCCTGGTGGGGGAGGGTTGGGGAGGGGAGGCGGAGCTGGCACAGACGCCGGTTTGGCGTTGAGCCGCGCTTCGACATCCGGTGGCAGCGGCTCCAGCAGCTTCTCCTTGGTGTAGATGAACTTCTCGCGGCTCGTGTCCGACAGCTCGTACTCTGGGCCGAGCACGATCGCCTGCACGGGGCAGGCCTCCTCGCAGTAGCCGCAGAAGATGCAGCGGAGCATGTTGATCTCATAGGTCTTGGCGTACCGCTCGCCAGGCGACACGCGCTTCTCCTCAGTGTTCTCCGCTGCGATCACCAGGATGCAGCCCACCGGGCAGGCGGCCGCACACAGCTCGCACCCGATGCATCGTTCGAGGCCGTTGTCGTACCTGCGCAGGTAATGGCGCCCGCGGTAACGCTCCGATCGGGGTGTCTTCTCTTCCGGGTACATCGTCGTGACGACCGGCTTGAAGAACTCGGACAGCGTGGTCTTGAGACCGCCCGCAAGCGCGGCCACATCAGCGGCCACGCTGGGCTTCTCGCCTTGCGGTTTGGGGGGAACGCCCTCGCCCGGCTTCCTCAGCGGCGTCGGGTCGTGGTCGTTTCCGTTCTCGTCAGTCATCCCTACCCCTGAACTGCCACCAGGATGATCCCGGTGATGATGATGTTCGCGATGGCCAGTGGCATGAGCACCTTCCAGCCGAGGCGCATGAGCATGTCGTAGCGAAGGCGTGGCAGCGTGCCGCGGAGCCAAATGTAAAGGAAGAGGAAAAAGATCACCTTGAGGACGAAGGCGAGCACCGGCGGGACGAACCACAGGTACCAGCCGCCAAAAAAGAGCAGCGCCGCCAGCGCTGAGACGGTGATCATGTTCACGTACTCGGCGAGGTAATACATCACGAACTTCAGGCCCGAGTACTCGGTGAGGAATCCGCCGATCAGCTCCTGCTCGGCCTCCGGCAGGTCGAAGGGCGCGCGGTTCGTCTCAGCGACCGCTGCCATCAGGTAGATCACGAAACCGATCGGGGTCAGAAGGATGAGCGGGATCGGGCCCGTGTAGGGTCCCCAGTGGACTGTGTACTCGACGATGTCGCGCAGCCGCAGCGAGCCCACGATCATGAAAGTCGGCACCAGGGACAGCCCGAGCGCGATCTCGTAGCTGATGAGCTGGGCGGCGGACCGCAGGCCTCCGAGCAGCGAGTATTTGTTGTTGGAGGAGTAACCGCCCAGCAGGATCGCGTACACGTTGAGCGAGCTGAACGCAAAGATCAGAAGGACGCCGATGTTGACGTCGGCGATCCAGTACTGCACGTTGTACCAGAGGCCAATCGGGATCACGGCCCAGGAAAGAAACGCTGCGGCGACCGCGATCGTCGGCGCGATGACGTAGAGGATCTTGTCGGTGTTGGCTGGAATGAAGCTCTCTTTGAAAGCCAGCTTCACGCCGTCGGCGGCCAGCTGCATCAGCCCGAAAGGTCCCACCCGGTTCGGACCGGGGCGACGCTGGATGCGCCCCAGCGCCACGCGCTCGAACCACACCGTGTAAGCAGTTGCCGTGAGCACGACGAAGAGCAGCAGCGCAATCGCGACCGTCACGACCACCCAGTGGCCGACGGCGTTGTTGTAGAGGTCGGTCATGGGCGCGCCGGTCCGAGAAGCACCGGCAGTGGCTCCGGCTCGGGGCTGGGCGGCTGCGCCAGGGCACCCAGGGCGGGGAAGGCTGCGGCGGCTTCGCGCTGGATCGGAAAGATGCCCGCGTATTCGAGCGGGAGCCCAAGCCCCGCGGCGAGCTCGCAGAGGACGTCCCACGACTCCTTGAGCGGCGCCTCGGCGGCAACCGCCGGCCGCAGGAACTGGACGCGGCCCTCGAGATTCGTGTAGCTGCCCTGCCGCTCGGCGAAGCTCGTGGCCGGCAGCACAACCGTGGCGCTGTTGTGCTCGGGCCGCGGAAGGTGATCCCAAACCGCGTGGAACTTGACGCTGGAGGGAACGCCGGCCGTGGGCGGTGGGCCCCAGCTGAGCAGCGCCTCGACGCCATCGAGCGAATCCCACCCAGCCACGCCGAGCTCGATGGCGCCACGTTCGTTGGTGCCGCGGTACAGGGGCATCAGCTTCGCGCCGACCTTGCCGGCGAGCTCACCGCATGCGGCCACCACGCCGGCCGCATCCTCGGTGCCGCGCCCATCGCCGTAGAGGATCGCCACCGGGCCGCCCGGCTCGCGCAACAGCTCGTGGCCGGCCTGCTCGCCCACCTCGGCGGCGGCCTCGCCCGGCTGGTTGCGGATGTGGACGGTTTGGCGGTGGCGGTCGAAGTCGACCGCCTCCGGGTGGACGACGATCAACTTCGCGCCTCGCTTGGAGATCGCCTTCTTGACCCGAAGGTTGACGATGGGCGCGTCGTTCTCTATATCCGAGGCGACGATGACAATGACGCGCGCGTCATCTATGTCCTTGATCATCAGCTGGTCGCCGCTCTGTGCGGGGAGCGCAGTGCGGCCGTGCATCTTGACCCTGGCGCCGCGAAGTGGCCCATCCAGGAGCTTGCGGAAAAGGAAGGCTTCCTCGTTGGTCAGGTCCTGCGGCAGGGAGATGCCGAGCTTCGCGCCCCTGCCCTTGATCCCATCCGCCACCGTGTTGAGGGCCAGCGCCCACGTCGTCCTGCCACCATTTACGCTCGGCACGCGCAAGCGGGCCGGGTCGTTGACGTCGGTGTAGTCAAAGCGCCCGCGATCGCAGATCCAGCCGTCGTCGATATCGTCGTTCTCGCGTGAGGTGACGCGTACCAGCTGGCCGCGCCGCTGCCACAAAGTGACGTTGCAGCCCACTGCGCATTTAGAGCAGACGCTCGGAGTGTGGTTCAGGTCCCACGGTCGCGACTCGAATCGCCATACGCGAGAGGTCAGCGCGCCGACCGGGCAGAGGTCGATGATGTTGCCGCTGAAATTCGACGTCAGAGGCTGGTCGAACTGGCTGGCGATGACCGAGTGCACCCCACGCTGGGCGACCGTGAGCTCCTGCTCCCACGCCACCTCGTCGTAGTAACGCGTGCAGCGATAGCACAGCACGCAGCGCTCGCGATCCAGCGCGATGTTGGGGGACAGCGGGATGGGCTTCTTGAAATGAAGTCGAGGGCCGTCGATCCGGCTGGTGGGATACCCATGGCGGAAGGTGAAGTCCTGCAGCGGGCACTCGCCGCCCTTGTCGCAAACCGGACAGTCGAGAGGGTGGTTGACGAGCTCGAACTCGAGGATGTCAGCCCGAGCCTGCACGGCCATCGCGCTCTGGGTCTTGACGACCATGCCCTCGGCCACTGGCCGGATGCACCCGGCCTGAGCGACGGGTGGCCCGGGCGATATCTCCACCAGGCACATGCGGCACGCGCCCACCGGGTCGAGCTTGTGGTGGTAACAGAAGACCGGGATCTCGATTCCGAGGAGCTTGGCCGCCTCGACCACCAGGGTGCCATCGGGCACCGTGACGACCCGTTCGTCGATCGTGACGTTGACCATCTTCACGTCAGGCATGGATCAGCGCGCCTTCGACCGAGCAGGTGTGGTGGAGGCAGTGGTCCTCGTACTCATTGCGAAACTGGCTCATCGTCGACTGGATGACCCAGCCCGCGGCGTCGCCCAGCCCGCACAGGCAGCGCCCACCCTGCAGCCCCTGCTGCACCCGATCCAGGAGGGCGAGATCGATCTCCGAGCCTTCGTTCGCCAGGATCCTTTCGTAGGTTCTCACGGCCCAGTTGCTGCCGACCCGGCAAGGTGTGCACTTGCCGCACGACTCGTGGGCATAAAAGCGCAGCAGGCGAGCCGCCGCCTTGACGACGCAGTGGGAGTCGTCCATCACGATGATCCCGCCGGAGCCGCCCATGGTTCCCAACGCCTTGAGGCCGTCGAGGTCGGTGGAGGTGTCGAGCATCGAGCCGGGTAGGACTTTGGCGGATGACCCGCCGGGCCAGAAAACCTTGACCTTTCGACCGGGAAAAGGGCCGCCGGCCAGCTCCTCGATGATGTGGCGATACGTGACGCCGATCTCGATCTCATAGTTGCCGGGCTTCTGAACGTCACCGCTGACCGTGACCATCCGTGTGCCCTTGGCCTTCTCGGTGCCGCGCTTTGCGTACTCGGCGCCACCGTGGCGGATGATCCACGGGACCGTCGACAGCGTCTCCACATTGTTGACTGCAGTCGGCTGTCCCCATGCGCCCTTGATGGCGGGGAAGGGAGGCCGCGATCGAGGCTGGGCGCGCTTGCCCTCCAACGATTCAAGGAGCGCAGTCTCCTCGCCGCAGATATACGCGCCGTGGCCCCGGTAGAGGCGAACGTCGAGTGCATAGTCGGAGCCAAACGGGTGGTCGCCGAGATAACCCTTCGAATGGGCTTCGGCGATGGCATCGCGCAGCATCTCGTAAGGCAGGTCGTACTCGCCGCGGATGTATATCCAGGCTTGGTGGCCGCCGATGGCAAACGTCGCGATGGCCGCGCCTTCGACCAGCGCATGCGGCGAGTTCTCCATCAGGTACCGGTCCTTGGCGCTGCCAGGCTCCGACTCGTCCGCGTTGACCACTATGTACTTGGGCCCTGGATGGTCCTTCGGCACGAACGACCACTTGGTCGCGGTCGGAAAGTCAGCGCCTCCCCGGCCTCGCAACCCTGATGCCTTGACCTCATCGATGACCTGGGTCGCGTTCATTCCGGTGACGACCTTGCGCAGGCCCTCGTAGCCGCCGAGCTTCTCGTAAACGTCCAGCTTGTGCAGGTTGGCCCGGCCAAACCATTCGGTCAGCACCGGTCCGCCTACGGTTCCGCGCTGCTCAGCCAATCTTCTTGGTCCTTCGCACTGGCTTCTTGGTGGGCGCAGGAGTCGCGTCCGGTGTGCTTCGAACCCCGGCCTTGACGTGCGGCCTGACCAGTCGGCGGTCGTTGACCAGTGAGTCGATCTTCGCCCGGGTGACGTCGACCTCGTAGCGATGGTTTAGTCGGACCACAGGCGCGTACTCGCACGCTCCCAGGCACTCGACCTCCTCGTACGAGAAGAGGCCGTCCTTCGATACCTCTCCCGGCTCGCGGACGCCGATGGCGTCTTTCAGGCGATCGACGACGTCCTCCGCGCCACGCAGCATGCAGCTGAGGTTCGTGCAGACGTAGAACCTGTGCTTGCCGATCGGCTCGAGGTGAAACAGGGTGTAGAACGTCGCCACCCCTTCGACGTAGCCGGGGTCGAGCTGCAGTGCGACGGCCACCTCGCTCATCGCCTCAGGCGTCAGGTGGCCGAGCTCCTCCTGCGCGAGGTCGAGCGCCGGCATCACCGCGGAGCGCGGCTGCGGGTACTTCGCCGGCAGCGCCCTGATCTCGTCGAGCAGGTGACTCGAAAGTGCGCTCATCGATCCACGTCCCCCAACACGGTGTCGGCGGTGCCGATGATGGCGATCATGTCCGCGATCATGTGGTTCAGCGCCATGCGCTCGAGGGCCTGGAGGTTGACGAAGGACGCCGAGCGAAATTTCACGCGTCGCGGCTTATGGGTACCGTCGCTGACGATGTAGCACCCGTTCTCGCCGCGGCCTGACTCCACCGCCGCGTAAGCGTCGCCCGCCGGCACCGAGTAGCCCTCGGTGAACAGCTTGAAGTGGTGAATGACCGCCTCCATCGAGGTCTCGAGCTCCTCGCGTGGCGGGGGGAGCATCTTGCGGTCGTCGACGTTGACTGGTCCGTCCGGTAGGCGATCCAGCGCCTGGCGCAGGATCTTCACCGACTCGCGCATCTCCTTGATCCTCACGAGGTAGCGCCCGTAGCAGTCGCAATCGTTGGAGGTCGCGACCTCGAAGTCGTAGGTCTCGTAGCCCGAGTAGGGCATCGTCTTGCGAAGGTCCCACGCGATGCCCGAGCCGCGGATCATCGGCCCGCTCGCGCCGAGAACCTTGGCGTCCTCGGGCGACAGGCGGCCGATACCGATGGTGCGAGAACGCCAGATCGGGTTCATCGTCAGCAGGTTCTCGTACTCGTCGACGTGTCCTGGCATGGTGCCGATGAACTCCTCCAGCATCTCCAGGAATCGGGGAGTCGCGTCGGCAAACACGCCGCCCGGGCGGATGTAGGACGTGTGCATCCGGAAGCCGGAGATCTCCTCGTTCATGTCCAGAATCGTGTCGCGCTCCCGAAAGCAGTACATGAGCATCGACATCGCGCCCAGCTCCAGCCCACTCGTCCCCATCCAGACGAGGTGAGAGGAGAGTCGCGTGAGCTCGGACATGATGACCCGCAACACCTGGGCTCGCGGTGGCACCTCGACGCCCATCAGCTTCTCAACCGCCAGCGCGTACGCGAGGTTGTTGATGGGGGGCGACAGATAGTCGTGGCGGTCGGTGACCACCACGCCCTGCTGCCAGCGCAGCGCCTCCATCTGCTTTTCGATTCCGGTGTGCAGGTAGCCGATCACCGGCGTGATTCGCCGGATCTGCTCGCCGTCGAGGTCGACGATGAGCCGAAGGACTCCATGCGTCGACGGATGGTGCGGGCCGAAGTTGACCGTGAGAATCTCACCGCCGAAGGCGCCTGCCTGGCCGGTCTTCGTAATGGTCACGCCCTGCGCCTCGCTCATCAGGCGTCCTCGGGGGCTGTCTGCCACTTCTCGTGCTCTTGCGAAAACTCGACGGTCTCGCCGCCGACCGGATAGTCGCGCCTGAGCGGATGGCCAACCCAGTCGTCGGGCATCAGGATGCGTGTGAGGTCGGGATGGTTGTTGAAGACGATGCCGAACAGGTCGTAGGTCTCGCGCTCATCCCAGTTGGCCGGTGGAAACATGTCCTGGACGGAGTCGATCTTCGGCGGATCACCATCGACGAAGGAGCGGACTCGTATCTGCTCCATCGAATCGAAGTTGCGGAGCTGGTACACGATCTCGAACCGCTCAGGCCATTCCCGTGAAGAGTCGGCGAGGTGGTCCACGCAGGTGAGAAACGTGAGGAGCCGGTAGCCTTCGGACCTCAAGCCCGCGAGCGCTTCGTGGATGCTCTCCGCGGGCACTGTGATCCAGGCATCCCCCGCGCTCACGCCGCGGTCGGTTATCAGCGTGTCCGCGATCACTGGCGGGGCTTGATTCCCTGGGCCTTGATGCGCTCCTGCAGGATCATCAGCGCGTTGAGCAGGTCCTCAGGGCGTGGAGGGCAACCGGGTACGTAAACGTCGACAGGGACGATCTTGTCCACGCCCTGGAGCAGCGCATAGTTGTTGAACATCCCGCCGCTCGACGCGCATGCGCCCATCGAGATGACCCACTTGGGCTCTGGCATCTGGTCGTACACGGTTCGCAGCACGGGCGCCATCTTCTGGGAGACCCGGCCGGACACGATCATGAGGTCGGACTGGCGCGGTGAGGCGCGCATCGCCTCCGAACCGAAACGTGCGATGTCGACGCCCGCAGTGGCGGTGGCGATCATCTCGATGGCGCAGCACGCCAGGCCGAACTGGGCCGGCCACACGGAGTTTCCACGTCCCCATCCGACGAGCTTGCCGAGCGTCGTGGTCAGGACGTTCTGACCCATCGGGTCGAGCATCTCCTCTAATCCCAATCCAAGCCCCCCTTGCGCCAGATGTGGGCGAGGGCGATGAGAAGGATGCCCATGAAGACGAGCATCTCGATGAGGCCGAACCATTTGAGCTGCCGCATGATCACGGCCCAGGGGTAGAAGAACACAGCCTCGACGTCGAAGATGATGAAGAGCATCGCCGTGAGGTAGAAGCGAACCGACAGCCGCTTGTGGGCGGGGGTGTCGGTCACGATTCCGGACTCGTATGGAGCCAGCTTCGACTTGTGCGGCTTGCTGGGTCCCAGCACGAAGCTCAGGGTGACCAGTGCGCCGATCAACCCGAGAACTATCAGTACGAAAATCAGTAGCGGGATGTAGCTCTCGAGCAAGTTTCCGTAGCGGCCTCAGTCAACGGGGGCTTTGGGGAACGACGATTAATTCTATTCGGGTGTTGAGAAACGCCGTCGCCTCGGGCCGGCGAGCCCCACGCTTCAGGTGTTCTTTCGCTTGTGCTCGATCGTGACCCCGTGGCTGAGGGTGGCGTGGATGGGGCAGTAACGGTTGCAGGCGAGTTCGATCGCCTCGTCCACCATCTTCTTGTCGAAGTCTCCTGACCATCCGGTGATGAAGGTGATGTCGATTTTGGTGAAGCGGCGCGGCCATTCCTTCTCCTGCTCGCCCTC
>JBDUAO010000203.1:0-3008 GCA_040004595.1 Candidatus Dormiibacterota bacterium | reverse complement strand
CCCTGCCTGTTAAGGCGGCGCCGCGCAAAGCCTCAGGATTGTCGAGTGAGTTCGACGATCGCGACGCTGAACCTGGCCGGCAAGGCCCTCACCCCGGGCGCCCAGCGCAGCTGGTGGCTGCGCGAAGCGCTGGCCGAGGAGAAGGACTCGGAACCCAGGCCTTTGAAGGGCGACATCAACGCCGACGTCGTCATCATCGGCGGCGGGTTCACAGGCCTCTGGACCGCTTACCACCTGACCCTCGCCCAGCCTGACTTGAAGGTGGTCGTGCTCGAGCAGGACATCTGCGGCGGGGGGCCGAGCGGGCGCAACGGCGGCTTCGCCAGCGGCTGGTGGGACGAGCTGGACGGGTTGATCGCGCTCTACGGACAGGACCGGGCGGTGCGGGCCTGCCGCGCGATCGGCGACAGCATCAATGCGATCGGCGAGTTCTGTACGACCCACGGGGTCGACGCCTGGTACCAGCACGCGGGATACATCTACGCCGCCACCGCGCCACAGCACGATGCGGTATGCGCGGAGATCATCCACCTGGCACGAGAGGTCGGGGCGGCCGAGGAGCTGCGTCCGCTGACTGCCGAGGAGCTCAGGGCGCGGTGCGACTCGCCCGCATTCCGAGCAGGAGCTTTCATGCGAGACGGCGCCCAGGTGCAGCCGGCTCTCCTCGCCCGCGGCCTTCGGCGCGTGTTGCTGGGACGTGGGGTCACCATCCACGAAGGCACCGAGGTCACTCGACTCGACCCGGGACCGCCCGCTCTCGCCGTCACGCCAGGCGGGAGCGTGCGCGCTCCGAAAGCCGTGCTGGCGGTCAATGCGTGGGCTGTCGGCTGGCCGCAGCTCCGGCGTCGGCTGGTGGCCTGGAGCAGCTACATCGTGCTCACCGCGCCGGCACCTGAGAAGCTGGCCGCGATCAATTGGACGGGGGGCGAGCTCGTCACCGACTTCCGCACCTCGGTGCGTTACTTCAGGACCACGCGCGACGGACGGATCGCTTTTGGGGGCGGCGGAGGTCGGGCGTCCAGCCGGATCGACGACTCGTTCACGCACGACCAGCGAGCGGTGCAGGAAGCGGCGCAGGGCTTTCGGCGCCTGTTTCCCGGCTTCGCGGAGGTGCCGATAGAAGATGCATGGGGCGGGCCCATCGACGTCTCCCCCACCCACCTCCCGACCTTCGGCGCCCTTGCACCGGGCAACGTCTACTACGCGCTGGGCTACACGGGCAACGGCGTGGCGCCAAGCCACCTGGCGGGCAAGGTCATCGCCGACCTCGTGACAGGAGCCGACACAGATGCCACTCGGCTGCCGATGGTGAATCCGAAGCCGCGAACATTCCCTCCGCAGCCTTTTCGGTCGATCGGAGCGGCGGTGATCCGGCGCGCGATCATCGCCAAAGACACCGCGGAGGAGCGAGGCGAGCGGCCCAATCCGTTGATGTCGGCAATCGCTCGGATGCCGCGCCGGATGGGTTACCTACTCGGTCCCTGAGGCACGCCTCAGGTCACCCAGCAGGTGCGCGCCCCGGCCTGCAGGCAGGAGTCGCTCGCTCAGGACCGACGCCCTGAAATCAGCGGGTTGAGCGCCAGGTAGGTTGGGTCGGCAATGGCTCTGAGCGTGACCACCTCCAACCCAACGGGAAACCCAGCTCGCGCTACGCTTGCGCAGCAAATTCGAAAGGGCTGCCAGGCGGCTCGTTCTGGAGGGCTGGCGATGGTGAAGAAGATCCTGCTCAGCGAGAGCGATATTCCCGAGCGCTGGTACAACATCCTGCCGCACCTCCCTGCGCCGCCCTTCCCCTACCTGAACCCGCAAACCCTGCTGCCGATGGGCCCGGCCGACCTGGCGCCGATCTTCCCGCAGGCGATCATCGCGCAGGAGGTCTCCGCCGAGCCCTGGATCGACATCCCCGAGGAGGTGCGCGACATCTACCGAATCTGGAGGCCGAGCCCCGTGTATCGGGCCGAGCGCCTTGAGAAGGCGCTGGACACGCCCGCCCACATTTACTACAAGTACGAGGGCGTGTCCCCCGCGGGCTCGCACAAGCCCAACACCGCAGTACCGCAGGCCTACTACAACGCCAAGGAAGGCGTGAAGCGCCTGACGACTGAGACCGGCGCCGGCCAGTGGGGCTCAGCGCTTGCGTTTGCCGGATCGCTCTTCAACCTCGAGGTGACCGTCTACATGGTCAAGGTTTCGTACGAGCAGAAGCCCTACCGCCGGGCGATGATGGAGACCTGGGGCGCGAAGGTCCACGCGTCGCCCACCAATCTCACGAACGCGGGGCGTGGCATCCTCGCCGATGACTCCGACTCGCCGGGCAGCCTCGGCATCGCGATCTCCGAAGCAGTCGAGGATGCGGCCACCCACGAAGACGCCAAGTATTCGCTGGGTTCTGTCGTCAACCACGTGCTGCTCCATCAGACCGTCATCGGCCTCGAGGCGAAGAAGCAGATGGAGATGGCGGGCGCATACCCCGATGTCGTGATCGCGTGCGTTGGAGGCGGATCCAACTTCGCCGGCCTGGCGTATCCGTTCATCGGCGACAAGCTGAAGGGCGACCACCCGAAGACCCGCTTCATCGCTGCCGAGCCGGCGGCCTGCCCCACCCTGACGCGTGGCGTGTATGCATACGACTTCGGCGATGCCGTGGGCATGGGCCCGGTGGTCAAGATGTTCACGCTCGGCCACAGCTTCGTTCCCGACCGCATCCATTCGGGCGGCCTGCGCTACCACGGCGACGCTCCGTCGCTGTGCATGCTCGTCGAAAAAGGCGTGGTCGAGGCGCGCGCCTACAAGCAGAACGAGTGCTTCGCCGAGGCGGTGCGCTTTGCGCGCTCGGAGGGATTTCTTCCCGCTCCCGAATCGGCGCACGCCCTGCGCGCGGTCGCGCAGGAGGCTGCCGCTGCGCGAGAGGCGGGCGAGGCGAGGACCATCCTGTTCGGCCTGTCAGGCCATGGTCATTTCGACATGTCGGCATACGACGCGTACTTCGCCGGCAAGCTGGAGGACGT
>JBDUAO010000095.1:0-10145 GCA_040004595.1 Candidatus Dormiibacterota bacterium | reverse complement strand
GAGCAGACCCGCCGGCACAGCCGCCGGGTCGATGAGGGGGAACCGACTGGTTCCCTCTCATACGGCGCCTATGGCGCCTCCGCCTATGGCGCCGACGCCGCCATCAACTGGCAGCCGGCGGCCTTCATGTCGTCGAATGCCCGCTGGCCCGCTTCAGGGCTGGCGGCACCGCAAAGGTTGACGAGGACCCGGACCTGGAACTCGTGCTTCCGCGCGTCGAGGGCCGTGGCCAGGATCGTGTACTCGGTGATCAGCCCGCAGATGTCGATGTGATCGACGCGCTGCTCCCTGAGCACGTCAACCAGGAGGTGGCCGCGAAGGTCCTGGGCTTCGAAAGCCGAGTAGGCGGCGGCGTGCCGTCCCTTGTCCAAGACAGCCCCGATGATCTTCTCCCGGACCAGGTTTGAGATCGGGGTGCAGAGCACTGCCCCCGGCGTCCCCTTGACGCCGTGTGGCGGCCACGACTTGATGTAGTCGGGCTGGTCCGAGAAGTGATCGGGCGGATCCTCGTGCAGATCGCGGGTCGCTACGACGAAGGCGTACTCGCTGCGGAAGTGGCGGACGTGCCGAGCGACGTGGGCGACGACCTGAGTGCCGCCGGGAACGGGCAGGGCGCCCCCTTCCACGAAGTCGTTCTGGAGATCTACGACCAACAAGGCGTTCCTCATATCGGCGACTCTCCTCCCCCTAGACTGACCCTTGTATGCCATCGGTGATCGTAGCTGGCGCGCGCACGCCCTTCGGCAAATTTGGCGGAGCTTTCAAAGATGTTCCCGCGGTCACGCTTGGCGGCCACGCCATTCGGGCGGCTCTCGAGCGCAGCGGAGTGGCACCCGACCAGATCGACTACGTGATCATGGGACAGGTCCTCCAGGCCGGCACCGGCCAGATCACCGCCCGCCAAGCCGCGATCGAGGCCGGCATCCCCCAGGAGGTTCCGGCGATCACCATCAATAAGGTGTGTCTGTCCGGCCTGAACGCGATCGCGCTGGCGGACCAGCTGATCCGCGCGGGCGAAGTCGAGGTTGTTGTGGCCGGTGGCATGGAGTCGATGTCGGAGGCCCCTTACCTCGTTCCCAAGGCGCGTTTCGGGGCGCGCATGGGCAACACAGAGCTGGTGGACTCGATGGTCCACGACGGTTTGTGGTCGACGTTTCTGAGGCAGCACATGGGGGAGAGCTCGGACGACGTCAACCGCGAGCTGGAGATAAGCCGCGAGGAGCAGGACTCCTGGGCTGCGCGCTCGCACCAGCGCGCTGAGCGCGCGTGGGACAGCGGCGCGATGGGTGCCGAGGTGGCGACGGTCACCATTCCACAGCGACGCGGTGATGCAGTGAGGGTCGAACGCGATGAGGGAGTGCGCCCCGGGACCACTGAGGAGTCGCTCGCCAAGCTGGCCCCGGCTTTCCGCCCGATGGGCACCATCACCGCCGGCAACGCTTCGCAGATCTCTGACGGGGCGGCCGCAGTCGTGGTCATGTCGGCCGAACGCGCTCGCGCGCTCAACGTCGAACCACTGGCAGAGATCGTTGCGCACGGAATGAGCGCGGACCGTTACGCCTGGCTGCACACGGTGCCGGCGCTCGCGTTGAGCAATGCGCTGAAGAAGGCGGGGCTGGCAGCGAGTGACCTGGATCTAGTCGAGATCAACGAAGCGTTTGCAGCCGTTGCGCTCAATGCCACGCGAATGCTCAAGCTGGACGAAGAGCGGGTCAACGTCAACGGCGGAGCGGTGGCGCTCGGGCATCCGATCGGAGCTAGCGGTGCGCGGCTGGTGCTCACCATCGCCTACGAGTTGAGGCGGCGCGGATTGCGGACCGGCGCGGCAGCGCTTTGCGGCGGTGGCGGCCAGGGCGATGCGCTGATCATCCGCGCGATTTCGTGAATCAGAGAAGAGTCGCGCCGTACGGCAGCTGGGCGTCGCCTATCACCGTTGACTTGCTGCTCAATGGCGCGGTATCACTCGGCAGAGGCATGTCGCGCTGGGACGGAGACGATCTCTACTGGACCGAGCTGAGGCCGACGGAGGCCGGCCGCCAGGTGATCGTCCGCCGCGGCGAAGGCCCAAACGAGGACGTGACGCCCGCCGGTTTCAACGCCCGGACGCGCGTGCACGAATATGGCGGCGGCGAGTTCGCGGTGAGCGGCAGAACCGTGTGGTTCGCCAACTTCGATGACCAGCGGATCTATATCCAGGAGGCCGCCGCCGCTCCAAAGGCCATCACGCCCGCCTTGGATATCCGGCACGCAGATCTCGTGGTCGATCCCTCGCGGGGACGGATATTTGCAGTGCGCGAGGACCACTCGACCGGGGCCGCTGAGGCCGTCAACACGCTGGTCGCGCTGGATTGGAGGGGCGATCGCGATGCCATCACAGTTGCGGCAGGCAACGACTTCTACTCCTCGCCAAAGCTCAGCCCCGACGGCAAGCGTGTCGCGTGGCTCACGTGGAACCATCCGAACATGCCGTGGGACGGCACTGAGCTTTGGGTCGGGGAGCTCGACGCCGATGGCAGCACGACCTCAGCTCGGCGGGTCGCCGGCGGGCCAGCCGAGTCGATCTTCCAACCCGAGTGGTCGCCTGCGGGCGAGCTGTATTTCATCTCGGATCGCAATGACTGGTGGAACATCTACCGGATTCGCGGCGAGCTCGACGAGCCGGTATGCCGCCGAGAGGCGGAGTTCGGAGTTCCGCAGTGGGCATTCGGAATGACGAGGTACGGGTTCACCGGCGCGAATGAGATCGCATGTCTCTATACGGGGGCCGGATCCACCAAGCTGGGCTTGCTCGACCCAGCCACAGGCACCATGAAGAAGATCGAGCTTCTGTACACAAACCTGCGCGGCTTGGTGATCTCCGGCAGGAGAGTGGCGATGGTGGCTGCGTCGCCGACGCTGTCGGAGCGCGTTCTAGTCGTCGATATCGACAGCGGAGCCCAGCAGGTAGTCAAGGTGTCCAATCCGGCGCACCTCGATCCGGGTTACTTCAGCGTGCCCCAAGCCATCGAGTTTCCGACCGAGGGCGGCCTGACGGCTCACGCGTTCTACTACCCGCCGGAGAACAAGGATTACAAAGGACCGCCGGGAGAGGAGCCGCCGCTGGTGGTGCACAGCCACGGCGGCCCCACCAGCGCGGCCGGGTCAAGCTTCGACCTCGAATTTCAGTACTGGACAAGCCGCGGTTTCGGCATCGTCGACGTCAACTATGGTGGATCAAGCGGTTATGGCCGCGCTTATCGCATGCGTCTCAATGGCAACTGGGGCGTCGTCGACGTCGACGATTGCATCAATGCCGCTCGATATCTTGTCGAGCGCGGCCTTGCTGACGGCGAACGCGTTGCCATCACCGGTGGGTCGGCCGGTGGGTTCACAACCCTGGTCGCGCTCACGAAACGCGATTTCTTCAATGCAGGCGCCAGTCACTTTGGAATTGGCGACCTCGTCACGTTCGTCAAGGAGACACACAAGTTCGAATCGCGTTATCTCGATACTCTCATCGGCCCGTACCCAGGGCGGGCTGACCTGTACCGCGAGCGATCCGCCGTCAACTTCGCCGATAACCTCAACTGCCCCGTGATTCTTTTTCAAGGCCTTGATGACAAGGTCGTGCCGCCGAGCCAGGCCGAGGAGTTTGTTGCGGTGTGCAAGAAGAATAAGTTGCCTTATGCCTATCTTCCTTTCGAGGGCGAGCAGCACGGCTTCCGGCAGGCAAAGAACATCAGGCGCTCAATCGAAGGCGAGCTCTACTTCTACTCCCAGATCTTCGACTTTGCCACCGCCGACCAGATCGAACCTGTCCGGATTGAAAACTATTAGGTGTCGGCGAGAGGATTCGAACCTCCACGTCCAGGGGACACCAGCTCCTAAGGCTGGCGCGTCTGCCATTCCGCCACGCCGACAACGCTGAAATTATTACGCCCATACCTTCAGAGAGTCCGTCGCGCCGGTCCGGTGGCCTAAAGTTCAAGTTTCATGGCGGCGGGTTGACATGAGCAGCAATGGCAACGGTCAACACGTAGGCGGATACCGCGTCCTGCGCGAGATCGAGACCGACAGCCTCGGCGTTGTCTACGAGGCGGAGCATCCGCGCCTACATAGAAAGGTGGCGGTTCGGACGATTGAAGCGAGCGTCGCTCGCGATGTGAGCTTCTCGCGGCGCTTCATGCTCGAGCTGCGTTCTTACGTGGCTCTGGAGCACCACGCCATCCCGCGCCTGTATGAGCTTGCGTATGACGGCGATTGTCCATACCTCGTCACCGAGATGATCGACGGGCGCACGCTCGACGTGGTGTTCGGTGACGGTGTCCGATACGAACCGTTGGGCGTCATCGGCCTGCTGCGTCCGATCGCGAGCGCGCTTGATTACGCCCACAAGCGTGCTGCGGTTCATCGCGACATCAAGCCGGCGAACATTCTTCTCGCGGATGACGGCCGCACCTTGTTGACCGGTTTCGGCCTGGGCATGGTCGCGTCGTTCAACACGGTTCCCGGAACCGGAGGCCCGGTGGCGCCGGACTACGTGGCGCCCGAACGACTGATTGGGCGTGAGGTTGACGGCCGAGCGGACGTCTATTCGCTCGCCGCGATCATCTTCGAAGCGGTCACGGGCCGCCCTCCCTTCTCGTCGAAGAGCTGGATCGAGACGCTCAGCCGGAGACTCTATGAACCGCCTCCGAGCGTGCGCGAGTCGGCCCCGGAGCTGCCGGCTCCGTTCGCTGCTGTGCTTCAGCAGGCGATGGACCGTGAGCCGGACCGCCGGCCCTCGACCGCCGGCGAGCTGCTAGACCGACTCGAGCGTGCGCTGACAGGAAAGAGCATCGAGCCGAGCCCTTCAGGTCTGCTCGCGCGTGCAAAACAACGACTACCCCGGCGTAACAGAGTCACCAAGCCCTAAAACTCGTCCACCAGCCGGCGAAACCGACCCGGGACAGCTACCAGCGCGGCAGGGTTGGCCGGGGTCCCCCCGGCCATGACTTTGTCTAGGAATTCTGCTGGCGGCGCGTTGGGATAATCATTTAATAAATCCCATCGATATACCGGAGGGAGAGCAGGCGCGCGCGAAGCGCCCGCCGATGCATTCAGTAGTCCCATCCTCAACGCCGCTTTTGCGCGCAGGGGAACCACCGGGGGTTCCCTCTCATAAGGCGCCGTTAGGCGCCGACCCGGCCATCGATCATCAGGACTCCATTGCAGGTGAACAACCGGTCGACCCTGTAGCCAGGGTTGATGTTGGTCGGATCCTGGGCGATGGCCGCCCCGATCTGCTGCACGATCTGGGTGGCGGGGACGCCGACATTGAAGACAGAGGCTCCCACCGGAAAGATCTCGAGCAAGCCGCCATGCCAGAACAGGACGACGGTGCCGCTCCAGCTGACCCCGTTGTACGTGCCGGTACCCGTGATGATGCCGCCCGCCACCGAGTCGCCCGCAAAGCTCAGGCTGAGATTCGAGAGGCCCGGCACGGAGACTGCCGCGGCCAGGTCCTGCGGCGTGTAGCCGTGACGAACAGCTCCGTTCTGGGCGACCGTCGCCGTTTGACATGGCTCGAGGGATGCGACGCTAACGAACGGTTCCTCGCCCGCCGCACCCAATCCGCTGATACCAACAACGGTGATCGTGTAGATGCCGGCCGGCGCAGTGGGTACGAGGACCACGACCGGCGGAGGTCCCTGGTGCGTGTAAACGGTGCCGTCAGGTGACTTGACCTTCAGCGCCATCAAGCTCCCGCTGTAGCCGAGCGCGGCTTTGACGACGCCCCCGCCGGCGAAGCTGTAGGTGTACGACTGCTGCTCGCCGTTGTGGATCGGCGCGCCGATGAAGTCCTGCTCGGTGCCGGGAGTCGTCCCCTGGCTCGTCTGGTCGGAGGCGGCGATCTCTGGACCGAATGGATCGCTGGGGTCGGGAAGGATGGGGCCGGCAGCTCCAACGTTGCCTTGCGCGTCGACCGTCGATTGCTGCGGCGCCACGAGGTGGACTGTGTTCTTGCCCTCGAGGTCGAGCACGCCGACGAAAAGCTTCACCAACATGGTGCCGTTTGAATTCATGAGGACCTCGAACTTGGTGCCACGAACCGAGGCGACAGCTGATTGGCCCGCGACCTTGAACGACGCTCCGCTGATCAGATGCTGGACATTGGTGAAGGTGCGGCCTGCCTTCTGAAGGATCGTGACGTCATGGAGATTGCCGCTCTTTGCGAAGTGCGCAGCAGTGAGGGCGATCTGTGTGTTGCCAGCCAGGCGCGTGACCGTGCCATCCGGAAGCTGAAGCGCTGCGCGGCCTTTTGCATCGGTCTTGACCGAGTCGCCGGGTTCGATGATTGCGCCGGTCGTGCTGGTCGAGAACGATCCGCTGTTGTGCGCAACGGAGACGGCAGGTTGGAAAACCGTCAGGGTGCCTGCGGCATTGACCGCTGCCTGCGCCGCGCTGTTGAGCCAGAAGAACGCTGCCCCCGCCAGCAGGAGGACGACGAGCAGAACAATGATCAGGCGATAGCCGCCCCTGCGCTTGGGCACGACCTTTAGCGACGTTATGGACATGGCGGGAACGATACCTAAAGGGCTCGGCGAATAGGTCGCTTAGGTGCGAAACGGCCGTCAGGGCGGGCCCGGGGCTATCCCCTATGTCCCTCGATGACCATCACCCCCCCGCCCGCTCCCTTGCAGGAATACACGCGTTCGACGGTGAAGTCGGTGGGAATGCTCAAAGATTGGCCGATGGCCGAGTTGAGCCTGGAAGCCACCTGAGTTGTGAGGTTGATGCCTCGCACAGTGACCTGGGTCAGGACCAGTCCGAGGTTGGGGGTGGCGGCAAAGAAGAGGACGGTCCACGAGATTGGCACGCTGCCAAGGTCCGAGTAATAGGAGACACGCGCGGACGAGGGCGATGTGCCCTGGACCTGCAGCGTGACACCGGAGCTGGCCAGTGCTTGCGAGATCTGATCGTTGCTGAGGGTCTGGCGCACGAACCCGCCGGTGTCGACGGCCTCGGCACTGCAGGAGCTCTTGGTGGCAAACGAGATGGCCCACGGCTCGCCGCCGGTCACATCCTCGGCTCTAACAATCGCCCGATACCGGCCCGCGGGCCCGTTGAGGGTTCCCTGCACCGGCCGCGATGTCTGCCTTGACGAATGGGCAACCCCGGCGGGGTCGGTGACCGTGAGGGTCATGAAGCTCCCTGGGTAACAAAGGGCGTAGCTCAAAGTCCCGCCCGGCGAGCTGTAATCGGCCTCAGCGGTCTGACCGGTGGTGAGTCCTTCCCCAGTTGACGTTTGCACGGTCCCGGCGTTGGTGCCCGCCGAAACGGCTCGTGCGCATTGCGCCTCGAGCTCGTACGGGTCTTGAATTTCGGGCCTGATGGGTCCCTGGCCGGACAGCGTGCCGTTGGCGTCAGCGTCGATCTGCTGCCCCGCGGTCAGCGACGCCGTCGACTTGTTTCCAGTGACCTTGACGGTTCCGTCGAAGACCTTGATGAGGTTCGTCTGGTTGGCGCGCACGAGAACTTCGAATTGCGTCCCGCGAACCGATGCGCTCACCGAATGCCCACCAACCTGAAAGCTCGCACCGCTGACCAGGTGCTGCACGTTGGTGAAGGTGCGACCTGCGCGCTGCACCAGGCTGACCGACTGGAGGTTGCCATCGTGGGACAGCTGGGCCGCGGTCACAGTGACCGTGGTGTTCGCTGCCAGCCGCACGTACGAGCCGTCAGGGAACTGGATCGCCGCGTGACCCTGATCGCCGGTGCGAACAGAGTTGCCGGCATTGACCTCTTGTCCGGGCCGCGCGGTGTGAAAGCCCGCCGAGTTGTTGGTGTCGACGTCGACGGGCGTCGAGATCACGAGCACTGCCGCGGGTGCTGGAACGGCGGCCTGCGCCTGGGCTATGAAGAAGTAGTAGCCGCCGCCAAACACGAGGAGAACGACGAGAACGATGGCGAGCAGGCAGCCTCCACAACCACAACCCAGGCATGAGCGACCCTTTTTGGCGGGAGGCGGCAATGGGCCGCCGGCGAGAGGGGGCAGAGGGCTGCCGGCAGGCGGCGCGAGTGGCGTGCCGGCGGGCGAAGGAAGTGAGGTTCCGGCAGGCCCGGAGGGTGGTTGGTCTGCCATGCGCAGGGAAGATTATCCCTACGGCGTCTTGAAGTCGATCACAAGGCGCGCTGGATCGGAAAGGGTGAAGGCGCGCAGGCAGGCAGGCTTGGTCAGGCCCACACCCCAAGACAGGTGGCCTTCGAAGTCCTCGACCAACTTGGCCTCGACCAGCACCTGGTAATCGGGATGGCTGATGTCAGTCGGGCCGCTGTATGTCCCGGATGCGGATGCGGAGCGGACCTGTACCAGCACGCCGGAAGCACCGCTCAGCGTGACCGCCTGGCCGCTCGGGCCAACCTTGAAAACCGGCTTCGCCTGGCGCTTCACCGAATAGGTCGGCACGCTGGTGTCGAACTGGAGCACAAGTCGATCGAACCCGATCTGCGCGGCGACTCTAACGCCCGTGAGCTTCGCGCTGCCGCTGGCGCCGCCGGCGGCATCGCCGCATCTGAACGCGGTCACGTTCCCAGGCGGAATAGGCGGGCTCACCGGCGGAGCCGTGATCCGCGGCGCCGATGCCTTCTGAGGCGGGGTGCTCGTAGTACCCGCCACGGGCGTGACGGGCGCAAGCGGGCCGCTCAATCCGCAACCGCTCAAAACTACGAACATCGCCAGTGCAGTCGCGATTCGTACCGGCCAATGGTATTGTCGAGCCCCGTTACGGCCGCGCCGAGGTGGCGGAACTGGCAGACGCGTCGGTCTCAAAAACCGATGTCCGCAAGGACGTTCGGGTTCGACTCCCGATCTCGGCACCATTGTGGGAAGTCCATTATTGATGGTGATCAGTGTGGCTGATCCTCGTATTTCGACTTGACAGGGAGTGGTGTTATGGATTCTGTTACGACGGTAAAGGCATTCTGCTTGGCGGGTAACTATTAGTTTTGGCTAGCTCAATTGCAGAGGCCTCCCGCCCCGGTGGTGAGGCCGCAGACACAGTCCAGAGCGATTACGCGGTTCTAAAGCGTCGCATCAACGATGCGGGCCTGATGAATAAGCGTCCTGTGTTCTATGCATTCACCATCAGCACTAACCTTGTTCTGTTCTTCGGCTGTCTCGCGATCCTGTTTCTCGTCAAGCAGGTTTGGGCGCAGGCGCTGACCGCGGTCTTTCTCGGCCTCATCTCGGGCCAGTTGGGATTCCAGCTGCACGACTCAGGTCATCGCCAGATGTTTGCGGCGAACTGGAAGAACGCACTCGTCGGGCTGGTCACCGCCGATGCTCTTTTGGGGATGAGCTATGGCTGGTGGGTGCAGAAGCATAATCGGCACCACGGCAACCCGAACGACGTCGACCTCGACCCTGACATCGACGTCGGCGCCATCGTGTACACGCATGAGCAGGCGATGGCGCGCCGAGGCGCCGGCCGGCTCCTAGCCATGTACCAGGTGTACTTCTTCTTTCCGCTGACGACCTTCCTCGCGTGGAGCATGCATGTGGTCGGCGCGACCTACCTCATCAAAGAGGAGTCTCGATATCGGCGCCTGGAGTTCGGCCTGCTGGCAGCCCACGCCGTGATCTATCTCGGCGCGATGCTGTTCTTCCTCGGTCCGTGGTCGGCGCTCATGGTCGTGATCATCCACAAGGCCGTCGGCGGCGCGTACCTCGCATCAGTGTTTGCACCGAACCACAAGGGTATGCCGCAGACCGATAGCTCGACCCGGCTCGACTTCGTGCGCACCCAGGTGCTGACGGCCCGCAACATCTTCGGACACCCCCTCACGGACTTCTGGTACGGCGCGCTCAACTACCAGATCGAGCACCACCTCTTCCCAGGGATGCCCCGGATCAACGTGAAGCGCGCGCAGCCGATCGTCAAACAGTTCTGCGCCGAGCGCGGAATCGCATATCACGAGACGACGTTCCTGGAGTCCTACCGGGAACTCCTGGGATTCTTAAACGAAGTAGGCGAACCCCTAAGAGCCGCCAAGTCTACGTCGTAAGGGTTCGGCCTCCCTCGTCCATTGTCCCTTTCTAGCGCGGCAGGGTTGGCCGGGGTCTCCTCGGCCAAGACTTTGTCTCCGATAACTCCAATCGCAGCATGGAGAACCTATCCGGAATT
>JBDUAO010000202.1:0-3032 GCA_040004595.1 Candidatus Dormiibacterota bacterium | reverse complement strand
CGGCTTCCGCTAGCAAGAGCCGGACCGCTACCAGCCCCAAGGTCCCGATCACTGCCCCGGCCAGCGCCAGTTGATCTCCCGCGGCCCAGGCGACGACCGCCATGGCGGGCGGGAGCAGCGTAACGGCGACGATTCCAACCATGCCTGCGATGGCGACAGCCAGCGAATGGCCCGTATACGCGTAGTAGGTGCGCCGCCAGCACGCGGCCACCTCCGCCGCGTTTCGAAAGTGGCGCGTGGCCCCGAGGTCGGCGCCGCGCACCGTCCGCACAGGCAAGCCTGAGGCGGCGAAGACGCGGCCGAGGTCCGCGTCCTCCCGGTCGGACGAAGCGATTGCGGCGTGCCCGCCCGCCTTCTGGTAATCGGCCAGCGCCATCACCATGCACGGGCCATATCCGAAAGCCGCCTGGCGCGGCCGGCCTCTGCTCCAGTTGACCAGCGCCACGGGCATGAAGCAAAGCTGCACGAATGCGAATGCGGGGATCAGCGCCTGCTCCATCACGCCGCGCATGTCGTAGCGGGTGAGCACGGAGACGATGCCGCCGCGCTGTGCCGCAACCTCCGCGCCGGCGCGGGCCAGCGCGTCGGGCTCCAGCAATGTGTCGCAGTCGACGAACGCGATCAGTGGCGTAATGGCGTCGCGCGCGCCGAGGTGGCAGGCCCAGCATTTGCCGGTCCATCCGGAAGGCGGCTCGCCGGCACTCACCACCCTGCCCATGTCCCCGAGAACGCGCGTTGCCTCTTCCCAGGTGCCGTCCGTCGACCCGTCGTCGACCACGACCACTTGGAATGCGCCCGGATAGCGCTGCAGGAGCAGTGCCTCAAGGCAGACAGCGATCCTGCCGGCTTCGTTGCGTGCGGGAACGATCACCGTCACGCCCTGCAGGCGCGATGCCTTTGGCGCCTTCCTACTCAGCGACTGCTCGTTGAGAAGCAGGATTCCAAGGCAGGCGCCGACGCCCGCCGCGGATCCCCACGCCAGAAGGCTTGCCGTGCTGAGGTTCCCGACGCCCCACGCGTGGAGCAGGACTTGCGTGACGACGAATCCGACAACGAGGTTCATTCCGAGGAAACCTCGCCAGGCGCGTCGCGCCTGTCGCTGGTCACCCGAAAGGCACGAGGCGGCCAGCAACGTATATGGAAGAAGGGCCACGCCGGCCACGATCCCGCCGGGAATGGTCGCGGTCAGCGCGGCCGCGACGAAGTAGGCGGTGGTTGCGGCTGCGGCGGCGCGGCGGGCGCCGAGAGTCACGGCGATCGAGCCGATGCCCGCGCTCCTGTCGTACTCGACGTCCTGGATAGCGCCCAGAGCCTGCGAGCCTATGCCCCAAGCGAAAAACGCTGCGAGCGCGGGCCAGGGCAGCGACACCGTGGTTCCGCCGGCGACGAGCCATCCGCAGGCGCAAGGCAGGACGAAGTGCAGGGAGCTGTTGATGGAGTCCAGGACCGCCACGGTCTTGGTCCGGAATGGTGGCACCGAGTAGGTGACCGTCGAGAACAGCGTCAATCCGACCAGTACCCCGGCCAGCGGACCTGCGAGCACCGCCAAGACCGCGACCAAGGGGAGGTTCGCGACCGCCACGGCCAGCCAGACCTTTCGGCGCGCGCCGGGCGCAAGTACCGCGCCTTCCACCGCTCCCCCCTTGCGAGGGTTGAGCCGGTCGGACTCGTAGTCGTACAGGTCGTTCAACCCATACATCGCCAGGTTGTACGGACCAAGGAAGTAGAGGAAACCGACTGCGACGGCCGCCACAGCCTGTGGTGTCCTCGGTCCCGCGACTATCGCGGCGGCAAGGAAGGGCAACGCGGTGTTGATCCAGCTGAAGGGGCGGCTGGCCTTGATGAGCTCAGGCATGTCTTCGCCACCGGTAAGCCACGTTGGCGACCAGGTACAGCGCACTGCCGTACAGCAGGTCCTCGACCGGAGCGGCCACGATCCGGATTCCACTCAAATGGTCCCCGAATCCGAACACCCCGGCGCGCACCAGCGTCGAGTCGGCGACGACGGTCAGCACGGCGAAAATGGCAAGGCCGAGCCATAGCGCACGGTCGCCCAGGCCGCCCCGAAGCGCCGTCAGCGCGACCGCGCCGGCTGCCAGGATGACCGCAGCCAGGGAGTACTCCATCACTCGGGCCGCCTCGCGAGCGCCTGGTGCAGCGTGATCGACAGGAAGGCCAGGAAGGCCACCAGCACAGGCTCCTCGAGGGAGATCCCGGGTGGAACGATGGCGATGTTCAGCTGGGGATTGCTGAAGAACCAGCCACGCGCCGCGCCAATCGCGTCGACGAGAAGGAACACGGGGACCGTCATGGCGACCGCCGGCAGCACTAGCCTCGAATCGACTTTCAGGCCGAACCGCCTGATCACAAACGCAACCCCGGCGAAAGAGAGCAACAGGATCGCGAGATATGCGTACCGAGTCACGAGCGCCGCTCCACGAGCGAGGCTGTGACCTCTTCCAGCTCAGCCTGGAGCTGCCTATCGACCGGCATCCGGCGGAGTGCGCCGATCGCCCGACGGTGAAGGTCGTGGATCTTCGCCTCCGTCGCTGACACGGCGCCCGTGCGTAGGAGCCACATCCTGACGGCAAGCGGATTGGCCGGATCGGGGTCTCCCAGCGGGTCGGTGGCAAGCGCTCTGGCGCGCAGCCAGGTGGGCTTGCGTCTCAGCAAGTCCTCGCAGTCGGACTTGCCGGTCACGTCGGGATCGCCGAACGCGCCCAGGAGATCGTCGCGGAGCTGGAAAGCCACGCCGGCCGGCTCTGCGTACGCCGCGACGGAATCGATCAGGATCTGGTCCGCCCCGCCGAGGGCCATGCCGAGCTGGATCGGCCTTAGCACCGTGTAGCTTGCCGTCTTGTAGAGGTTGACCTTGAGCGCGTGGTGCTCAATCGCCGCCGCCTGCAGGTCGAGGTACTGGCCGAGGGTGACCTCGACTCGCATGTGGTTGAAGATCGCAAAAGCACCGGCCAGAGCCCTGCCCTCGAAACCGGCCTCGAGGAGCATGCGGTCGGCCCAGATCAGCGCCAGGT
>JBDUAO010000201.1:0-3067 GCA_040004595.1 Candidatus Dormiibacterota bacterium | reverse complement strand
TGGTTGAGGTCAAATCCGGTCCTGACGGCAGGATCAGCCTCGCGGATCTGGAGTCAAAGCTGTCGCCAAGGGTCGCGGCGTTGATGCTCACGAACCCCAACACCTTGGGGGTGTTCGAACGCGAGATACTGGATGTTGCGGAACTGGTGCATGGTGCCGGCGCAATGCTCTATTACGACGGGGCCAACCTGAACGCCTTCATGGGCATCTGCAGGCCTGGGGACATGGGTTTCGACGCGGTCCACATGAACCTTCACAAGACCTTCACCACCCCGCACGGCGGCGGCGGACCCGGCGCTGGCCCCGTGGGCGTCAAGGCGGACCTCGTCCCGTTTCTTCCGACGCCCACCGTCGAGCGGCTCAACGGTCATCTCAAGCTCGACTACAAGCGGCCGCAGTCGATTGGACGGGTGCGGAGCTTCTACGGCAACTTCGGGATGCTCGTGCGCGCTTACACCTACATCCTGGCGATGGGCGGAGACGGCCTCACCCAGGCGTCCCTCGACGCTGTGCTCTCGGCGAACTACCTGCGCAATGAGGTTAAGGGAGTGCTGGACATGCCGCACGACGGCCCTTGCATGCACGAGTTCGTCGCGAGCGCCCACAACCTTTCGCTCAACGGAATCAAGGCCCTCGACGTCGCCAAGGGCCTGCTCGAGCGCGACTTCTACGCTCCGACGATCTACTTCCCGCTGGTCGTGCCCGAGGCCATCATGGTCGAGCCCACCGAAACCGAAAGCAAAGCGACGCTCGATGCGTTCGCCACTGCCGTCAAAGACATAGTCAAGCAGGCTGAAGAAGACCCCCAGACCCTTCACGAAGCTCCCCATGGACTGCCGGTGGGTAGGCTGGACGAGGTGGCCACCGCGCGAAAGATCAACGCCTACTTGCAGGGCCAGAGCGAAGACCCGATTTTGCGCTGGAAACCGGCTTCGTAAAACACCCCTGTTAAGGGCCCTCTGAGGCCTTTTCCGATCTTGAAATCCGGTAGAATTTGAATCCTGAGATTCTCCCCAGTAGTTCCCTACGAGTTCTCCAGGCTGGGAGCGCTAGAAACCCTGTGAGCGAGGCCCGAAATCTCGATCCAGAGCGCAAGCGCAGGCCCCAGCCCTTAGGCGCCGACGTGGCGTATACCGCTGAGCAGATCCAGGTCCTGGAGGGCCGGGAGCACGTCAGGCGGCGTCCGAGCATGTACATCGGATCAACCACCACCACGGGGCTTCATCACCTGGTCTACGAGGTGGTGGATAACGCCGTCGACGAGGCCCTCGCCGGCTACGCCACCAAGATCATCGTCACGCTCTTCGCGGACGGCAGCGTCCAGGTCGATGACAACGGCCGCGGGATCCCGGTCGACCTGCACAAGAAAGAAGGCCTGTCGGCCCTCGAGTTGGTGCTAACGCGGCTGAATGCGGGCGGCAAGTTCGGCGGGGGTGGCTACAAGGTGTCTTCGGGGCTGCATGGGGTCGGCGTCTCGGCCGTGAACTTCCTGAGCGAGAAGCTCCACGTCTGGGTCCATCGCGGGGCGAAGGTTTACAACATGGAGTTCGAGCGCGGCGTGCCCAAGGGCTCGGTGAAGGTGGTGGGCAAGACCGACCACACCGGGACGGTGGTTCGATTCTGGCCCGACCCCCAAATCTTTCCGGACACGAAGTTCGAGCGTGAGGTCATCCAGCGCCGACTGCGCGAGATGGCCTATCTCAACAAGCGGTTGGAGATCGCGCTCGCCGATGAGAACTTGGGCTTCACCAACACGTTCTACTTCGAAGGCGGCATCGTCTCGTTCGTTCGCGCTCTGAACCGAGACAAGGCGGTGATCAACCCCCACCCGTTCTACGTCGACCGCGAGGTCGAGGGCACTCAGGTCGAGATCTCGCTTCAGTACAACGACACGTTCGTCGAGAACGTCCTGGCGTTCGCCAACACGATTCACACGATCGAGGGCGGCAGCCACCTCACCGGTTTCCGGTCGGCGCTCACCAACGTGCTCAATCGGTACGCGCGCAAGGCTGGAATCCTCAAGGAGCAGGATCCCAACCTGTCGGGCGAGGACGTGCGCGAAGGTCTCACCGCTGTGATCAGCGTCAAGGTGCTGGATCCGCAATTCGAAGGACAGACGAAAGGGAAGCTCGGTAACGCGGAGGTCCAGGGCCACGTCTCCACCGCCCTGACCGAGGGAATGACGCAGTACCTGGAGGAAAATCCGGGCGACGGGCGTCGCATCGTGGAGAAATCGCTCACCGCAGCGCGAGCACGCGAGGCCGCGCGCAAGGCCCGCGACCTGGTGCAGAGGAAGAGTCTCCTCGAGTCGAGCACGCTACCCGGCAAGCTCGCCGACTGCTCGGAGCGCGATCCGGCGCACTGCGAGCTCTACATCGTCGAGGGCGACTCCGCCGGAGGCACGGCCAAGGGCGGCCGTGATCGCCGGACGCAGGCCATCCTGCCACTGCGCGGCAAGATCCTCAACGTGGAGAAGGCGCGCCTCGACAAGGTGCTGACCTCAGATGAGATCCGAAATCTGATCACCGCGATGGGGGCAGGCGTCGGCGACAACTTCAACATCGAGAAAATGCGCTACCACCGCGTCATCACGATGACGGACGCTGACGTGGACGGCAGCCACATCCGTACGCTCCTGCTCACCTTTTTCTATCGCTACTTCCCCGCGGTCATCGAGAAGGGTTATCTGTACATGGCCCAGCCGCCGCTCTTCAAAGTTTTCAAGGGCAAGCAGATCATCTGGTGCCACTCCGAAGGCGATCGCGACAAGGCGGTCCGCCAGCTCGGCAAGAACGCCGAATCGGCGCGAATGAAGGGTCTTGGCGAGATGAACGCCGAGGAGCTTTGGCAGACCACGATGAACCCGGCCACGCGCGTTCTTCTGCAGGTCAACGTGGAGGACGCCGCCGCGGTCAACGACACCTTTGAGAAGCTGATGGGACCCGACGTTGAGCCGCGCAAGAAATTCATCCAGGCGCACGCCAAGAGCGTCCGCAACCTCGACATCTGAGTTCGGTTTTCAGACATGCAAATAGCAGTCGACGCCATGGGCGGGGATAACGCACCG
>JBDUAO010000013.1:0-32413 GCA_040004595.1 Candidatus Dormiibacterota bacterium | reverse complement strand
CCGTCCACGTCGAAGATCACCCGGTCAGCTACATCAACTTTGCCGGCGAGATTCCGGCGGGCGAGTACGGAGGCGGCCAGGTCTCGATCTGGGACGAGGGGACCTACGAGACCGAGAAATGGTCGGATCGCGAGGTGATGGTCGTGCTCCACGGCAAGCGAGTTCAGGGCCGCTATGTTCTTTTCCGGACCAACGGCAAGAACTGGATGATCCACCGCATGGATCCGCCCCTCGATCCTGAACGCAAACCGATGCCCGAGCGCTCCGAGCCGATGATGGCCAAGCTCGCGACCGCAATCCCCAAGCCGGATTCTCTGTGGGGCTTCGAATTCAAATGGGACGGCATCCGGGCGCTCGCCCACGTCGAAGGCGGCCGTGTACGACTGGTGAGCCGGAGTGGCGAGGACGTGACCCCTCGCTACCCCGAGATCCATGCGATGGGCCGGGCGCTCGGCTCGCGTGAGGTCATCCTCGATGGTGAGGTGGTGGCCCTGGACGACAAAGGCCGGCCGAGCTTCGAGGAGATCCAACAGCGTATGGGACTCACGTCAGCGTCCGAGGTACGCAGGAAGATGAACCTGGTCCCCGTTATTTACATGGTGTTCGACCTGTTGTGGCAGGACGGCCATTCGCTCCTCGACCAGCCCTACACCGAGCGACGCCGGCATCTCGGGCAGCTGAAGCTTTCCGGTCCGTCTTGGCAGACGCCACCATGGGAAAAGGGCGGTGGAGAGGCGATGCTGGAAGCGAGCGCGAAGGCCGGGCTCGAAGGCGTGATGGCCAAGAAGCTGGACTCCAATTACGAGCCGGGCCGGCGCAGCGGGGCATGGTTGAAGGTTAAGAATCACAATCGGCAGGAGCTCGTCATTGGTGGTTGGCTCGAAGGAGAGGGCAAACGGCGAGGCTATCCTGGAGCGCTGCTGGTCGGTTACCACGACAAGGACAAGAAGTTTGTATACGCCGGAAAGGTTGGCACTGGTTTCACCGACGCGATGCTGGAAAAGCTCACGGCGTTGATGAAGCCGCTCGGACAAGCCAAGAGCCCATTTGATGTTGGCGCACCTGCACGTGGGGCACATTTCCTGAGGCCCAAGTTGGTGGCAGATTTCGAGTTTGTGGAATGGACCCGCTCAGGCCAGTTGCGCGCACCTTCGTTCAAAGGCTTGCGCAACGACAAACCCGCCGGCACGGTGGTGCGCGAAGGTGGCTAAGGAAACTGCAGTCGAGGTCAAAATCGAGGACCGCGTGCTCAAGCTCACCAACCTCGAGAAGGTCCTGTATCCCGAGGTCGGATTCACCAAGGCGCAGGTCATCGATTACTACACGCGCATCGCACCGGCAATCCTTCCGCACACGCGCGACCATCCGCTGACCTTGAAGCGATATCCCAACGGCGTCGACTCGGAGTTCTTTTACGAGAAGAACTGCCCGAAGCATCGGCCACCGTGGGTGCAGACAGCGACTGTATGGAGCGGTGGGAACAACCGCGATATGTACTACTGCCTGTGTCAGGACCTGCCCACGCTTGTGTGGCTCGCTCAAATTGCAACGCTCGAGTTCCACACCTCGCTGTCGTACGCGGCGAACCTGCCCGAGCCGCGGACGATGGTCTTCGACCTCGATCCAGGCCCGCCCGCCACGATCGTCGAGTGCTGCAGGGTCGGCTTGATGCTGCGCGACCTGTTCGCGGAGCACGGGCTCGAGTCGTGGGCCAAGACCTCGGGCTCGAAAGGTTTGCAGCTGTACGTTCCGCTCAACACGAAGGTCACCTATGTCGAGACGAAAGTGGTCTCAAAAGGGCTGGCTCAGCTTTTCGAGGAACGACATCCGGATCTCGTGGTGCACAAACAGCTCAAGGAGCTCAGGACCGGACGGGTGCTGATCGACTGGAGCCAGAACGACCAGTACAAGACGACTGTCAACGTCTATTCGCTGCGAGCCAGGCAGCACCCGACAGTGTCGACTCCTGTCAGCTGGACCGAGGTTGAGAAATGTCTCAAAACCGGAGACCCCAGCCTTCTCGTCTTCGACTCGGACCAGGTCCTTGCGCGAGTCGCGAAGCAGGGCGACCTGTTCGAACCGGTGATCAAGAAGAAGCAGAAGCTGCCCAAATCGATCGTCGAGGCGACCGGCGGCGCGGTTGCCCTGGATAAGATGGCCAACCGCCGTCAAGGCTCGGGGGGACGGTTCCGAAAGCCCCCCGAAAAGTGAACCCGCGAGTCGTTATCGCTGGTGCGGGCTTTGGCGGCCTCACTTGCGCGAGGGCCCTGAAGCACGCGCCAGTCGACGTGCTCATCGTCGACCGCAACAACTACCACCTGTTCACTCCGCTCCTGTATCAGGTTGCCTCGGCCCTGCTCGATCCCGGTGAGATTGCGCGGCCGGTGCGCGCGCTGATCCGGCCGCTCGCGAATGTCGATTTCAAAGTGGCCGATGTGATCGGGGCCGACCTTGAGGGTCGGCGTCTGTTGACCGACCAGGGCGCGATTCCGTACGACTACCTCGTTCTCGCAACCGGCAGCCAGAGCGACTACTTCGGCAATGCTTCGCTCGCCCAGCACGCGTTTGGCCTCAAGGACCTCGACGAAGGCCTGGCGCTGCGCAACCGCATCCTGTCGCAGTTCGAAGCCTCGAGCTGGGTGACGGACGCCGCGCTGAGACGGGTCCTGCTGACGTTCGCGGTCGTGGGCGCTGGGCCGACCGGTGTCGAGCTTGCAGGATCGCTCGCGGAGCTGATCCGGCTGGTGCTGCGCAAGGACTACCGCGACCTCGAGCTGAGCGAGGTGCGCGTGGTTCTCCTCGAAGGCGCTCCGGCTCCACTGGGAACATTCGCGCCCGGGTTGCGCGAGGCGGCGCGCAAGTCACTCGAGAAAAAGGGCGTCGAGGTCATGCTGGGCGCGAAGGTCGAGTCGGTCGATGAAGGTTCGATACACCTGGTGGGCGGCAAGGAGGTTGCCGCCGGGACTGTCATCTGGACCGCCGGGGTGCGCGCGTCCAGGCTGGGCCAGGATCTTGGATTGGAGCTCGTCCGGCAGTCGAGAGTCAAGGTCGATTCGACCCTCCAGGTGCCAGGCCATCCGGCGGTATTCGTCGTCGGCGATCTCGCGGGCGCCACGGTTGGCGGGGTGCCTCTGCCGATGCTGATCCCGGTGGCGATGCAGGAGGGCACGCAGGTCGCGGCGACGATAGCTGAGCTGGTTCGTAATGGCGGAGCCAGGGCGTTCCGCTACAAGGATCCCGGCATCATGGCCACCATCGGCCGCAACTCTGCGGTGGCAGAGCTCGGCGGGGTCAGGTTGTCAGGATTCCTGGGCTGGCTCATGTGGCTTGGAGTCCATCTCGTGAACGTGATCAGCTTCCGCAGCCGCATTGTCGTGCTGGTCAACTGGGCCTGGGATTACCTCTTTTACGACCGTCCAATTCGGCTGATCCTTCGCGCCAGGGACGATCGACCGTCACAAACGGGCCCGACGCGGGGCTAATACTTCAGAGATGAGAAGTCGGGCAAGAGCCACGCTGCTGGCCGTCGCGGCGACCGCGTTGGTGGCCGTCACCTCTTGTGGGGGCTTGCAGGCGGAAGATCCAGCCCAGATTCTTCGGGAGGCCGGAGCCGCGATGGCGAAGCTGCATACGGTGAACGCAACGCTCAAGTTCACCAAGGGCACAGTCTCGTTCCAGGGCTACGTGCTCACCTCAGCGACAACGGCGGTTCGCCTGCCCTCCGACAGCGACACGGTCTACAAGGTCAAATACCAGGACCTCCTGATCGGACTCGAGGTAGTTATCACCGGCGGGCACGTGTTCCTGCGCCCGCCATTCTCTGGGTTCACGGAGGTGACGGGCACAAGCGCTGCGGAAGTCCCTGATCTGGCCAGGCTGTTCGATGCGACCACAGGCCTCCCGGCGATGATCCCGGCGGGGCACAACCCCGTTTCGATGGCAACCGAGAAAGTTGGCGATGTCGACTCGTACAGGGTCGGTGCAACTTACACGGGTACCCAGATCGCAAAGCTGCTGCCCCAGCTCAGCTCGTCAGGGGATGTGGCGGCCACCATCTGGGTCGGGGGCTCAGACCACCTGATTCGCAAGGCAGTTCTGGGCGGGCCGTTCGGGGATGGCGGCACCGACAGCTCCGTCGAGATCGACCTCAGCGCCTTCAACGCCGCGGTCGCGATCGCGTCGCCCACGCCCTGATCCAAACGTGACGCCAGCGCGATCAGCGCGCGGGATCATGCTCGGCCTTGCCGGGGCGGGCCTCTTCATTGCAGCGCTCGATGCCTACCTCGTCGTGACGCTGTTGCCGGCAATGATCACCGACGTCGGCCTCACCATCGAGCGTTTCGAGCAGGCGACGCCAATAGTGACCGGCTTTCTCTGTGGCTACGTCATCGCGATGCCGCTGCTCGGGGCCTACTCAGACGTCCGCGGCCGCATTTCGGTCTACGCCTTGTGCGTCATTGTCTTTGCAGCTGGGTCCGCGGTGACCGCCACCGCCACTTCCCTGCCCTGGCTCGTCGCCGGGCGCGTGTTGCAGGGACTTGGCGGCGGGGGTCTGGTGCCGTTGACACTGGCGCTCGCGGCCGACCTCTATAAGCATCGCGCTCGCACGTTCGCGCTCGGCGCCGTTTCGGGATTGCAGGAGGCGGGCAGCGTCCTCGGACCGATTTATGGCGCCACTCTCGCATCAGCGGCGATAGCTGCGGGGGGGTGGCGCTTTGTGTTTTGGCTGAACCTGCCCCTCGCGGCGATCTGCGCCTCCGGCCTGTGGGCGGTCAGTCGCAACGAGAGGACCACAACTTCGGCCCTGCAAGCCGGGGAATTAGCCCGGATATTTGATTGGAAGAGTGCCGGCCTGCTTGGGGTTGGGCTCGGCCTGCTGGTGGTCGCCCTCTACCCCGACGACCCCACCCATCGCGCCACCAACGGCCTGTTCATTCCGCTGGGGATCCTCAGCCTCCTGGTCCTGGCGCTCTTTGGCTGGCGCCAACTGCATGCGGTCGAGCCACTGATCCCAGACACGCTGATGCGCAGCGGGCGATTCGCGGGTGTGGCCGGCGCGAACGTGCTCATCGGCGCCGCACTGATGGTCGCCCTGCTCGATGTGCCGATCCTTGGCCGGCTCGTCTTCAACCTCGACCAGCTCGCCGCGGGCTTGTTGCTCACGCAGTTTCTGGTCGGCGTCCCGGTTGGGGCGATCCTGGGAGGGGTCCTCGCGGGACGCATTGGCGAGCGGCTTACGGCCGTGCTGGGCGCCCTGCTGGCGGCGACGGCCTTCTTTCAGATGTCGACCTGGCAGGCGACCGAGCTCGCCATTCGCGCCGGTCCCTTCAGGTCGGCCGACGTCGCTCTTGCAGTGTGTGGCCTCGGTTTCGGCATCGTGATCGCACCACTCGCGGCAACGGTCTTGCAGCTGACGCGAGCACAGCATCACGGCCTCGCCTCCAGCCTGGTCGTGCTCGCGCGGGTCATGGGCATGCTCGTCGGGCTGTCGGCGCTGACGGCGTTCGGACTCTTCCGGTTCCGTCAGATCTTGGGGACGCCGCAGCTCACGGAACCCGACCTCCGCGCGCGCCTCCAGCATCTCGATCGCCTCGTCGCTGCGGCATTCCTTCAGGAGTACCGCGAGATCTTCATCATCGCTGCCGGCCTCTGCTTCCTCGCCGCGGTTGTGATCTTCGCGACGATCAGGCGGAACTCACCTTCCGCGCGACCGCAATGACGTATGAGTGGTGGTACCGAAAAGCGTCATCGGGATCGCCGAGGCTGTCCATCGCCGACTCGACCTCCGCCTCGAGCTCGCTCCTGTAGCGAGGCCCAAGCGACGTGATCAGCGTGTATGGAAGTGGGCCTGCGCCCGCCATGAGTTCTGTCCATTCGCGGGCGTTCTGCGTGCGGCCGCCCGTTACCATCTCGGTGATTCGCGTGACCTCGAAACCGGCCGCGCTCAAAAGCTGAGGCAGGACATCCGGCTCGCCGAAGCGGGCGCGTTCTGAGCTGTAGCGCGGGAGACTGAGGTAATGGCGCCGCGCCAGGGGTGCAAGCCCCTGGAAGAAAAGGTCTTGCGCGCGCGTGCTCAAGCTGCGCCGCTGGCACGAAACTGCAAGCCTTCCTCCGGGACGCAAGACACGATTCGCTTCAGCGAGCGCGTCCGATGGATCTGACAGATATGCGAGCGCCTCTCCCATCGTCACCAGGTCGAATGTCTCGGGCCGAAAAACCAGCCGCTCCGCCGCCATGCCCACGAACTGGGTGTTCTTGCTCTGTTTCGCGCGCGCAATTGAAAGCATTCGATCCGAGAGATCGATGCCGATCACGCTCCCAGGCGTTACCTGGGTCGCCACCAGGTGCGCAACGAGCCCGGTGCCGGTCGCAACATCGAGAACGTGCTCACCACGCTTTGCGGCGGCGAGCTCGACCAGCCGTGCCGCAACGCGCCCATGCTGTCCGCCGGCCCAGCTGTCGTACACCGAAGCGATCCGGTCGAAGAAATCGACCAGATGATCGGTCATCTCGTCAGAGGCGTCCGGGTCCATCAAAGCCGCATGAATGTCACCGAGAAGTGGTTCGCGCACCAACTGCGCGGACTCCCGATCCCTGCCTCTGTATTCGAGTGCACCCTGTTACGATGCTAGCTCGTCCAAATTCAGAGTTCTCCTGACAAGCCCTCGCTTCATCGCAAGATCCTGCTGTCAGGCGGAGTTGAGTAGGGCGACGGGGAAGCAGATCAAACTCACTAGAGGAGGCCCACATGGCCCAAGCTGAGAAGTCGGCGGCCCACTCGGCCGGGACAGCGCAAAACGGCGGTACCAACGTAGTCACGCTCGGCCCTCGCGACAGCCTTAACGGGCGCCTGGACATCCATGGCGACCTGAAGATCCATGGCAACGTGGAAGGCGAGCTCAAGGTCAGCGGCGATGTCACGGTCGAGCCGACCGCGACCGTTCAGGCTTCCGTCGAGGGAGCCAACGTCAACGTGAGGGGTCAGGTCAACGGCAACGTGACCGCCCGAAAGCGGCTGACGCTCGGCGGTTCAGGCCGCCTCAATGGCGAGGTGAAAGTCGCCCGCCTGACAGTCGAGGACGGCGCCACATTGAACGGCAACGTGACCATGACGCCGGAGAAGGGCTAGCAGACGTTCTGGGCCGCATGGGCCGAAAGGTTGCTTACGACCTTGTGATAATCGGCGGCGGGGCGGCAGGATCCGAGGCTGCGTTTGCAGTCGCCGACGGCGGCAAGTCCAAGATTCTGCTGGCGGAGGCCAACCACTTCGGTGGCACGTGCACCAATCACGGCTGCGTGCCGACCAAAGCCTTGGTGCGCACCGCCAGACTGCTCCACCTTATCCGCGACGCCGACCGGTACGGCATCAGGGTCGGCGCGCCTGAGCTGGAATGGCGCCGCGCGATCGGGCGTGCATATCAGGTTCGCGACCACATGCTCCGCTTTGGCTCGACCCCGTTCAAGAAGGCCGGCGTCGAGGTGTGTTTTCCATGCCAGGCCACGCTGATCGGAGAACGCGCGCTGCTCATCGGCGGCTCCGAAAAGATCGAGGCGCGCTCGGTGCTGATTGCTGCCGGCCTCGAGCCTGTCGTGCCGCCGGTACCCGGGCTAAAAGAAGCTGGTTACCTCGACAACGAAAGCATCCTTGAGCTTAAAGAGCTTCCGAACCGCATGGCGGTTGTCGGCTCCGGGCCGATCGGGTCAGAGTTTGCCCAGATTTTTTCCCGTTTCGGCGTGCAGGTCACGCTGATCGAACAAGGCGCTCGCATCCTTTCCCGTGAAGAGCCTGAGACCTCGGCGGCGATTCGCACAGTGTTCGAAGCCGAGAGCATCGAGGTACGCACACGCACCAAGATGAAAAGCGTCGAGCTCAGCGAGGGCGTCAAGCGGATCTTCTTCGAAAGCGGCGCCTCGATCGACGTTGACGAGATCCTCGTCGCTGTCGGCCGTTCATTGGATGGCAAGACCCTCGGGCTCGATACGGCTGGGATCGAATGGTCACCACGGGGGATCAAGGTCAACGAGCAGCTGAGGACCTCCAAGCCCTGGGCGTGGGCGGCCGGCGACGTCGTCGGTGGCCCGCTGTTCACACATGTTGCATCCGACATGGGGCAGGTTGCCGCTCGCAACGCGATGAAGCGGGCGGCGGAGCGGATCGACCTGCGAATTGTTCCCAGGGTCACGTTCACCGATCCTGAGGTGGCGTCAGTCGGCCTCACGGAGGCCGCGGCCAAGAAGAGCGGTCGCAAAGTTCGCACCGGCTTCGCCCGCATGGTCGAGGCGGAGAAAGCCCAGATCGACGGCCTTGACCACGGTCACGTCAAATGCGTGGCCGATGCCAAGACAGGGGAGCTCCTCGGCTGCCACATCGTGGCTGAGAACGCAGGCGACATGATCCACGAGGCTGTCGCGATGATGGCCGCCCGCACGCCCGTCAAGGTGGTCGCGAAGGCCATGCACGCTTACCCGACTCTGTCCGAGCTCATGCGCACCGCGCTGCAACGCGCCGGAGGCTAGCCGGCCCCTCGCTCGGCTCGCACGATCGCCGGCAGGACCACCGCCTTGACGTAGCGGCGGGCAGCATCCATCGCGGCATGCACAATCCTCCATTCGAGCTGCTCGAATGAGCTCTCGCTGCGGTTCAACTCGGCAAGCCGCCGTTTCCAGAAGCTCGAATCCATGTTGAGCCCGGGCAGCAACGGCTTCGGCGCCGTGGCCTCCCCGGCGGCGGTCTTGGGAGCCGAGACCACGGGCTCGCGTGCCGGCGCGGTCGGGGCGGCCACACCAGCGCCTTGGATCTGTTGGACAGGCGGGCTTGCCACCATGTGCCACGCAACCATCGCCAGCACGCCGACGATCGCACATTCGGAGAGAACCATCCAGGGAAGCGGTTTCCGCAGCAGATTGCGCATGCGGCCAACCTAAGCCGCCCCAGGTGAATAGTGAACCGAGGCTGTTAAGGCCGCAATGCCCGCAGCGCCTGCACGCCGCGCTCGATCGTCTCGATCCGCTTTGGGAAGCTGAAACGAAGGTGGCCTCGACCCTGAGCGGGGTCATGAAAGAAGCTCGACCCCGGCACCGTGGCCACCGCGACCTTCTCGATCAGGTGGCGCGCCATTGCCGTGTCGTCATCGAAGCCAAATGCGCCGATCCCGGCCATCACGTAATAAGCACCATCAGGCGCCGCAGCTTCGAACCCACATTCCTGAAGACCGGTGACCATGGCATCACGCCGTTCCTGGTAATCGCCGAGCAGCTCAACGTAGAAATCCGCGGGGAGCGCCAGGGCGGCGGCGACGGCGACCTGAAGCGGGTGCGCCGCGCCGACGGTGAGGAAGTCGTGGACCTTGCGGATCCCAGCGGTGAGCGACGCGGGTGCGATCAACCAGCCCACTCGCCATCCCGTGACCGAAAACGTCTTGCTCGCTCCGCTGATGGTGATGGTGCGCTGGGCCATTCCGGGCAGCGTCGCGATGCTCAAGTGCTCGCCGCGATACACGAGATGCTCGTAGATCTCATCGGTGATCGCTATGGCGTCGTGCTGGATGCACAGCTCGGCGATGAGTTCGAGCTCCTGTCGCGAGAACACCTTTCCGGTCGGGTTGTGCGGAGTGTTGACGACTATGGCGCGCGTCTTGCTGCTGAAGGAGCGACGGAGCTCATCTGGGTCGAACGCCCACTCGGGCGCGCGCAACGTCACGTAGCGCGGGACCGCGCCGCTGATTATGCAATCGGGTCCGTAGTTTTCATAGAACGGTTCGAAGATGACGACCTCGTCGCCGGGATCCACCGCCGCCAGCATCGCAGCGATCATCGCCTCGGTCGCCCCGCATGAGACGGTGACCTCGAGCTCTGGATCGACCTCGCTGCCCCATGCCACCGACTGCTTTCGCGCGATCGCGTTCCGTAGCTGTGGAGCGCCCCACGTGGTCGCGTACTGATTGAAGCCGTCTCGCATCGCCTTCGCTGCGGACTCGACGATGCGGGGATCGGTCGCGAAGTCGGGGAAGCCCTGGGCAAAGTTGATTGCCTTGTCGGGTCCGTTCACCTGCAGGTTGAGGCGCGTCATCTCGCGGATGACCGACTCAGTGAAGCTCTGGGCCTTTAACGAGAGAAGGTTAGTGGCCCGGATCTGCGCGCTCCAGACGGATGTCCTTGCTCGAGCACGAGTGGCACCGTTCGGGTTGCTCCAACCCGCGCTCCCAGCGACCGCAGACGTTGCAGGTCCAGCGTGTGGTGGCGAAGAAATCAAGGACGTCGGAACGGCTGAGCAAGCCCACCATCTTTCCGCGCTTGACCACGGGCACTCGACGAATCTTCTCGCCGACCAGCAATCGCGCCGCCTCGTCGATCCCCGTGTCTTCGCTGACGGTTATGACGTGCTGGCTCATGATGTCGCGCGCGAACTTGCCCTTCTTGGAAAAGACGTCGATCTCCGAGACGATGCCGACCACGTGGCCATCCGCCCCGACCACCGGCCCGCCCGTGATCCGTTTGGTGTTGAGAATCAAGGCGATCTCTTCGACCGGCGTGTCTTCGCGAAAGGTGATCACGTTTGTCGTCATCACCTCTTTGACTGGAATCATGGGGTGCCGAGCAGTTTAGCGACGGTTTGGAGATTGGCGTTGCCGCCACTCAGGATCAGGCCGGCTCTGCCGTTCGGAAACTTGCCGGCCAGGTAAGCTGCGAGCGGCAGCGCTCCGGTGGGCTCGAGCGCGATGTGGAGCCGGGTCCAGGCGACCCGCACGCCGGCTGCTATCTCGTCCTCAGTCACGGTGACGATCTCGTCCACGAGCCCGTGGGCAAACATCACTTCGAAGTTGCGCTGCCCAATCGCGGTGGTGCGCACCCCGTCCGCCATCGTGGGCGGAGCGCTGGCAAGGCTCCTGATGCTGCCCGCCTTCCACGACTGGTAGGCGTCGTCAGCATTGGCAGGCTCGACTCCAATCACCTTGATGCCCGACTTAATCGCCTTGGCGACGAGGGCGGTGCCCGAGAGCAACCCCCCACCTCCGAGCGGCGTCGCGATGATCTCAAGGTTGGTTGCATCCTCGAGGAGCTCCATGGCTGCGGTGCCCTGGCCGTGAATCACATCCCAGTCGTCGAACGGGTGGACGAGCGAAAAGCCGCGCTCGGCCATGAGCTCATGCAATCGGTCCTCTCGGTTCATGAAAGTGATGCCCTCCTGGATGACTTCAGCGCCGAGGGCTCGGGTCGCAGCGACCTTGGCAGGGTTGGCGTCTTCGGGTATGACAATCAGCGCGGGTATGCCTGCGGTCCGAGCGGCGAGGGCGACCGCCTGCGCATGGTTGCCAGAGCTGACGGCGATAACTCCAACCGGTGGGGTTTTGCCCGCCATCTGAGCCAGCACGGCGTTGAAAGCGCCTCTCGGCTTGAACGACCCTGTGACCTGGAAGCACTCGGGCTTCACACGCAGGTCGGGATCAAGATCGGTCGTCAAGGATTGCGTTCGCCGGACGTAAGGGTGAATGCGGTCGCGTGCTTGACGAACCTGCTCCAGGTGCTGATCCAGGTAGCCGATTATGCCGCGGCCTTTTCAGGCTCGGATCGATCCGGGCTTGCCGCACGGCGCCCGACGTTCGTGAGGACGATCCCGGCCAGGATGACCACCATGCCCACCAAGATAGTCAGCGTTACCGGCTCATGGAGGAGCATGGCGCCCCAGAACACCGCGGTCACCGGAACCAGGAGCGTCACCCCAGATCCACGGACTGGACCGAGCGAGTTGAGCACGTAGTAGTACAGAACTCCGGCGATTCCGGACCCGGCGATTCCCAATGCGAGCACAGCGGCGATGGAGCGCGGTTCGAAATGGGTACCCGGTACGCTCGGTGCCGCCAGAGGAAGGACCAACAGGGCGGTGAACGCCAGCTGGCCGAGGTTCGCCTCAAAGACGTTCACATTGCGCAGCTTGCGCCGTTGGTACAGGGCCGATAGGGCGTACGACACCGACGCGAGGAGCACCGCAGCCGCCCCGATCAGGTCACCTCGAATCCCGCCCGACGTGATGCTGGGCAGGACCAGGATGACGACACCGGCAAGGCCGACCAAGACGCCTGCGTAGTTGATTGGGCTTGGGCGGTCTGAAGGGATGATCCAGTAGACGAGAATTGCAGCCCAAAGGGGCGTGGTCGCGTTGAGAATGCTGGCGAGTCCACTCGAGATGCGCTCCTCGCCCCAGGCGATGGCCAGCCACGGAATCACCCCCGCGGTGAGGGCCATCACCACAAACGGCACGATGCGGCGCCTTGCATTGGTGACGAGGCCACGGCGCAGCGCGACCATGAGCACGGCCAGCGCGATGAAACCTGTGGTGGAACGGATCACGACCAGCACCGTCGGGCTCATGTCCTGCACTGCCACCTTGATGAATAGGAAGGAAGCGCCCCATATCAGTGCGATTGCGGCCAGGGCCGCGTATGGAAGCCAGCGGCGGCGCGACTCAGACACGCGTCGGCCAGTCGTCAGACGAGAGGACGAGCGTGACCGGGCCATCGTTTTCGATCGTTACGGTCATGTCGGCTCCGAAGCTGCCTGTCTGGGTCTCGATCTCGCGCTCGCGGAATCGCTGAACGAACGCGAGATAGAGCTCCTCGGCTCGTTTCGGATCGCCCGCACCCAGGAGGCTGGGCCTCCGACCCCGGCTGAAGTCGGCGAACAGCGTGAACTGCGACACGATCAGCACCGAGCCGCGCACGTCGACGAGGCTCAGGTTCATGCGTCCCGCCTCGTCGGCGAACACGCGCATGTCTATGACCTTGTCCGCCAGCTTGCGAATCGTCGTCTCGTCGTCATTGGCTGCTGCACCCACCAACAACACATAACCGCGCGCGATGGTTGCAGCGCGAGGCTCACCAGCTTCGCGCCATGTCACCGAGCCGGCCGTCACGCGCTGGACAACCAATCTCATGAAGCGCGGGTGAGGCTGGCCTCCCCCGCGGGACCCCCTCCCTCCCAAACACGCATGGAGGCGTTGGGAAGATGGACGATTGGGTGACGGCCGGGGTAAACCCAGCCTGCGTGCCACCCTTGCACTTGACTAAATTTTTGGTCCGAAATGCGGTTCTGCGCGAATCAGGGAGTCGATGTAGCGGAATCTCTCGTAGCGGTGCTGCAGCAGCTCCTCGGTGGGTTGCGCCAGGAGTGGCTGAAGATGGCGATAGAGAGCCTCATCAAGCGCGACAGCCGTAGCGCCGTAGTCAAGGCTCGCGCTGCCTACAGGCTCCGTCACGACCTCTTCGACGACGCCCATCGCCAGCAGGTCTCGTGAGGTGAGCTGGAGCTGCTCGGCCGCCTCCACCTTGCGCGTGTTGTCACGCCACACGATCGACGCCGCAGCCTCCGGAGACGCCACCGAATAGATCGAGTTCTCGAGCATGATCACGCGGTCCGCGACGCCCATTCCGAGCGCACCGCCGCTACCACCCTCGCCGATGACTGCTGCCACGATCGGAACGGGGATCCGGAACCATTCCATGATGGCCTTGGCGATCGCTGAGGCGATTCCTCGTTCTTCCGCCCCGGCTCCCGGGTACGCGCCAGGCGTGTCGATCAACGAAACGATGGGGAAGTTGAACTTGGCCGCGTGCTGGGCAAGGCGTATCGCCTTCCGATAACCCTCCGGATGCATCATTCCCCAGTTCCGAGCCACCCTCTCCTTGAGGCTTCGGCCCTTCTGATGGCCCAGGAACATCGTCGTCCTGCCATGCCAGGTGCCAATCCCGCCGGTAAGCGCAGGGTCATCGCCGGAGATCCGGTCGCCGTGCATCTCGACGAAGTCTGGCGCCATCCGCTTTATGTAGTCGAGGGAGTACGGCCGGTCGGGATGCCTGGCAAGCTCCACCACCTGCCAGACGGTGAGTGTCGTCTCCTCAGGCCGGCGGCCGTGCAGCTTCATGGGTAGATCTCCAGGAGATGTGCCAGCAAGCGCCTCAGCTCGGGGCGCGACACCACCATGTCGATCTGGCCGCGCGCCAGTTGAAAGTCGGCGCTCTGGAAGCCGGGAGGGAGATCCGCATAGGTCGCCTGCTTGATCACCCGCGGACCGGTGAAGCCAATGGCGGCGCCTGGTTCAGCGATGTTGATATCGCCGAGCAGAGCAAGCGAGGCCGCGGTGCCGCCGAAGGTGGGGTCGGTGAGGACCGAGAAATAGGGGACGCCCGCCACGTCGAGGCGTCCCACCGCGGCATTGACCTTGGCCATCTGCATAAGGGCCAGCACCCCTTCCTGCATGCGGGCGCCGCCCGAGGCCGCGACAAGCACATAAGGCAATCCCGCCGAGGCCGCCTGCTCCATGCCGCGTGCGAGTCGCTCTCCGGCGACGATCGAAAGGGTGCCGCCGACGAATCGGAAATCGAAGGTTGCCAGCCAGATATCCCGGCCTCCCAGCCGGCAGGTGCCGGTGCGCACCGCCTCGTTCAAGCCCTCGTCGCGAAGCTGCTCGAGCGTCTCCTGGTAAGGCTTGGGGACCTTCCAATTCAATAGGTCGTGGGACCGAACATCTCCGTACCGCTCCATCCACGTACCTCGGTCGGCCATCAGGGCGATCCAGGCGTCAGCCCCCATCCGGAAGTGGTGCCCGCACGACGTGCAAACGTAGGCATGCCGCCGAAGCTCTTCGAGGTCGATGCCGACTCCGCAGCCTGGGCAGTTCGTTGGCAGGGGGATCGGGGGCAGCTTGCTCCCCGAGATCTGAATGTCGGCCGGCTTCTTCGCGGCCACCATCAGAGCGAGAGTCCTCCATCCACCGCGATCACCTGGCCCGTGATGAAGCCCGCACGCTCCGAGCACAGAAAGGCCACCATCGCAGCTATGTCCTCGGCCGTTCCCTCGCGCTTGATTGGAGTCGCCTTGACGAGCTCTCCGACCATGACGTCGGTGAGCGAGCCGGATGTGAGCTCGGTTCGCACGTACCCCGGCGCCACCGCGTTGCATGTGATGTTGCGCGAGCCGTACTCGCGCGCCACCGATTTGGTGAACCCGATGAGGCCCGCCTTCGCTGCAGCGTAGTTGGACTGTCCCGCATTGCCCGTCAGGCCGACGATCGACGAGATGTTGACGATCCGCCCCCATCGCGCACGCATCATCCCGGACATGATCGCCGCCCTGGTGGTCGCGAACGCTGACATCAAATCGGTGCGGATCAGCTCTTCCCAATCCGCCGGTGCCATCTGGATCAGCAGCTTGTCGCGCACGGCGCCGGCGTTGTTGACCAGGATGTCGACGCGGCCAATCGCCTTGACCATCGCCTCCACCTGAGCTGGGTCGCCAACGTCCGCCTTGTGGGCCGACCCACCGGGCAGCGCGGCCGCGGTCTCCTCGGCAGCGGTCTGGTCGGACCGATAGTTGACCGCCACAGTCGCGCCCATTGCGCCCAGCGCCAGGCTGATGGCACGGCCAATGCCCTTGCCGCCACCCGTGACCAGGGCGATCTTTCCCTCCAATGAGTCGCTCATGCGGGGGCCGGGTCCGCAAAGTCGATGAACAGCTCCTCCGCGTTCCACGTGTCGACTCCCGGGATGTGCTTCGCGGCGAGGCTGGCGAGCACGCGACCAGGTCCTAGCTCGACCACTGTGCGCACCTTCATCGTCCGCATCGACACCATCGTGCGCGCCCAATCGACCTGGCGGAGCATCTGCTGCCGCAGCTCTTCCTGAAGGCTGGCCACTGTGCGCATTGCCTCGCCTGTCGCGTTGGCGAGGATTGGGATCGACGGCGCCTTCAGCGGAAGCTTGTCAACCACCTTGCGAAAAGCCGCCGCGGCCTTCGCCATCAAGGGGGTGTGCGCAGGCAGCGGGATCGTCAGGATGAGGGCTCGGCGGGCCCCGGCAGCCAGCGCCAGCCTTTCGGCCTCTTGCACAGCGGCGACCTCGCCCGAAAGCACGAACTGCACATCTGCGTTCCGGTTGGCGACCCACAACTGGCCTTTCTTGGAAGCCCCTGCGCGGACCGCCTCGACCTGTTCCTCATTGAGGTCGACGATGGCGATCATGCCTCCCGGTTGCTCGTCGGCCGCCTGGGCCATGATCCTGCCTCGCTCCTTCACCACCTGCAGCGCAGTCTCCCATGGGATGGAGCCGGCGGCAGCGAGGGCTGCGATCTCGCCCAGGCTGTGACCAGCAGTCACCTCCACGCTCTCGAGGCCGTAGCTCTCGCGCCAGACCTCGTAGGCCGCCCAGGAGACGGTCATCACGCACGGCTGGATGATGTCGGTGCGGTTCAGCTCCTCGACCGGACCCTCGAAGCACAGCCGGCGGATCGGCATCTCCAGGACCTCCTCGGCCCGCTCGAAGGCGCGGCGCGCCGCCGGGTACCTGTCATGCAGGTTCTTGCCCATCCCAGGCTTCTGCACGCCCTGGCCCGGAAACAGGAGCGCGATGGGACCTGTGAGCTTTACACCCACTTGAGGAGACTAGCGCCCCACGTTAGGCCCGAACCGAAGCCCGCCAGCAAAACATGATCGCCGGTCTTGACACGGCCCTTTCGAATCGCCTCCTCGAGTGCGATGGGGATCGACGCGCTCGACGTATTGCCGTACTCGTCGATGTTGATCGCAACTTTGTCGAGCGGCAGCCCGATGCGGCGGGCGGCGGCGTCGATGATCCGGAAGTTGGCCTGGTGAGGAACCCAGAGATCGATATCCTCCATCGAGATTCCCGCCGTGCTGCAGACCTCGTTCGCCTGGCGGATGAAGATGTCGACTGCGAACTTGAATACATCGGGACCCTCCATCTCGATGATGGGCTTGGGGTCCTTGGCGGCGTAAGCGCCAAATTCTTTGTTGCCGGCCGTGACCTGAAGGTAGCCGCGACCATCGCTGCCGAGGCACCAGGACAGGAAGCCTGCCCCGTCCGGCGCGGGTTTCACGACGGCAGCTCCGGCTCCATCGCCGAAGATCACGGCAGTGCCACGGCTCGTGTAGTCGAGCATCCGGGACAGCACCTCGGCCCCGATTACGAGCACATTGTCAGCTCGCTCGGTGGCGATGAACGAGTCTGCCGTCGCGAGCCCGTACATGAAGCTTGTGCAGGCAGCGAGCATGTCCCACGCTACGGCGCCTGGGGCGTCCAGCTCATCCTGGATGCGGCAGGAGATCGACGGAAACGGTCCGTCAGGCGAGGACGTGCCAACCAGGATCATGTCGAGATCCCGGGCTGTGATGCCGGCGGCGTCGAGGGCCTTGCGGGCTGCCTTGGTCGCGAGCTCGAGCGTCGTGGTGCCGGGTTCGGCGATGTGGCGAGTCCTGATGCCGGTCCGGTCGGTGATCCACTGGTCGGAGGTGTCAATCATCTTCTCCAGATCGAAGTTCGTGATCACCTTTTCCGGCGCATAAACGCCCATGCCGGCAATCGCGCTGTGCCTGCCTTTCGTCTTGAATGAGCGCAGCGGGACAGCCCCGGAACGCGTCCGATACGCGGTCGTTATCGCCATGTCACCTAGGCCTCCAGCCGCTCGGCGGTCTTCTGCTCCAGAAACTTCCATAGGTCGCCGATCACTTTCATCTTCTCGAGCTCTTCCTCGGACAGCTCGACGTCGTACTTGTCCTCAACGGCGGCAATCAGCTCGACGAGGTCGAGCGAGTCGGCCGCGAGGTCCTTCGCGAAGCTCTTGTCGAGCTGCACCTGATCAGGTTCGATGCCCAGGATCTCTGCCGCGAGCGCCTGAAGCTCTTTGAAATCGAGTGGGGTTGCCATGCGTCTTCTCCTAGTTGGCCTCAGGGCCTTTGATCACAAGCGTCGCGTTGTGGCCGCCGAAGCCGAACGAGTTCGACACAGCCACTTTGATGTGCGCCTTGCGTGCCTTGTTCGGAATGTAGTCGAGGTCGCACTCCGGGTCGGGATCGTCGAGGTTGATCGTCGGGGGCAGCAGCCCTCGGTCCAGGGCGAGGACGCAAGCAGCTGCTTCTATGGCACCGGCCGCGCCGAGCAGGTGACCGTGCACCGACTTCGTCGAGCTCACCGCGAGCTTGTAGGCGTGGTCGCCGAAGACAGCCTTGATGGCTTTGGTCTCGGCAAGATCGCCAAGCTTGGTGGAGGTGCCGTGCGCGTTGATATATCCGACATCTGTCAGCTCGACCCCGCTCTTCTCGAGCGCGCGGCGCATGGCGCGAATTGCACCCTTACCCTCCGGCTGCGGCGCGGTGAAGTGGTACATGTCGGCGCTCGCGCCGTAACCCGCGATCTCGGCGTAGATCTTCGCCCCCCGCTTCTTCGCGTGCTCCATGTCCTCGAGCACGAGCATCACCGACCCCTCGCTCATGACGAATCCGTCGCGGCCGAGATCGAAGGGCCGGCAAGCCTTCTCGGGCTCGTCGTTGCGCTCGCTGACAGCCTTGATCTGGCAGAAAGCACCCATCGTCAGGGGCGTGATGGTGGCTTCGGATCCTCCGGCGAGCATGGCGACGGCGTCACCCCGCTTGATGATCTCCGAGGCCTCTCCGATTCCATGGGAGCCGGAAGCGCAGGCGCTGACGATTGCGTAGTTGGGGCCACCGGCGTGGCAGTGGATGGCGACGATGCCGGCCGCCATGTCGGCGATCATCATCGGCACCGTGAAGGGGCTGATGCGCTTCGGCCCACGCTGCATGAGCTGCGTGTGGCTCTTCTCGATCTCCTCCATGCCGCCGATGCCGGAGCTGACGATCACACCGACGTCGTCAGGGTCCATCTCGGCGGGGTTCAGACCCGCGTCGGCCAGCGCCTGCTTCGAGGCCCCAAGCGCGAACTGGCAGTAGCGCCCGATGTGGCGGGCCGTCTTGCGGTCCATGTAGTCCTCGGGGTTGAAGCCTTTGACCTCGCCGGCGATCTTGGTATCGAAGTGGGTGGTGTCGAAATGAGTGATCTGTCCGATGCCGGAGACACCCTCGACCATGTTTGACCACACCGTCTCGACATCGTTGCCGATCGGGGTGATGAAGCCCATCCCGGTGACGACCACACGGCGTCCGTTGGAGTTGTTAGTCACGATTCGAAGGATACCGACGCCAGGGCCTATCCACACTGGCGCCCGGTGGGAAAACTAGGCCCATTGTTTGGACACGAAGTCCAATTTGATGCCTAAATCAGCTTACGAAGATCCAGCGCGAGCTGCAAGCGCAGACGGGCGGCCGGCGCGTCCAGGTCGGTACCCAGCAGCTCGCGCAGCTTGTCCAGGCGATACAACACCGTATGCCGGTGCAATTTGAGTGCAGCGGCGGCATCCTTGACCGACCCTTCGGCCACATAAGCCTGGAGCGTCTCCAGCAGCTGATCGCGGTTGCGCGACTTGGCATCGAGGAGTGGTCCGAGGCTGTGCACCACAAAGCGTTCCGCCAGCCGCGGGTTCTGTGCCAGCACGAGCTGTGGGATGAGCTCGTCGTGCCGGTGCGCTACAGCGTCGGGTCGGAGCTTGCGCCCGACCTCGATCGCCTGCTGAGCCTCGAGGTAGGAGCCCGCAATCCCTCGCAGCCCGGCGTGGTACCCCCCGATACCAGCGCGTACCCTGGCACGCGCCGCGCCGGAGCGTTTCACGGCTTCCTTTTGCAGGCTCATCACCAGCTGCCGTGCGCCTTCCACATCGGCGGCCGACTCGGCCGGCCACAGGATGACGAGAGTGGTGGGGTCGGTGGCGTGGTGGATCGCGCCTCGAGGGAGCGGCAGGGACGCCGCCACCTCGGCCAGGCCCTCCCCTCCCTGCTCGCCGTCGCGGCTGCCGACGACCAGCTTGCAGACTGCGGCCACGTAGCCGGTGGGAGCGATTGGCATGTTCAAAGCCAACGCCTGCTTCTGCAGCTCCAGCTCTGAGTCGAAGTTGTCGCTGATCAATGCATGGAACAGGCGGGCGCGCGCGCGGGTGCCCCGCTGCATGTGGTGCTCACGCGCGTTGAGGTAGGTCTTGGTCACCTCGGCTGCAACCTGGTCCAGGGCACCGAAGACGTAGTTGGCAGTGAGCATGATGGCCTCCGGGGTCGCCTCCGGGTGGCCGCGCCAAGCGGCGAGGATCGCGTCCCACGCCACACGTGCCGCGATCCGATACGCGTTCAAGATCGGCTCGACCGATTGGCTGCTGCGAGCTTGCAGGATGCCCAGCTGTGCCACACGCCTCAGCTCCTCGGCGGTGGCGGGGCGTGCCTCTCGTGCTGTGGCGAGAAAGAGGTCGAGGCCGGCCTCACAGGCCTTGGCGATCGCGGTGCGCTGAGGCGGAACGCCGGTGGAGTTGTCCCAGCGCACCAGGGTCACGACCGCCCGTGCCATATGGCGCGCCATCCCGGCCCGGCGCCGCTCCAGCTCAGCCACGAGCGCGGCGGGAAGTTGGGGCGGCGGCTTGGACCGGGTGGCCAGCCTTGCCATACGGGGGACTATACGGCCGGGTGCCGGCTTAGGACATGAGATAGAACGGCGGCGCCAGACTAGCTGTTGTTTTTGACAAACGCCAGCATGCGGCGCCACGCGTCGTCGCAAGCTTCCTTCCACTCGGCGAAGCTGCGGTCGAAGAAGCTGTGGGGCGCGCCATCGTAGATGTGCATCTCATGGGGCACCTTGGCCGCGGTGAGCTGCTTGTCGAAGTTATGGAAGGCTTCGGTGGGAGTGAAGTCGGCGCCGGCGATGAGCAGGAGCAGCGGCGCCTTCATCTTCGAAAGAAATGGCAGCGACCGCTCGGGCCGGCCGTAAAAGCCGATATCGCCATTGACCCCGTCGACCAGCGCTGACATGTTCCAGGAGCTTGAGCCGCCAAAGCAGAACCCCACCGTGAATACGGCCTTGACCGCCCCGCCATCCTTCGATTGCAGCTGCGCCACCGCTGCTGCGACATCCGCACTGATGCCTTCGGGGGTGGTCTGCTCGACGTGCGGCTTGTAGTCAAAAGCCTCGCTGCGATCGCCGATTCCGGCGGTGCGGCCGAAATAGTCGATGGCGACGGCGTCGATACCTGCCTCAGCGAACCTCTGCGCCAGCTCCTTATAGAACTGATGAAGGCCGCGCACGTCCGGCATGACGACCATGCCGGCCCCGGTGGGCGACGCGGCCCGGGCGAAGTACGCGGCGAACCGGTTGCCATCCGAGGCGGTTAGAACGAGGTCTCCCTGGTCGGAGGCGGCTCCTCCGATCGGGGGCAGAGGCGGGCGGGCATCATCCGGATAGCACATACACCCAATTGTCCAATAGATTGGAGGTGTCATGAAAAACGAGAGCACCGCCTTCACTGAGACCGACCTTCAGGGATTCCTCGACGAGATGATCGATCAAGACAGGCTGGCGCTCGCTGACCGCCTCCAGCGAGCGTCGGAACGCCTGGCCGAATATGGCCCACTGATAACAGCAGGTCACAGTCAACGGGGTGCATCGGAAGCTGGCTGGAGCGCCCACGAGGTGCTGGCGCACATCGTCGTGCTGTCGAAGTTTTACGGCGTCGTCTTCCACAAAGTTTCAAGCGGCCAGATGGCCGAGCTCGACCTGCTCAACAACGTCGGGCTGCGCGATGCAATGGACGAGCAGATGGCGCAAATCGAGCCGAAGGAGTTGATTCGCATGGCCCTCGAAGACCATGCAAGGACCATCAAAGGTCTTCGAGGTGCAGATGCCACGTCGATGCGACGGGTGGTGAAAGTGGATGCCGGACAGACGATGACCGCCGAGGAGGTGGCACGGCTGACGCTCACCAGCCATCTCGAGCTCCACGTCGACCAGCTGTTGCGGGCTCTGGCCTAGAGCGCTCCCCCGGCGCCAAGCCGGCGGAGCTCCTGGCGGAGCGACTCGCCGGCAGCCTTCATCATCGCCGGGTCAGGGTTCGGATCCTGGTTGTCGAAGTCCAGGTCATGCGGGCCGCGAATCGGCACCACGTGGAAGTGGACGTGCGGCACCTCCAAGCCAACGAGCATCAGCCCGATCCTGGCCGGTTTGAAGGCCGCCATCTGCGCTTTCCCAATGGTTTGCGCGGTCGCCGTCAGGTGCGCAAGAAGTTCGGGCGCTAGATCGAGCCAATGGTCCTCAGCCGAACGGGGGACCACCAGCGTGTGCCCCGGCCGCAGCGGGCGATTGGACAGAAATGCGACGCAGACATCGTCCTTCCATACGAAATCAGCCGGCAGGTTGCCGTCGATGATCTGCGTGAAGATGCTCGCCACGCCACCAGAGTAGATTCTCGGCGATGCCACTCGCTGCCCAACTCATCGATGCCACCAAGAAGTACGGCGCGGTGGAAGCGCTCAAGGGTGTAAGCCTCAACATCGAGCTTGGAGAGGTCGTTGCCATGCTCGGGCCCAACGGTGCAGGTAAAACCACGTCGATCAGCCTGCTGCTGGGGCTGCGCAAACCTACCTCGGGCAAAGCCCAGCTCTTCGGGTTGGATCCCAGCGATCTGAATGCCCGCAGCCGAGTCGGTGTGATGCTCCAGGAGTCAGGCATCCCCGAGATGCTCAGGGTGCGGGAGATTGTTGACCTCTTTCGCTCCTACTACCCGAAGCCGATGGTCCGCGATCGGGCGATCGCGATGGCGGGACTGGAGGAGAAGGCAACCGCGCTCGTCAAGCAATTGTCCGGTGGCCAGCGCCAGCGACTGTACTTCGCCCTGGCCGTCTGTGGAGATCCCGAGGTCCTTTTCCTTGACGAGCCGACGGTTGGCATGGATGTCGAGGGCCGCCGATCGTTCATCGAGCGAATCGCAGAGTTCGCGGACATGGGGCGCACGGTTGTGCTGACTACGCACTATCTCGAGGAAGCGGACCAGCTCGCCAAGCGTGTGGTTGTCATCGACCGCGGAGTGGTCATTGCTGACGCCTCACCTCAGGAAATCAAATCGAAGGTTGCCGGCAAGCGTGTTCGCTTTACATCAGGGAACCTGTCTGACGGAGACCTCGAGGGTTTGCCGGTGACCACGACGACGATCACAGATCACCGCGTTCGGCTGCTTACGAATCAGCCGGAGTCTGTGCTTCGAGAGCTCTTCCGCAAGGGGATCGAGATCTCTGAGCTCGAGGTATCCGGCGCGGACCTGGAGGATGCGTTTATCTCTCTGACCAGTCACAAGGCCCCGGAGTGATGGCTTCGGCGATTGTCGCGCGGGCACCGATTCTGCCGATGCTCGTGCGTCAGACAGGCGCCGAGTTCTTGAAGCTCTGGCGCGTCCCCGCGTTCAGCATCACATCGCTTTTTCTGCCCGTGATGTTCTACGCGTTCATCGGCATCGGTCAGTCAAAGCAGCAGATCTTCCCGGGCGTGAGCTTTGGCGCGTACTTCCTTGCATCGATGGCCGTGTACGCCGTGGCCAACGTGATGATCTTCAGCTTCGGCATTTCGGTGGCAACCGAGCGGGGCCAGAAGATGGACGTGTTAATGCGCGCGACGCCGATGCCGCCCTGGGTCTACCTGCTTTCAAAATGCATCACAGCGCTCGCTTTCGCGGCCATGACGCTGGTCGTGCTGTTTCCATTCGCGTATGTGGCCGGCAGCGTCAGGCTCGAGCCATCGGAGTGGTTCACCCTCGCGTACAGGGTGCTGCTGGGCTCCATCCCCTTCATCGCTCTGGGCTTCGCCATCGGTTATCTGTCTGGACCCAACTCGGCGGTGGCGGTAATCAACCTGATCTACCTGCCGACCGCGTTCGCTTCGGGCCTTTTCTTCCCCAAGCAGCTGCTGCCGCAATTCATCCAGAACATCGCGCCCTATCTGCCGTTGCACTTTTTCGGTCAGCTTGGGTGGGATGCCATTGGGGCACCGACAGACGGCAGCGTGACTACCGATTGGCTGTATCTGGCGGGGTATGGCGTGTTGTTTTTCGCGCTCGCGCTGTGGGCTTACCGACGTGAGGAAGGCCGCAAGTTTACCTAGTGGCCGGACGATCGAATTTCTGAGACAGCGCTGCCCCGAAGGCCTCCCGATAACGCTGCGAGAACTCCGCGAATGTGTACGAATGTTCGACCGTGCCGATCTGCTCAACTGCATAGGTCGCCGCCAGCGAAGCCACCCGGCCCGCCTCCTCGACCTCGAGGCCCCGTAGCAATCCCGCAACCAAGCCTGAGCGATAAGCATCACCGGCGCCTGTGGGGTCCGACTCTCGGCGCGCCGGCGCCGGCGGGATGTCGATCACACCGTCGCTCGTCGCAATCCGCGAACCCTCGCGTCCAAGCGTGGTCACGACGATCCTGGCCAGCTCCATCAGCCCATCCATCGTGCGACCGGTCCGCTGCATGATCAGCTCGAGCTCGTAGTCGTTGCCGATGAGGATCCACGCTCCTCGCGCACCTTCGGTGACATCCTCTGCCGATAGTCTGGGCAGCTGGTGAGCAGGATCGAAAACGAACCGCAGGCCTTCGTCCCGGCACTCCTTGACCAGCCGCATCATCGCGGCGGGATCGTTGGGACCGACTATCAGCGCCTCTGCGCCTGCAGGCGCATCGTCCAGGCCCAGCATCGCGGCGCGGCCCATGGCACCGCCGTAGTAGCCCGTCAGCTGGTTGTCGTCCAGGTCTGTCGTGGTGAAACCGGTCGCCGTGATCTCGCCGTCCAGCAATCTCAACCCGTGGCAGTCGACGCCACGGGCGACCAGCCAGTCGCGGTATTCGGTCGCGTCGGAGCCGGCGGTTGCGAGCACCGCAGCTGAATAGCCCAGCAGCGTCAGGTTGTACGCGTAGTTGCCGGCGACGCCGCCGCGATGCTTGCGCAGGTCATCGACGAGGAAGCTCAGGTTGAGGATGTGCGTCTTGTCCGCGAGGATGTGGTCTTTGAAATGACCCTTGAAGCTGAGGATGTAGTCATACGCAATCGACCCGGTGCAGATGACACTCACGGTCGGCAATCTACCTGAAATGAAAAAGGGCGCCCTGTTGGGCGCCCTTCAACCGAGTTCTTTTAGCTAGGCCGCGCGGCGGCGAGTTGCGGTGCGGCGGACGCGACGGGTCCTGGTCGAGGACTTGGCCCTCGCCTTGGTCGCAACGGCCTTCTTGGCGGTCGGCGCGTGCCGGAGCTCAGTCGCGTGCTCGAGCCGGCTCGCAGCTTTCGCGATCGTCTTGAACGAGCCGTTGAAGATCCGCAGCGAGCGCTTGGCAACGCTGCCAACCACGTCTCGGCGACGGGCCTGTAGCTTCACGAGCTCGAATCCCTTGATGACGACCTTCTCCGGCAGCTTGCCGTTCACCTCGACGCCGAGCAGCGTGATGCGCTCGGGCATGAGGTCGTTGGCCATCTGCGCGGCGGCTGAGATCCGTGCGTTGATGTTCTTGGCGACATCCTTCGCAGGTGCCGTCGCGGCGTTCAGCCGGGCGTTGAAGCGGCGGTTGACCTTGCGCGCGGCCGGAGTGCCCTTGCGCTCGAGGCCCTTCACCTGCTTGCGCGCCGTCCCCATCGGATCCGAAGCGACTTCGCGAACTGTCTGGGCGGCGCCGAAGGCGACCTCCGCGACAGTGGTAGCCGTCTCACCGGCCGAGTCTGCAATCTGGTCGAGTTCTGTAGTCATCTTTTCTTTCTCCTTATTTGATTGACGCAACGCATTATAACGCATTGCGTCAACCAGTGTCAAGGAGCGCCGCTGAGGTGCCTGATGAGCTCCTCGGCGCGCGGGCCGAAAACGTCGTAGTGGGCCACCTTCCTGCGTTTCTCCGGCTGGATCCATTCCGGCCGCAACCCGTGCTGCCGTCCCCATTCCTCGAGCACCGGCCGCAATCCGATGATGTGCAGAAACGGGCGTTCGCGCATCATGCCGCGGATCATCGAGCCGTGATAGTGGTCGAAGTTGCGGTGGACCGAGATACCGCCGGCTTCGGCAAACGCGATCGCATCCTTGATCTGGCGGCGCTCGAAATATTGCTCGCGAAGCGGCACCGGGCCGGTCACCTTTGGGTCGCGGGCACCGGAACGCGCGCATCGACACAGATCGGCCTGAATGCACACAGTGTGCACGGTCGTTCCGCATGCTCGGGGCCCAGCGCGAAGTCGCCGGCGACGATGCGCGATGTGGCGGCGGCGACCCTGGCCTCCACGGCGCGATCATCGGGCGCGACCTCGATCATCTGCCCACGCCGGATATCGAATAGGAGCAGCCGTGGATCGCGGCCTCCCGGCAGCAACCCTCGGCGGGCCGCCAACCCGTAAAGCCGTAGCTGCATCGAGTACGCCTCGATCAGCCTTGCATCCAGCGTCGCATTGGTCTTGTAATCGACGAGCGTCGTCTGGCCGTCGACCTCGCAAACGCGATCCACGAAGCCACGGACTCGAGCGTCGCCCAGCCGAAGGTTGAACTCGAGCTCCACCCCAAGCGTCGGCGCGGCGGACAGCGGATGTGCGAGGTAGCGAACCAGCATCTCCCTACCGGTTTGCGGGCCTCGATAGATACCGAGCAGGTCGCCACCGCCCTCGTGCCAGGCTGCCAGCGCAGCGTGGACTGAGGCGCCGAGCTCGCTCGACCCAGACGCCCGCACGAATGCCGGCAGAATCTCGTCCGGCGGTGCGGGCACGCCCCACACCTGGCTGAACCGGAACCTGACGGGACAGACTTCGAAATCGTGCAGCTGCGAGAAGCTCAATTCGATCCCGGTGTCGGCGCGAGATCGAATCGCCTCCTCTCGCGGGCGGATATGTTGCCACCTCTCGAGCACCGCCTCGACCACGGCCGGGCCGTCCGCACCCGATCCGTCGGCCGCCCTTATGACTGGCAGCTCCAGCTGCTCTGCTTCGACGACCGTGGCAGATTCAGGGTGCGCGAAGGCCCAGCTGAGGATCTCGGCGAAATGATCGACCTCACCGTTCACGCCGAGGTCGACGTCACGCGGCGACTGTTCCTCACGCGTGGCGGTGACGTACAGGGCGTCTTTGGTTCGTGTGAGGCCCACGTACACGATGCGTCTGCGTTCACCCATGGCGAGGGCCACAGCCGGCGCACCGGGTGACGTCTGCTTGAATCGGGGATGCTTGTCGCCCCGCCAGTTCTTCATCACGAAGCCCAGGCTGTCGGGGTCGAAGAAAAGGCGCTCGGTATCGCGAGGACGCGGAGGTCGCAGATTGACGAGAAAGACGACCGGAAACTCCAGGCCCTTCGCGGAATGAACCGTCAGGAGCGAAACCGCATCCGTGGTGGCGGATTCCTCCGCCGCCTCGCCCACCGGCAGCTCCGCGTCGATCACCTGGTCCAGGTGGCGCACAAAGTCGCCGATGCCGGCAAGGGCGAGGTCGCGCTCGAAGCGGGACGCGAGTTGAAACACCTTGCGCAGGTTGAGGAGAGCCCGCGGGCTGCCGTCTCGCTGAGCCCGCAGCTCGGCCCAGCGCAGGTATCCCGTTTCCTCGAGAAGCCGGTTGAGGATGTCGGCCACTGTCAGCGCGTCGCGCAACCCTCCGAGCCGATCGGTCAGCTCCACCAGGCGCACAGCCTGTGCCGCCACCTTCGCTTCCATCTCGGGAAAGCCTTCTCGCCCCGATTCCTCGAAGCAGTCCCGAAGGCGCATGCCGTTGCGGCCCAAGCGCCGCGATGCGAGCCGATACATACCTTTATCGGGCAGCCGCACGATCGGGCCCTGCAGCACTCTGACCAGCGCACCGTCGTCCATCGGATTCTCGGTGAGCCTGAGCATCGCGAGAACATCCTTGATCTCCTGGCGATCGAAGAAGCCTGACCCGCCGCTCGTGAGGTAGGGGATGCCCTGCCGGCGCAGCTCGTCTTCGAACTCTCGCGGCAGCATGCGAATCGAATGCGCGAGTATCGCGATATCGGAGAAAGCCCGGCCGCCGACGTTCAAGCGGCGAATCCTCTCTGCCACCGATCGCGCCTCGGTGCGTGAGTCGGGCGCCATCATCACGGTCACCGGATGGTCGCCCGAGCCACGGGTGGCGACCAGCTCTGGCTCCGTGGCGAAATCGGGGTCGCGGCGTATGAAGTCGGTTGCGCAGTCGAGGATCTGCTGGTAAGACCGGCGATTGTGGGTCAGTGGTAGGCGCCGGCCGGTGAAGCGAGTGCGGATGTTCTCGATCTCCGCGTCGCGCCATCCGTAGATCGATTGCTTTGCATCCCCGACCGCAGAGACGTTGCCGAAGTTGTCGGCAGCGAGCAACCTGATCAGGTCGAGCTGAATCCGGTTCGTATCCTGGAACTCGTCGACCAGCAGGTAGCGAAAGCGCTCTCGGCACCTGCGTCGAAACTCCGGAACACGCTGGAGAGCATCGATCACCTCCAGGATGAGGTCGTCGAAGTCGCGAAGGTTCTCAGCGCGAAGGGCGTCCTCATACGTCTTGTAAACGAGGAACAGGACTCCGATCGCTTCGAGCTCCGCGTGCGCGGCATCGCTGCCGGATGCGCCGTCGAACGACGCGTCCCAATGGCGAGCATGCAGCTCGACAGCGCGGGTGCGGAATCCTTCGGGGTTGATACCCCTGCCCTTCAGCTTGAGCAGAAATCGAAGGCCTGAACGCAACAGGTCGTCGAGATCGTCAACCGAAAGGGCGGTGAACGAGTCCGGGTCGAGTGGGGCGGCAGCACCGCTTCGCAGCCGGGCTACCAAGCTCTGCTCGAACAATCGCTGACCTGTCTCGTCAAGGACCCTCAGCTCGCGTGGCGCGCCCACCAGGTATGCGAACTCATCCAGCAACCGCGCACAGGTGCCGTGGAACGTTCCAATCCAGGCCGCGTCCAGCACCTCGGGGCCAAATCGGGGCTGCCGCTCGACAAGCTCCCGCGTTATGCGCTGGCGGAGCTCCTCCGCAGCACGGTCGTTGAAGGTGACCGTGAGGATCCGATCGGGCGCAACACCCTGCTCGACCAACCAGCAGAAGCGCTCGGTCGCCGTGAAGGTCTTGCCCGTGCCTGGGCCGGCGGCGATCAGGAATGCGCCGTCGGGACCTGCGTGGGCCGCGGCCTTCTGCTCAGGGCTCAGGGTCATTCTGGAGGTGCCCCGCCGTACGGGCAGATGGCCGCGTGCGGGCAGCTGCCAAAACGTGTCACGCAGGTGCCGGCGAGATCGCGCGGTCCCGGCTCGAAGTGGCCGCCCTTGATCCCGGCGATCGCCTGCATGACGACGGCGCGGCTGCGCTCGAGGTCCTCGGTGCTCAACGCCTTCTCGCGGTACTCCTTAAGGCCAGCGGGCTGGCCAACGGCAAAGATGTCCTGACGCATGTCTCTCCAGACCCAGTCCTTCGGATACCAGAGCGAGAGGAAGCGCGGCTGAAATCCGAGTGCCTTGCCTTCGTCATCGACCCCATACCGGCACGCCAGGTAATAGAGAGCCAGCTGGACATCGGACATGTCAGGTCCGAAGTACTGCTCGTACGCATATCTCATCGGCTTGCCGGAACCAGTCTTGTAGTCGACCACCTCGACCTGACCATCACCCACGTCATTCACCCTGTCGATCTTGCCCACGATCTCCACCCCGTCGAGCTCGAGGTGAAACCGGCGCTCGACATCGAGAGTTCGCAATCGCCGGATCACCTGCAGACCCGTAACGAACTTGATGTAGTTGCCAAGGACGTGCCGGACCTGCAGCTCCTCGCGCTTGCGGTCGAGCACGCCCTCCATCTTCGAGAGGTATGGCTCGAGGTGCTTCACCAAAGAGGCTTCGAGCCACTCGCGCTGGAGCTCGGACGCGAGCGGCCTCCACTCAGACTCGTGGAGGTGGAAATCCTCGAGCACCTCGTGGAGGAAGCCACCGCGCTCCATCGCAACCGACCGCGGCTCGTCCACCAGGCCGGGATGGTGGTTGTACCAGTAGAGGCGTGGACATTTCAGGTAGTCGTTCAGCGTCGTTGGGCTGAAGTGTCCGATCTCGACATTGGTTGGATTCTTGTCGGCGCCATACGGCTCGAATGGCTCGCCCGACTCGCGATCGGTGAGGAACGCGACGTCGAGGCCCAGCGCCATCGCTCGGCCTGCGCTGCCATTCAGCGCGTCTCGGTGCGATGCAATCAACACCTCCGCCTCGCGCGCGAGCAGGACATCGCGCGGCGCCAGCCGTCCCGATGCACGCGTCAGCTCGCGAGTTTCCGCCTCCGGCTGTGCCAATCCAAGAAATACCGACGCTCCAGCTTGCCGCAGGTACGAGTCGGCGAACGTGATGTAAAGCCGCCGCTTCGCGCGTGTCATCGCGACGAAGGCAAGTCGCGCCTCCTCGGCGAGGTGACCATCCGGGTCCGAGGGCCAGGAGGGCATGAAGCCAACCTTGTAGCGCTCGAGCCACGCGCGGTCCTCCACGTCCAGCAGCGGATGCGCCCGCGCGGCAAGCGGAAAGAGGCCGTGGGCAAAGCCCGAACAGAACACGACCTCGAACTCGAGGCCCTTTGCCTGGTGAACAGTGAGCACCTGGACGGCGTCGCTCCTGGCGTCTGATCTTCGCGCCGGGGCCTCGGTGTCGTCGGCCGCCCCGCTCAGAAGCGTATCGAGCGACCCGGCGATATCGGTGAGCAACGGCGGGGCGCCGTGGAGCCGCTCGTAAACCGTTTGAATCGCGTCGAGGCCGCCGATTGCGGCGCGCAGGTCGCCGATGGCTTCGGCCCGCTGATCCGGCTCCAGACCGAGGTCGAGGAGACGCCGCAGGGCTCCGTCCTCGATGAGGATCGAGTAAGCAAGGCTCGTGAGCGGCAACCTCGAGACGCGACCGAGCAGTCGGTGGCGAGCGACCATCGCCGCGTGCAGGCTGCCGAGCTCCGTCTCGGTAAGGAACTCAAGGTAGTCGGGGTCCGATGAAACCGATGCCGGAGCGTCTGTTTGAGGGGGAGGGCCCCACGGCAGTGGATACCGCGCGGCATCTCGGGCGGCCAGCACGAACATGAGCCGGCGTACGACGCGTGTCAGGGGACGGCCCTGCTCGCGGGCGTGTGCGCGAAGCCGGCTGAGCGTGCGGGCGCCGACGCCACCGAGAGTCGATGCAAGCGCCCCCTCGAAAGCATCCGGGTCATCGGGGTCGCGCAGCGATTCGAGGTAGCCGACGAGGAATCGAACAACCTCATTGCGCGCGGTGGCGCCAGACCCCCGCACCTCATAAGGAAGACCCAGCGCCCGCAGCGCCTCCTCGAACGGACCACCCAGCCATGTGGTGCTGCGCAGCACGATGGCGAAATCGCTCAGCCGCAGGTCCGGCGACTCCGCATATAGGCGCTTGATCTCGCGGGCGCAGAAAAACGACTCGTCGACGGCGTCGCCCTCGCGGGCGACAACCATGGCGGGGGAACGCTGCGGATTTGCCGCGCGCAGTGCACGAGCGTGACGGCCGGGCTGGGTCGCCACCAGCAGCCTTTCGCCCGAATCCAGCGCCTCCTGCGAGCAGCGATAGCAGTCATCGAGCCTGTGCGTCGCCCCTCCATAGACCTTCGCGAAGTCATCGCTGAGCAGTCGAGGAACGGTGCCTCGAAAGCCATAAATCGATTGATCGGGATCACCGACCACCACGACGCGTGGTCGGGACGCAGGCGGCGCGAGGAGCTGCAACAGCTCGAACTGCGCCGGGTCCACGTCCTGGAACTCGTCGACGAGGATCAGTCGGAAGTGGGCGCTCATCTGTTCCCGCAGATTGGGGTTCGATTGCAGGAGCTCGATGGCGCCCGTGATCAGGTCGCGGAAGTCGACCATCCGGCCCCGTTGCATTTGCTCCTGGTAAGCCTGGTAGGCAGCGGCAAGCGTGCGAAGGCGGTCGCTGGCGCTGGCCTCAGCGGCAAGGAGCAGAGCAGAGGGGTGGACCAGGTTCTGCTTCATCAGGGCGACGAAGGTGAGCACGTCCCTTGCGAATGCGTCCGAACGCTGCACCCCCGCCAGCCCACCCAGGGTGTCGGGCTCCATGTCCGCCAGGACCTTGCGCATGACGATCGATTCCTGGAAGCCGTCGAGCAGCAGGCGCTCCGGGTCAGGCGAATGCTCGCGCAGGAGCCTCGAACAGAAGCTGTGAAATGTCGAGATCCATGCCGCGCCGTAGTCGTCGTTCAGTCGCAGGTCGATGCGCCGCGCGATCTCCGCGGCGGCGCCGCTGGAGAAAGTGAGGACCAGGATCCGACCTCGGTCCGCCACCCCCTCGCGGACGGCCTGCTCGTATAGATCCACGAGTGCGTGGGTCTTCCCGGTGCCCGGTCCAGCGAGCACGCGGAGCGGGCCGTCGATGTGGTGGATGTCCAGTGGCAAATATTTCCCCTAATAAAAGGGGCGGGCGAATTGATTATGCCGGGGATCGGTTCCGGGGTCAGCCCAAGCAGTTAACGGTGGCTGGCGTGGCAAGGTTGGCCGGGGTTCCCCCGGCCATGGCTTTGTTTCTTACAAACCCACGTATCGCCTGGAGAATCCCATTGTGGTAAGCCCATCCCGGGGAGTGAGAGCGCCCGGCCTACTGATTACCGAGGATTGATTTCGACGTTGTCCAGGCCGGGGTCCACGCGCGAAGCGCCTGGCGATGAGGGAGAACCGACTGGTTCGTCCTCATATTTCAGGGGCGGGCGAATTGATTATGCCGGGCACC
>JBDUAO010000200.1:0-3106 GCA_040004595.1 Candidatus Dormiibacterota bacterium | reverse complement strand
GGCGAGTGCAGAGTTCGATGCGATCGGCGGCTGGTGCGCAGGGGGGATCCGATCATTTCCTCACTGGCTCGCGGTCAACGCCGGCTTCGATATGCACACAGGCGCCGAACTCCTGCGGGTTGGACAGGCCCTGGGGACGCTGCCGAGGATCGCAGATGCCTTCAAGACGGGGCAGCTCTCGTTCGACAAGGCGCGGCAGATCACCAGCGTTGCGACGGCTGCCAACGAGCATGTCCTGCTCGAGATCGCGCTGGGGGCGTCGGGCGCCCAGCTGGCAAGGATCTGTCGCGAGCTCAGGCGCATCGAACAGGCGGACGCACCTCAGCGTGCGGAAGCCCTCAGAGGAATCTGGACGCATTGGGACGAAAACGGAATGCTCACGCTCGTGGCGAAGCTCACGCCGGAGGATGCTGCGGTCGTACAGGCTGCGCTGGATTCGATCACCGGTTCGAAGCGGCGGCCCTCGACCGACGATGGGGTCGACGACCTGGCCGACGATCCATGGGCGGCGCGCCGAGCCGACGCGCTCGTGTCGGTGTGCGAGCACGTCCTCGCCGGCGGTACCCCCGACCTGACCGTGTCGCCGGCAACACGCCAGGTGGTTGTTCATGTCGACGTTGGCGTGCTGACTGGAGAAACGAGCGACGGCCGGTGCTTCGTTGAGGGCGGCTCAGCGTTGTCAGCGGCCGCTGCCCGCCGGCTCGGATGCGATGCGGAGGTGGTCGGGGTGGTCGAGCGAAACGGGTTGCCGATCGACGTCGGCCGGCAGCAGCGCATCGTCCCCGAGCGGCTGCGCCTTGCGCTGCACGTGCGTGATCGTTTCTGCCAGTTTCCGGGCTGCAGCGTTCCCGCTCGCCGCACGGAAGCGCATCACTACGAGCACTGGGCGATGGGAGGCGAAACCAAGCTGGGCAATCTCCTCCTGCTATGCGGGTTCCACCATCGGCGTAATCACGAGGGGGCCTTTCGCATCAGCAAGACGATCGACGGCTACTCGTTCGAGGCCAGCGATGGCCAGCCGATCAGACCCGCGACCCATGGCCCCGTCATCGCTGGCCAGCACGGTCCTCCTGTTTTGCGCAGCCAACATCCGGATATCGGGCCGGAGACGCCGGCGGCGCTGTGGAGAGGCGAGGCAATGCAGCTCAGCTACGCGGTGAGCGTGATCGCTGACGCGTGTGAATTTGCGGAGGCGCGGGCGGCACCGGCGAGCTAGCGCTTTTTGAGCACCTTCTCCAGCACCAGGTCCATGCCACGTTCCAGCTCTGGCTCGGTCACGCACCAGTGCGGCGAGAGGCGCACTCGGCCCGGGCGCGAGTCGACGATCACTCCTTCTGCGTGGAGCTTTGCCTCGACCGCCTCGGGGTTGTCGCATTCCAGCGTCACGATCCCGCAGCGGCGGTTGCGCTCGCGGGGCGTGAAGGTTTTGACCCCCGCCTCATCGCATCGCTCGAGGATCCGGTCGGTCAGGTCCCTCAAGCGCTCCTGGATGTTCTCGACTCCGATCTCGAGGATCAGCTCCAACGCCGCCAACCCTGCGTAGTGCGACGGCATCGCCCACGTGCCTGTCTCCATGCGCCGAGCGTCATCGGCAAAGGTCAGCTCCTGCAGGGTGAAGGAGAAGGGGTCGCGCGTGGCAAACCAGCCGGTTCCCTGTGGACGAATCCGCGGGATCAGGTCTGGGCGCACATAAATGAAGGCGTTGCCCGGCCCGCCACTCAGCCATTTAAGGCACCCGCCGACGAAGGCGTCGCAGCCCATCGCCTCGACGTCGAGCGGAACGCAGCCGCACGTCTGGTAGCCGTCGATCAGGCAGAGGGCGCCGGCGGCGTGGGCGGCATCGGCGATGGCCCGGACGTCCTGCAGGTAGCCCGTCGTATAGAAGAGGTGGGTGGTCGCAACCAGGGCAGTCCGGCCGTCCATCCGCTCGGCGAAGGCCTCGGGCGGGATCGTCATCCCGTCCGGGCTGGGAACGAACTCGACCTCGTACCCCGGCCGGCTGAGCCACTGGTGGCCGATCGTTGGAAAGTCCAGCTCGCCGATCAGGATCTTGTCCCGGCCGGCGGGGAGCGGGAGGCCGGTCGCGAGAGTTGTGAGGGCCACTGATACGGAAGGGGCGATGGCCGTGGTCCCGGCCGGCGCCTTCAACAGCTCGCCGATGCGCTCACGAAACCGTGCCAGCAGGGGGAACCAGTCGGAAAACCACACTGGGGTGCCCTTTTCATCCCAATCCTGGGCATACCGGCTGAGGGCGGCGTGTCCGCGGCGCGGGAGGGGTCCCAAAGAGCAGGCGTTCAGGTAGATGTAGCGGTCCAGGAGGGGGAACTCGGAGCGAAGGGCCTTCCAGTCAGGCATCAAAGCAAAGGCTAGCAATGGTCGCCTGGCAGTGCTATAGTCCCCGAAAACCTCGGTCAGGCGGCAGTTTCGCCTGGCCTCGATGCCTCGTTCCCACGAGAGGGCGATTCGTCGTATACTGGCCGTTCGTGCACGCCCGGCCGCTCATCATGCCTATTTCCTGAGCGCGCCCTTTTCCGTTTAAGGAGAACCGAATGATCTCAGAGATGAGAGCTCCCTCGCGCCTTAGCTATGGTCGTATCCCGAACCTGGTCGAGCTGAAGGATCTGATCGCGACCCAGGTCGAATCGTTCCACTGGTTCAAATCCGAGGGCCTTCGAGAGCTCTTCGACGAGATCAACCCGATCACGGACTACACGGGCAAGAACTTCGAGCTGAAGTTCCTGGACTACGAGTTCGGCCAGCCGAAGTTCTCGGTCGAGGAGTGCCGCAACCGCGACATGACGTATGCCGCGCCGCTCCGGATCAAGACCCGTCTCACCATCAAGGAGACCGGCGAGATCAAGGAGTCAGAGGTCTACATGGGCGACTTCGCCATGATGACCGACGAGGGCACCTTCATCGTCAACGGCACCGAGCGCGTCGTCGTGTCGCAGCTCGTGCGCTCGCCAGGCGTCTACTTCACCGCGGCCGAGGACCCGAACACCGGCCGCAAGCTCTTCGGTGCCAAGCTCATCCCGAACCGCGGCGCCTGGCTCGAGATCGAGACCTCGGCCAAGGACCTGCTCACGGTCAAGATCGACCGCAAGCG
>JBDUAO010000094.1:0-10505 GCA_040004595.1 Candidatus Dormiibacterota bacterium | reverse complement strand
GCTCTCTCCCCCGGGATTGGATTTATCGAATTGGTCTCTCCCCGCCACGATTGGGAGCAGCGCAGACAAAGTCATGGCCGGGGACCCCGGCCAACCCTGCGGCACTAGCATCCAAGATCGCTGATCGGAAAGCAACCGCTAGAAGTCGTCGTCTCCAAAGCCGCCGCCCGAGTCGTCCCCGCCGAACTCGCCATCCTCACCTCCGATGTCGTCGCCACCGCCAAAGTCATCTCCGCCATCGTCGCCCGACGAGACCGTGGCGAACGAGGAGACCAACCGGCGGAGAGCAGGCTTGCCGCAGTGGGGGCACACCGGGTCGGGTGAGGAAAAGCTAGGGAGCAGCGTTGACGACTTCTTGCCGCATTGCTCGCACCGGTATTCGTAGATCGGCATGCCTACGATTATGCGGATGGTGAGTCTCGATCGAATACGTGCGGCCGCTGCTCGCGCTCGTCCTCACGTTCTGCGGACTCCAATGGTTCCGGTCGAGGGCGCCGTGCTCAAGCTCGAATGCCTCCAGCCGACGGGAAGCTTCAAGGTTCGCGGCTTCTTCGCCGCAGCGCTGAACCTCCCTCCGGATCGTCTGCGCCGCGGGTTGATCACGGTCAGCGCCGGCAACGCCGCACAGGCATGCGCATATGTCGCGAAGAACCTGGGCGTCCGCTGTCGGGTGGTCATGTATGACACTGCGCCGGTCACCAAGATCGACGGCGTGAAGCGATGGGGCGCGGTGCCGATCCTCATGCCCCGCGACAAGATGCTCGACTGGCTGGCGACCGAGGGCTGGCGGTCGGAATCGGAATCGTTCATCCATCCGTTTGCCGACAAGGAGGTGATGGCTGGACATGGGGGGCTTGGCCTGGAGCTTCTGGAGGATCTGCCGGACGTTGCCCGCGTAGTCGTGCCTGTAGGCGGCGGAGGGCTCATCTGCGGCATCGCCTCCGCGCTGAAAGAGGCGCGTCCCGACATCGAGGTGATCGGGGTGCAGTCCGATGGGTACCCACTGTGGACCCGGTGTCTTGAAGCGGGCGGCCCGGTGACGATGAAGCCCGACACGATCGCCGATGGGACCACGGCACCGTTCAACCAGGACATGTTCGAGCTGCTGAAGGAGTGTGTTGACCGGTGGCTGACAGTTCCCGAGCCGCGCCTTCGGACGGCGATCCCCGAGCTTGCTTCGGCGGCGAAGGTGGTGGCGGAAGGGGCGGGGGCTCTGGCCTACGCCGCGTTGGAACAGCTGGAACCGGGGCCCGTGACCGCCGCTGTGGTGAGCGGCGGCAACATCGACCCCAAGCTGCTGGCATCGCTCCTCACCTAAGTGGCCGTTTCATCGCCCAAGGACCGCGACGGAACGCGGCCACCGCCATCCAGATGAAGAGCGCAACCGCGGGAATCGCTACCGCGACCGAAACGGCGGTCGTCGCAACCGGCAGCTTGATGGGGCTGAAGGCCGACGTGGTGAAGGCGCTGATCAATGTGAACGGAAATGAAATGGTCTGCAACGCCAGGAGCACGAGCACCGCGTAGAACACCCAGGTCCATCGTCTCAAGGCGCCGATGATTGCGACAGCCGATATCGCGACGCCGATCGCGGCGCCGACTCCCAGTGCAATCGTGATAACGCTTTGAATTGTCGACAGCGCGGCCGCCGGTGGCGGCGGCGTGTCGGGGTTCAGTGCTGCGTTCTGCTGGATCACCTGGTTGACGTAATCAGAGATCGGGGCGGCCATCAGGAAAGGTGCGGCAATCGCCCAGATCGCGGAAACCAGGTAGTAGGCGACGACTGAATATTGCAGCGGCTTCGTCCACCCGGTGGCCACTCTTGTGCCGGTGTGAGGCTGCGCGTAGAAGCCCTGTGTCGCCGTCGCGCCCACCGGGACCCACGCGATGCCGTTCCATCGCGAGCGGCCATCGTTCGACAGAGTGCTCACCCATCGCTCGCCATCCCAGTAATAAAGGCCGTCGTCGGACAGCTTCAGCTCAGGCAGACATCACCTCCTGGCAGATCTCAAGAGCGCCCTGGATGTCGGCTGGGCTGATCCCGTTGTGCGTCACGAACCTGACACGTTGTGGGTCGAGCGCCTCGCCGAGCAGGCCGCGCTTTCGGCACTCTTCCTCGAAATGCTTGCCGCTGAGTTTCGTGAGGTTGAAATAGACGAGGTTGGTCTGGACCCGGCTGAGGTCGCAGCTGATGCCGGGCGTCTCGGCGAGGCCCTCCGCAAGCGTTCTCGCGTTGGAATGGTCGTCGGCCAGGCGATCCACCATAGTGTCGAGGGCAACAAGCCCTGCCGCCGCCAGCACGCCGGTCTGACGCATGGCGCCCCCAAGACGTTTGCGCCAGCGCCTCGCCTGCTCAATTGATTCACGGCTGCCGCAGAAGAGGCTCCCTGCCGGGCAGCAGAGCCCTTTCGAGATGCAGAACGTGACGGTGTCAGCAGGCGCGGCGATCTCCGCAGCGTCGATGCCGAGCGCCACTGCGGCGTTGAAAATGCGCGCTCCGTCGAGGTGCACGCGAATCCCCTGAGCATGTGCCGCCGCGGCGGCTGCCCGCAGAGCTTCAAGCGGCCAGACTATCCCGCCGTGGCGGTTGTGAGTGTTCTCCAGGAACAGTGCGGCGGTGAGCGCGTAGTGAAAGTCGTTGCGCGGCCGCACCGCGACGTCGATCTGCTCTGGCGACATCACGCCTTCAGCCGTTGCGACCTGCTGGATCTGAACTCCTGTGACAGCCGCCGCTCCCGCCGCCTCATACAGAAAGACGTGAGACTCGCTGTCGGCGATCACCTCTTCGCCCTGCCGGGCATTGACAGCGATGCCGATCAGGTTGCCCATCGTTCCGGTGGGCAGGAAGACCGCGGCTTGTTTGCCCATCCGCACCGCAGCGACCTCTTCGAGGCGATTCACGGTCGGGTCGTCGCCCATTACGTCGTCGCCAAGGGGGGCCGTGCCCATCGCGTGACGCATCTCGTCCGTCGGCTGAGTCACAGTGTCGGATCGAAGGTCAATGACGCCCACGCGAATTACTCTAAACCTCGAGTGAACGCCGACCTCATCCTGGCCCGTGGAAGCATCCGCACTCTCGGCCGCACGGGCCTGCAGGTCTTCAGCCACCTGGCAATCGCGAAGGGAAGGGTTGCGGCGGTGGGCGGAACTGAGCTCATGCGCCTGAAAGGCCCTCGAACGAGCGTCATCGACATGCGAGGCGGCGCCGCTCTGCCTGGCTTCAATGACGCGCATGCGCACGTCGTCTATTACGGACTGACGCGTTTTGGCGCGGACCTTGGTGGCGCGCGCACCGTGGACGAGATCGTGAGGCGTCTTCGCGAGCACGGACGCGGTCTGAAAAAGGGCGAATGGCAGCAGGGGATGGGCTACCGCGTCGATGAGCTGGCAGAGCTCAGGCCGCCACATCGAACCGAGCTGGACCAGGTCACTGGTGATCACTCCTGTTACATCGACGAGCGCGGCGGGCACTCGCGCGTTGCGAACACCGCCGCGCTGGAAGCGGCAGGCCTGATGGGGCCGGGGCAGGATCCGCCCGGAGGTCGCATCGGCCGCGACCGGAACGGACTCCCAAACGGGCTCCTTCTCGAGGCGGCGATGCGGCTGGTAGCCGATGTACAACCTACGCCATTGATCGAGCGCCGCCAGGACGGCATCCTGCTGGCCCAGCGGCTGCTCCTTTCGCGTGGGGTCACGTCGGTCGGCGCGGCGGTGAACCGTGGATTTGCGGACGACCTGCGGGCGTTTCAGCGGCTGTCCGAAGCCGGACTTCTCAAGTTGCGTGTCAACGAGTTCCTGTCGTGGGAGCTTCTGGATGCAGCTTCCGGCCTTGGTTTGCTCAAAGGTTTTGGCGGCCCCATGCTGCGGGCCGGACCGATCAAGGTCTTCGTGGATGGCGGCGCCGAGCGAGTCGCCATGCGCGCAGGAGGCGGCGTCTGGCGGACCACGCCTGAGGAGCTCCGTGTGCTGGTCGGCCGCGCAAGCCGCGCCGGCCTGCAGGTAGCGGCGCACGCCATCGGCGATGGCGCGATCGAAGCGATGTGCGACGCGGTGGAAGCGGTCGGCGCAACGGGTCTGCGCCATCGCGTTGAGCACTGCACTATCTGCCCGCGAGACCTCCAGGTCAGGCTCGCCAAGCTCGGGATGGTGGCAGTGATGCAGCCGACGGCGGCGCGTTACGGTCGAGTCGCTTCCGCGCTGCTTTTCCCAGCGCGGGATCGCAAGGATCTCGCGCCACACGGCCCCCTGATGAAGGCAGGCGTTGCCGTTGCGTTCAGCTCCGATCTCCCGGTGAGCGTCGACCCCAACCCCTGGCCGGGCATCCGTGCCGCCGTCGAGGACCAGGTGAATGGAATCGGCGTGCTCGCAGCCCTGCGGGCTTACACCTCGGGCGGTGCGTACGCCAGCTTCGACGAGAGGTCGAAGGGCACGATGGAACCTGGAATGGTCGCCGACCTACAGATCTACGATCGCGATCCGCTGAATGATCCGATGACGACGTGGGATCAGCTCCGCCCAAGAGCTGTTCTGGTGGGCGGAGTCGGGGTGTTCGGGCGTCTCTAGGATCCGTTGCTGCTGGACCGGCCCCCATTGCTCCCGGACGTCGAAGACGTGGACGCCGACCCACCTGCTCTTCGAGGGGTTCGTCTCGTCGTTCTGCGCGCAGGTGCGGCCTTCCCTGTTGCTGCCTTGCGTGCTGTGGGCTTGCGAGCGGCCGGCGTGCGCGCCGCTGTCTTGCGGGTCGCTGTCTTGCGGGTCGCAGTCTTGGGGGTCGTAGTCTTGCGAGTCGCCGGCCTGGCAGCTGCTGTGCGCGATGACGCCGACGCAGCGGCCGCCGAAGCCAGGTTGCGCATCTGCTTGCTCAGCTGGTCCAGGCGCTTCATCGCTTTCTCGAGGTCGGCCTGCCGAGCGGTTCGATCGAGGCGGGTCTCCACTTGCTTGATGGCGATGTGGATGGTTTTCTGGCCCTCTCTGACAGTCTTGTCGATCTGCTTGCGAACGTCAGGAGGCAACCTCCTCTGCGCTTGGCGCAGCGCGGACCTGCCGGCCTTGACTGCGCGATTGAGGAGCTTCGACTGTCTCGATGCGCGCTTCCTGGCAGCCATTTCACCAACCTCCTTGAATTCTGAGGGAGCCCATAACGCACCGCATTAGAATTGGCGCCACGTGATGGCTGCCCCCGAGCGACACATTATCAAGAAGTACACGAACCGCAAGCTCTACGACTCGCGTACCAGCAGTTACATCACGCTCGAGGGCATCGCGGGACTCGTTCGCGATGGTCACGAGATCAGGGTCGTGGACCGCGAGACAGGCCAGGACCTGACTCAGGTCACTCTGTCGCAGATAGTTCTGTCTGAAGAGAAGCGCGGGCCGGCCCGCATGGTTGACGGCGGGGTGTTACAGGAGCGCGGCCAGGCGCTGCTCGATTACGTCCGCAAGACGCTCAACGTGCCCTCCGAGCTGGTCAACGAAATGGAGCGCCGCAGAGGGAACCTCGAGAGCGTCATCGACGAAGCGATCGAGCAGGCGCTGCATCGCCTACGGATCCCAAGCCACACCGACTTGGACAAAATCAACAAGCGACTCGACCGGATCTCAGCGCAACTGAAGGCGCGAACCCCGAATCAGAAACCTACGAAGCCACTCCGTACACGAACGGGCGATCGCTGACAACCGCCCGGATCACGACGTCCGCCTCCACCCGATAGGTTGCCTGCCGCACCCGGCGATCCCCGCGGAGCGACTGCGTCATCAGGTCGGCGGCCTGCGCCAGGCGATTGGCGTCTCCGATCGCCGATATGGTCCATGGAGCGGGCACCAGGTAGCCGCCAACCGTGACGCCAGCCTGCGTCTGCTCAATCGGTACCCCGACCACGAATCGCCTGTCGTTGACGGCGATCGCTTCGGCGCTGCCGATGCCCAGGTTGTTCAATGCATCCTGCAGGTCGAGGGCAACAAGGCCGTTCGCACTCACGACCAGCACGACGCCTGGCCCATGAACGGGCACGAGGCCTTCGGCCGCGCGCAAGTGGTTGGCTTCGTCGGTGAGCACCTGGTCCGCGGCGCTGTCGCCACCGGACTGCAGCTTGGCCTCTTGCTGGGTCAGGTCGGCGGTCTCAGCCTGCAGGGAGTCGTTCGCGCGGTGGAGATTGTCGATGAGGAAAGCGAGCGACGCCGTATCGGTGCCGGCGAAGCTGCGTTCGACCTCGGCCTGGCTCCGGATCTGGATGGTCGCGACCACCGCAACCAGCAGAGCGATCAGCCAAACGCTGATCGCCCGGCTTGATGTCCTGGTTCGAGGTTTAGAGCGGGCTGACATGCCGTGTGTCCAGGGTGGAGTCGTAGGCCGGAAGCGAAATATCGGGACTGCCGCGGAAGCTGACCTGCAGCTGGTACAGCACCTCGCGCGTCCGGATGTCGGGCAGCGTTGAAGGATCGTCAAGAGCCCCCTCCATCCGAGTGCGGTTGCCCACCGCCTGAACCTTGATCGGCACGGTGATCGGTGGGCCTTGAGCGACAGTCACTTCGTTGCCCGATCCCGAGAAATAGCTCAGCGGCGTGATCCGCTGTCCGTTTACCGCGATGCCTTCGGCGCCTTGTGCAAACAAGAGGTTGACGAGGTCCTGTACATCTTTGAAGTTGACGAGGTAGGCGCCCACGCCTGCCGTATCCGGACCTGGGACGCCGTTGGCGAGGTCGACCTCGACTCCAGGCCCGTGAAGCTGCGTCAGTCCGGCGCGTGCCCGTAGGTCGCCGACCCTGCCCTGCAAGGCCTGCGTCGTCGCTGATCGTTTCGCCGCGGCCGCCTCGAGGCCGTCGATCTGTGCCCGGAGGGCGGCGATCTTCTGGCGTGACGCGGCGTTGCCCGCCTCCAGCTCCTGCACGCTGCGGACCAGCGCCTGGTAGCGCGCGACCTGGTTAGAGGGAGTAAGCAGCTGGACTTTGGCCTGCCCGGCGACGAGGAAACCAGTGGCCAGCGCGACAGCCGCCACCACAAAGATGCTGACCACCCGTCTCCGAGACATCGGCCAATTCTGGCCTAGGGGGGAATTCGAATAGTGGCCAGGTCGCGGGAAAAGCACCCGGGATTTGGGCCATTCCGAGTAGTATCGGAGTCCCTAAATGGCGGTCGAAACACGTCTTTCCGCTTTCCAGACTGCCCAGCAGCGTTTTGATGCGGCCGCCGAGGTGATCGGCCTCTCAGACGATGCGCGCATCGGCCTTCGCGAGGTCAAGCGCGAGCTGACGGTGCACTTCCCGGTGCGCATGGACGACGGTGGAGTCCACGTTTTCACCGGCTGGCGTGTGCAGCACAACATCAGCCGGGGGCCGGCCAAGGGCGGAATTCGCTATCACCCGCTGGTTACTCTCGACCTGGTCAAGGCTCTCGCGATGCTGATGACGTGGAAGTGCGCGGCAGTGGGCCTGCCGTACGGAGGCGCGAAGGGTGCCGTCGCCTGCGACCCGCTCAAGCTCTCGCAAAACGAGCTCGAGCACCTCACGCGCCGGTATGCGACTGAGATCGCAATCCTGCTTGGCCCGGAAAAGGACATTCCCGCGCCAGACATGGGCACCAATCCCCAGACGATGGCCTGGATCATGGACACGATCTCGATGCACTCCGGGCACTCGGTGACCGCGTCGGTGACGGGCAAGCCGGTGGATGTGGGCGGGTCGGAGGGGCGGGTCGAAGCCCCCGGCCGAGGGGCCACCTACCTGACGCTCGAGGCGATCAAGTACCTCCATGTAGAGGACGAGACTCCGACCGTCGCGGTGCAGGGCTACGGGCAGGTTGGCAAGTCGACGGCGCGTCTGCTGTCCGAGGCGGGGCTGCGTGTCGTGGCCGTCAGCGATTCGAAGGGGGGAGCGTACAACCCGAAGGGGCTTGACCTGGCCGCGCTGGAGGAGCACCGCCAGGTACGGGGCGGCATCACCGGTTTCAAGAAGGGCGACAACATCACGAACGCCGAACTCCTCGAGCTGCCGGTGACCGTGCTGGTGCCGGCGGCGGTGCAAGACCAGATCAACGCTGACAATGCGGGCCGGATTCGCGCTCGGCTGATCACCGAAGGCGCCAATGCGGCGATCTCGCCCGACGCCGACCCGATCCTGCACGAGCGAGCGATCTTCGTGATCCCCGACATCATCGCCAACTCTGGCGGGGTGATCGTCTCTTACTTCGAATGGGTCCAGGACCTGCAGGCCTTCTTCTGGGAGGAGGAGGAGATCAACACCAAGCTGCACCATGTGATCACCCGCGCTTTTTACGAGATCCTCCACACGTCGGTGAACAAGCGGATCGACATGCGCCTGGCGGCCTACGCTCTCGCTGTCCAGCGCGTGGCCAACGCAACAAGCGTTCGCGGGATATACCCATAATCGGTATGTGACCCCTCGCCGCGTTCTCATCACCGGCGTGTCCAATCCTCTCGGCGCCGAGGTCGCGCGCCGCCTCGCTCCGCAGGTGCCATTCCTGTTCGGCTGCGACGTGGCAGACCCCGTCAGCGCGCTCGAGGAGATGGACTTCGTACATGCGGACACGCGTCATGCCGCCATCGCAAAGCTGATCAGGCAGCTGCGCATCGACACGGTGGTGCACATGGCGCTCACCATCGACTCTGCCCAGGAAGACCGCGCTTCCCACGAGACGAATGTCATTGGCACAATGAACGTCCTCACCGGCTGCACCGTGCCTGCGAGTCGAGTCGAGCGCCTGGTCGTGAAATCGAGCCAAGCCATCTATGACGCCGGCCCAACCGATCCCTCCTTCTTCTCGGAGGACATGGTCGGTCCCGAGCGCCAAGGCTCGTTCGTCACCCGCGACCTGCGCGAGATGGAGTCGTTGGTCGGCGAATTCGCGTTGAGAAACCCGCATTGCGACGTCACCACGCTGCGTCTCGGCTATCGCGTGACAGAGGGCACGACCCTTGCGAAGTACCTCTCTTTGCCGATCGTGCCGACGTTCGCGGGCTTCGACCCGCGCCTTCAGCTCTTGCATGAGGAGGACGCTGCCGAATCCATCGTTCGCTCCGTCATCGGCTCCCATCCAGGGGTCTTCAACGTCTCCGGCAGCGGGGTGGTGCTCGTGAGCCAGGCGATCGCGATAATGGGCGGCCGTCCGGCCCCCATTCTTCTTCCGTACGGCAGATGGATGGCCAGGGTCGGTTTGCGGGCGATGTTCGGGATCGTCCTGCCTGGCCACCTGGCAGACGTCCTGACTTTCGGCTCAGTCGCCGATTGCGCCAGGTTAATCCAAGAGTTCGGGTGGAGCCCGGCCTACACGACCCGCGCTGTTATGGACTCGTTCACGCGAGGCAAGGAGGCTGAGGTCATCGAGGCCCCATCTCCGCCGCAGGAGTACGAGCTGCAGGTGTTCCTCCAGCGCCGGCGCCGGCAGGAGCTTCGTGGCAGGCCGGCAGATTCGACCTCGCTCGTGACGCGACGGTGACCGCCCGACCCACAGATGTAATGACGGAACCCAAGGGCCAGCTGAAGCGGCGAAGCCGCAAGGCCGAGATCGTTGCGCCATCTCCGAGCGGGCTCAGTCTGAGCAAGATAGTCCGAAGGCTGCAGCGCAAGGCCCCTACCTATGCAATGCAAGGACTGATCGAGCTGTCGACTCGCTTACGCGATGCAACCGGCCGCGAGATCATCGACCTCAATCGCGTCATGGGTTTCATCCAGTTCGCCTATCAGCAACGCGAGCTTGCGCAGAGAGGCACCGCCTATGAGGTCGACGACTTCGGATTTGACCCTCAGTGGACCGAGTCATTCCTATCGGTCTTCAAGGTCCTGTACCACGACTACTGGAGGGTCGAGACCGTTGGCATCGAGAACGTGCCGGCAACAGGTCGAGCCCTTCTTGTTGCCAACCACGCAGGCGTGCTGCCATGGGACGGCACGATGATCAAGACCGCAATGTTCGTCGAGCACCCTCAGCCTCGACACGTAAGGGCTCTCGTGGCGAGCCTGTTCATGGGAATGCCGATGCTCAGCTGGTTTCTCCGCCGCACGGGACAGACCGTGGGCCACCCCGACGACACGCGTCGTCTGCTCGAGCGCGACGAGCTGGTGCTCGTCTTTCCGGAAGGGGTCAAGGGGACCGGCAAACCATTCAAGGATCGCTACCGCCTGAGGCGATTCGGAAGGGGCGGGTTCGTTGCGACGGCGATTCGCGCCGGCGCACCAATCATCCCAGTGTCCGTGGTCGGCTCGGAGGAGATATATCCGATGATCGCCGACCTGGCTCCAGTGGCGAGGGCGCTCGGCATGCCTTACGTGCCGGTGACCCCTTTCTGGCCCTGGCTGGGTCCGCTCGGATTGCTGCCGTTGCCGAGCAAGTGGCGGATCGAGTTCCACCCGCCGATACATGTGGAGACTTATCCGCCTGACGCGGCTGACGACCGGAACCTGGTTATGGCTCTGGCCGACGAGGTGCGCGAGACGATCCAGCAGGGCGTGTACGAAAACTTGAAACGGCGCCGCAGCGTTTTCACCTAGCG
>JBDUAO010000199.1:0-3129 GCA_040004595.1 Candidatus Dormiibacterota bacterium | reverse complement strand
CTCGTCGGGCTCATAACCCGAAGGTCGTCGGTTCGAATCCGACCTCCGCAACTTATGTCCCTCCTGCCCCGGAGCCGGGTTCCCCGGCTCTTTTCATTATCTGGAGAGCCGTGAACAAAAGAAAGCGGGTGGCGCTGGCGAAGCGCCGGACCAAGAAGCGGAAGCTGAAGGCTCGGGCACAGGCGGCGCGATAGGATTCCTCCAGGAGTGCGCCCTGCGCGCGCGCCGGCGTCCCGGGGTGCCGTAGCTCAGGTGGTAGAGCGCGCGACTCATAATCGCGTTGTCGCTGGTTCGAGTCCAGCCGGCACCACCATGCTCACCAACCTCGACGAGTCACTTCTCCTCGGCCTCAGCCGATCGGCATTGCTCCGACCCGGCGATCGAGTTCTGGTCGCCGTGTCTGGCGGACCTGACTCGACAGCCTTGCTGCTCTCCGTTCACGAGCTTGGACACGATGTCGTCGCCGCCCATTACGACCACGCTCTTCAAGCAGGTTCCCTGGCCGCGGCCGAGCATGTTGCCGGCCTGTGCCGCCGCCTTGGCATCGAGCTGATCACGGAGCGTCGCACCTCGCCGCTCGCCAAGGGCTCTGTGCAGGCAGCTGCCCGGACCCTCCGCTACGAGTTCCTGGAGCGAGCTCGGGCCGCTGTCGCGGCCGACATCGTCGCTCTCGCGCATACCGCCGACGACGTCGTCGAGGGCGTTTTGCTGCATCTCATGCGGGGGTGCGGGCTGGCCGGCCTGCGCGGCATGCCCGCGAGCCGCGGGGCCTTTGTGCGTCCATTGATGTCGGTATGGCGCCATGAGGTTCTCGACTTCCTGGCCCGCCGCGGCATCGTTGCCCTCGAGGATCCCGCCAACGCCAACACGGCGTATGCGCGCGTACGTATCAGGCGCGAGATTCTGCCCGCACTGGAGCGCGACCGACCGGGCATTCGCCATCGGCTCTACGCAGTGGCGCAGCGCGCGGCGACACGCCAGGAGTCGCTCGTGAGCGAAGCCGCGGCGAGCCTTCGGCTGGGATCGGTTGACCGCAGTGTGGTCGCCGGGTTGGCGCAGCCGGTGGCCGCCGAGCTGATGCGCATCCTGTACGCCCAGGCCGGCGGAAGGCAGCCCTCGCTGTCACGTCTTCATTTGAAATCGATGCTTCAGCTCGCTCAGCCCGGGCGCGGCGGTCGAGGCATTGACCTACCTGGCGGCCTGCGGTTGCGTATCGTGGGGGAAACCATGGAGATCGTTGCGGCCCAAAGTGCGTCTGCGCAGCGAGAAAGCCCGAGCTCGCGTCTGGTCGTCACCCACTGCACGGGCTGCGCCGACCAGGATGCTGCGCACTTCAAGAGTGGCGTCGACCTGCGATTGGGTTTTCGCCGGCCTGGCTTGACGATGCGGCCACGTGGTGGCCGCGGGACACGCAAGCTCCAGGACATCTTTGTGGACGCGCGCGTCCCGCGCGAGGACCGCGACACGTGGCCGCTCGTCTTTGCCGCGAACAGGCTGGCCTGGGTTCCCGGGGTCGCCATCGACTCGGACCTGGCGACGTCGTCCATGACCATCGGTCAGCATGTATCCGTGGAGCGGTATCCCCTTGGTAAGAAGTCAAAAATCGCTATGTTAGAATCGCCGCACAGCCACTCAGGAGAGCCCACTTGAGCCGCTTCCCCCGCTCCAGCCTTTTTTACTTCGCACTGGTCGTATTGCTCGGCCTTGTGTTCTGGTTCACGTGGCAATCGCTGCAGGGCAACCAGAGCTCCAGCGAATGGAGCTACTCCGACCTGATCAACAACGCGCAGTCGGGTTCGGTCAGATCCCTCGAGGTCAATGGCACCGACGGAACCGCCATCGGCACCGACGGCAAGAAGCACAGCGTCACCATTTACGACTGCACCGGCGGGTGCAAGCTCGCAGACGACCTCACCGCCGCGCACGTTCAGGTCAAGTTCGACAAGAACAACGGCGGCAACTACCTCCTGAGCGTGCTGCTCCCGAACATCATCCTGGTCATCCTCATCGCCGCCTTCATGTGGTGGGTGCTTCGGCAAACGCAGAGCGGCAACAACCAGGCCATGTCTTTCGGACGTTCGCGCGCGCGCCTTATCGCCGGCGACAAGCCCGCGATCACATTCGCTGACGTCGCTGGGGTCGAGGAGGCGAAACAGGAGCTCACGGAGATCGTCGAGTTCCTTAAATACCCTGAGAAATTCGTGGCCCTGGGCGCCCGTATCCCGAAGGGCGTGCTGCTCGTGGGCCCGCCCGGAACCGGAAAGACCCTCCTCAGCAAGGCCGTGGCCGGCGAAGCGGGAGTCCCCTTCTACTCGATCTCGGGCTCCGAGTTCGTCGAGATGTTCGTCGGCGTCGGCGCCAGCCGCGTCCGCGACCTGTTCGACCAGGCCAAGAAGAACTCGCCCTGCATCGTGTTCGTGGACGAGATCGACGCCGTCGGCCGCCAGCGTGGCGCCGGACTGGGCGGCGGGCACGACGAGCGCGAGCAGACGCTGAACCAGCTGCTGGTGGAGATGGATGGTTTCGACACCAACACGCACGTCATCGTCATCGCGGCGACCAACCGCCCTGACGTGCTCGACCCAGCCCTGCTGCGACCTGGACGTTTCGACAGGCATGTGACCCTCGACCGGCCCGACATCAAAGGCCGCCGGGCGATCCTGGATGTTCACGCGAGAAACAAGCCTCTGGATACCACCGTCGACCTCGACGTCCTGGCCCGCCAGACACCTGGGTTCAGCGGCGCCGATCTGGCCAACCTGATCAACGAGGCGGCAATTCTTGCCGCACGCGCCAACAAGAAGACGATCGGGATGGATGAGCTCGAAGAAGCGATCGCCCGGGTGATCGCGGGTCCCGAGCGAAAGAGCCGCCGCATCTCCGACCATGAGAAAGAGGTGATCGCCTATCACGAGACGGGCCACGCCCTGGTCATGAAGGCGCTGCCGCACACCAACCCGGTTCACAAGATCTCGATCATCTCGAGAGGCATGGCGCTGGGCTGGACCCTGAGCCTGCCGGAAGAGGACAAGTACCTCATCTCCCGCGACGAGCTGATGGATGAGATCGCCGGCATCATGGGTGGTCGCGTGGCCGAGGAGCTCGTCTTCGGCGACATCACCTCCGGGG
>JBDUAO010000093.1:0-10576 GCA_040004595.1 Candidatus Dormiibacterota bacterium | reverse complement strand
TGAACGAGAGGCTCTGGGCCGCTCTCGCTGAGGTGCAGGACCCCGAGATGCCGATCAACCTGGTCGACCTCGGGCTCATCTACCGCGTTGCGGAGGAGGCTGGGCTCGTCGAGGTCGACCTCACCTTCACCGCGATGGGTTGCCCCGCCTCCGACTTCATCCTCGAGGACGTGCGCGAGCGCCTGCTGCGCGAGGACGGAGTGCGCGAGGTCCGCATCAACGTCGTCTGGAACCCGCCGTGGACGGTAGCGCGAGTGACCGAGGCGGGGCGCGACGCGCTCGAGTCGTGGGGCCTGGCGGTTTGACGAAGTACAAGCGCGTCAGCGGCGACGCTGTGGAGTACGAGGTGTTCGCGCGCAAGACACGGGGGGAGCCGCTGCACCAGGTGGGCAGCGTTGTCGCTCCCGATGACGACCTCGCCGTCGCCTACGCTCGCGCCACCTACGACGAGGAGCGCTGGGTCGAGATGGCGATCGTCCGCAAAGAACATGTCATCGAGCTCTGGCGACCCGGGGAGCCATGAGCCTCTCCGACCTCGTCCTGAGCATCGCCGACAACAAGCAGATGCTTGGCCTGCGTTACGCCGAGTGGGCTACGCGCGCCCCTTCGCTGGAAGCCGATATCGCAGCCGCGGCGATGGGGCTCGACGACCTTGGCCACAGCCGTGTGCTGTATGGCTGCCTCGAACCTCTGGGCGAGGATCCACGTGGGCCCGGCCGCGAAAGCGATGCGGGCAGCTTGCGGTCGCTCCAGTACTTCGATGCACCGTGGACGGAGTGGGCGCAGTTTGTCGCCGCCAACGCGATCCTCGACTCCGCCTTCACAGTGATGATCGAGGCGTGCGTCAGCGGCTCGGTCGAAGTCCTCCAGCATCGCCTGCGGAAGATGCTCATGGAGGAGCGCTACCACTTCCTCCACGGCCGCAGCTGGCTAAGGTCCGGTGTGGACGCCGCTCCGCTGAACGAGGCCTGGCGCGAAGCGATCGAGTGGTTTGGTCCGCCCGACGGCGAGACCGCTCACTTCCACAAAGAAGGCCGCTTGAGCATGGGACCATCGGAGCTGGTGGCGCGCCTCGAAGAGAAGCTCGAGATCAAGGCGCCCAAAGACCAGGTCGATTGGAAGGCCTGGGACCCGGTGCGCCGGCGCAGCCGGCCCGGCGCCATCGACGATCCCACGTTTGCGATGCTGCGTGGGCTCGAGGAGAAGAAGTTCACAGGGCCTCCCACACCGTGACACCGCGGGGACCCCAGAGGAGGGCTGAGTCGCCGCCGCGCGCCCAGCCTCGATGCCCTCATTGCAAAGAACATGACGCCGAGGTCATCTCTCTTTTCGGGACCCAGGCGATGACGTTGCAGTACCGCTGCCGGCGGTGCGGCACCTTGTTCGAAGCCATCAAGTACGAGGAGTAGACCGCACCTCGCCGTCTTCGCCGTCTTCGCCGTCTTCGTCGCCCTCGTCCGCTTCGGCCCCGGCTCGCCGGCGGCGGATCATCGCCAGCGGAATCCCGGCGACCAGCACTCCGATGATGAGGACCGCGACGGCGATTGGCAGCAGCCGGCTGGTGCCAACGGCGCCCTTGTTCGTAGCGTTTGCCGGGTAGCCGGCGGCGAAGAAGCCGAGCTGACCTGTGTTCGCCCGGACGACCAACGGTTGGCCCTCACTGCCGCCGATGTTCTTCCACGGGCCATTTGCGCCTGCCGCCAGGTAGATGAAGCTCGGCGCGGGGATCAGGTTTGAGTAGCGGAACGCGATGCATGCCGGCTGGCATGTGGTCGGTGTCGCGGAGCTCTGGACAAAAGGAGCGTCCGCGGTGAGGAGGTAGACGTTGGTAGAAAAATGCAGGTCGGTCGGGTTCGGACAAGGCGATACAGGGTTGATGTCGATCACGACCTGGCTCTTGCCCGCGGCCTCGAACGCGCCCGGAGGGAAGCTGAGAATCGCCTGGCCATCGTCGGTGAAAGCAGATCCGGCATCGCTGGTGCCGTCAATCACCTTGACCACCAGGTGGCCCGGCTGCGCCGCTACGCCGCTGTTCGCGCCGGCGACTGGAGGTGGACAGACAAAGTTGTACGGCTGCTGCGGAGCTATGCCGTCGTAAAACCCGGGCGCCACCATCCACGCGGCGACGAGATAGACACCGGCCGCGGCGGCGATCAGGAGCGGGCGCTTCAAAGTGCGAGATCCGCCAGCACGTGCCCGACGATTGGAGCCACCAGGTCCCTGCACGCCCAGCGCCACAGGGCCAGCAACAGGCCGGCTGCCGCGACCGCCCAGAGGAAAGCCGGCGGGTGCGAAAGCGCGTGCGCCGCCGTCCACGCCACCGTGCTGCCGACTATCGCGAGCGGCGCCCCGCCCGCTTCGTCGAGCGCCGCGTACAGCACTCCGCGGAATGCCAGCTCCTGTGCGACCGAGATGATCACCGCGACCATTGCGAATGAGGTCGGGATGATCGGCGCCTCGCCGGCTCGCACCGCCGCGGGCAGCAGCAGCACTGCCGCCAGGGCAAAGCCGCCCAGTATCCGGAGTCCCAGCCGTGACGTGCCCAGGCCCAGCATCGGCGCGGGCCAGCCGACGACGCTGACCGCGAGAGCTCCCCCTCCGAGCAATATCGCCGGAATCATCGCGCCGGGGATGGTCGACGCCAGCGCCCTCGTCCACTCGACGAGCAGGATGTAGCCCCCGATTGCTGCCGCCCTGAGGGCGGGACGGGTGGACAGCGCGGCGATCAACGGCTGCTGGAAAGGCGCTCCGGCGCCGAGTAAACGTTGAAGCGGTCGGCCTTCAGAAAGCCGACCAGGGTTTGGTTGAACTCCCTCGCCAGCGCGACAGCGAGGCTCGACGGAGCTCCGACCGCCGCCAGCACCGGAATGCCCGCGGTGATCGATTTCTGCACTATCTCGTAGCCCGCCCGGCCGCTGACGACGAGAATCGAGTCGTCGAGGGGCACACGCTCATCGAGCAGGGCGCGCCCGACCACCTTGTCGACAGCGTTGTGACGTCCAACGTCCTCCCGCAAGGTGACCAGCTCACCACCGCTGGTGAAAAGCCCGGCGGCGTGGAGCCCTCCCGTGCGATCGAAGACGCCCTGACCCGAGCGCAACCTCTCGACCAGGCCCGGAAGCAGGTGCGGGTCGACGGTCGAGCCGGCGGGCAGCGGCGCCAGGTCGCGCCGCAAGTCCTCGATCAGCACCGTGCCGCACACGCCGCAGGCTGAGCTCGAGAGCATCGATCGCTCCGGTCGGCGCCGCGGCTTGGCGGCCAGCTGGATGTCGACCTGGTTGGACTCGACCAGCGATGATTCGACGGCAACGCCCGCCTCCAGCTCCCCCGCCTCAGCGCTGATCCTGATCACGCGTACGTCGCCGGCCCCACGCAGGATGCCTTCGGAGAACATCAAACCAAGGCTGAGCTCCAGGTCGTGGCCAGGCGTGCGCATGACCACCGAGAGCGCCTCGCCGTCGAGCATCAGCTGGAGCGGCTCCTCCGTGACCACCATGTCGGGCGACTCAGTCCAGTGTCCCGCGGTCCACCGCGAGACCTGCACTCCAGGCGAAGCCGGCTTGGCCATCAGCCCTGCGCGACCTTGAGGTGGCGGGCTGAGCGCGGGACCGCGGTGGCGATCGAAAAGCCGCGCCACGATGTCACGCGCTCTGGCAGCAGCGTTAAAGCCGTCGGCAGGTCCGCAGCCGCGACCCCGTAACGCTCGGCGATGGCGGTCCCATCGGTCGCCGGGCCGAACGTGCCTCGCACGCACGCTCCGACCATCAACGATGGCCGGAATCGGTGGTGGGACTCAACCACGAGCGCGCCAACCGTACCCTGCCGAACCCGTCCCGCGGTGGGCGCCAGTATCACCTCGCCGTGGTCGACCTCCCACAACGCGGGCCTGATCACAGGCATCCCGCCTTCGATCCAGCAGGCGTATCCGCGTGGTACCCCGGCCAGGCGCCGGCTCACCTCGGCCGGCACCGCCGGCACGCGCGCCGCCTGAGCTGCGGGAAAAGCAGTGACGTCCGCGAGCTCTGCGTCGCTCGGCCGAAGCCGTAGAACCACCCGGTTGTAAGGCAACCACTCGCGCGGGAGGGCCGCGATGTCCAGCAGATAGCCTGCGAAGTAGGGCGCGTTCTTCAGCGCATACCCCGCCATCCCAAAGAAATAGCCGGGGCCATCAAGCACCGCGCGCACCTGGCTCGACACCGAAAGCGGGTCGTACACCTCGAGATGGCCGCGCAGCAGCAGCGCCTTTGCGCCGCCATCGACCAGGAAGGCGGCGCGCGGATCGCGCTTCGCGCTCAGGATCTTGGCTGCGTAGCGAGAGGTCGTCATCCACAGCGAACCCGACGCGAAGTGGAAGACCGCCGGGTTGACCAGGGGAAGCCGGCCCGCGCGAAGGGCCAGCATGCCGATCGGAGTGTGGCCGAGCACCGCCCGGGCCTCGCTGTTCAACCTCACGCGATCACTGTAAGCACAGGGCGGATCAACCTTTCGCTTCGAGCACGTCTCGGATTCGCTCCAGCGCCGCCTGCAGCCGGCGACGCACAACCCCATCCAGCTGCCCTGCAACCGCCGCGCCAAGAATCGCCCCTGGAGGCGTGTAGGCGATGCGCAGCACGATGCGCGTTCCGCCCTTGACCCTGGTGAATGTGAAGCCGCCCTCCTGCTTGATCAGGCCCTTCTCGGACACCCACCCGATCTCATGAGGTCGGCGCCAGCGATCCAGACGCAGCACGCTCTTGAGCGGGAACCCAAGAGCGACCATCTCGACCTCGTAGCAGGCGCCGATGCCTTCAGTCCTCCGCCCGATCGGTTCCCATTTCGTGACGCCATCAAGTACGGCCGCGACGTGCTCGTGATCGGCGAAATAGTCGAAAGCACGCTCAGGCGTGGTCTTGACGTTGACGTCCGCCGAGAACTCGCGCTGCGCCATCGCCCCAAGATATTGGAGTGAGGTGGGTTGGCGGCAGGATGGTGATCGTGGATTCGGTGTCGATGCCGAACCCCGTAACGGGCAAGACCCTGCGAGACAGCTTCGCCGCAGATATCGAGGCGCTGACCTTCGGGCTGATCCGCGTGCGGGACAACACGCTTCGACTCGGGCCGCTCGAGCTGATCCGCTTGGGCCGGCCGCGAATCACGCCCACCAGCGTCCAGTGGCCGATCGAGGGTGGGCTCCTTGCGCGCTCGGGTGGTGGCCGCCTTCGCAGCGAGCTGCTGCACGGTCGCCTGGTCGAGTCGGTCGACGGCTACCGGCCGATGCTGCCCCGCCCGATCTACGCGCTGACCCAGTTGCCGATCCACCATCTGCTGACGCGCCTCCACCTTCTGCGCGTGCGCGGGCGCGAGCCCGAACCGGGCCCGCCGGCCGACCGCACAAGGCGCATCGCCGCGGCGGCGATCGACGCCACATTATGCCTATCGATAGCGGCGATCCTCGGGCGTGGGAGGCTGCGGCTGCCGTTGGCGCTCGGAATCGCGACCGGCTACCACGTCGCCTGCTGGAGTCTTTCCGGAACCACCATTGGTGGCGCCGTGATGAAGCAGCGAGTGGTCTCGTTCGACGGCTCGAAGTTGAGCGCCGGCCAGTCGCTGGTGAGGCTGGCCCTGTTGCCGGTCGCGGCAGCGCGAAGGCGCGACATCCACGATGAGGCTGCGGGTACGGCAGTCGTGTCCATCTAGGATTTGACGATGGCTTCTCGCGTCGACCTCGTCATCTTCGGCGCGTCTGGCGACCTCGCCCAGCGCAAGATCCTGCCCTCCCTGAAGCGCCTGGCGTCCCCCGACGGGATGTCGCTCCGCGTCATCGGCGCGGGCCGGACCGCCATGTCGACCAACGCCTTCCGCGACATCGTGAAGAAGCGCAGCGGCAGCCAGCGCCTGGCCGCGACGGCGGAGTGGGCAAGGCTCGACTACAAAACGCCGGAGACTTTCGCAGGCCTTAAGCGGCTCGTCACGGGGGCAGAGCACGTCATCTTCTACATGGCGACCCCACCAGGGACCTCAGGCGACATCGTCCGAGCGCTCAGCAGATCTAAGCTCACCATCAAGGGAGACCCGACCCGACGAATCGTTGTCGAGAAGCCGCTCGGTCACGACCTCGAATCGGCCCGGAAGCTCAATGCGCAGCTAGCGAAGGCCTTCGAGGAGCAGCAGACCTTCCGAATCGACCACTACCTGGCCAAGGACACCGTCCAGAACATCCTCGCCTTCCGGTTCTCGAACTCGTTGTTCGAACCAGTGTGGAACCGCAACCTCGTCGAGACCATCCAGATCACCGTTGCCGAGAAGGAGGGAATCGGAAAGCGCGCGGGGTACTACGACCAGACCGGCGCGGTCCGCGACATCATCCAGAACCACATGCTCCAGCTGCTCGCCCTCGTGACGATGGAGCCGCCCACCACCTTCGATGCCGAGTACGTTCGCCGCGCCAAGCGCGCAGTGCTGCGCGCGATCTCGCCGATCGATACCAGCTTCGCGGTTCGCGGTCAGTACGTCGGTTACCTAAACGAGGAGGCCGTAGCGGACGATTCGCGACGCGAGACCTACGCGGCGGTGCGCCTATCGATTGAGAACTGGCGCTGGGACGGCGTGCCGATCTTCCTGCGCACCGGCAAGGCGCTGCAGCGAAGGGTCACGGAGGTCGTGATCAGGCTGCGCGACGCGCCGCACCTGCGCATAGGCGGCAACCGCCAGCGTGGCGTGCCCTCGCTGATCGTGATCCGGATCCAGCCCGACGAGGGCATCACCATCCGCATCGGCGCCAAGCGCCCGGGTACCCGATTCGAGATGGTGCCCGCGGGCATGAAGCTCGACTACGCGGGCCTGACCAAGGCGCCGCTGCCTGACGCGTACGAGAACGTGCTGTCCGAGGTGCTCGCCGGCGGACACTCGGCATTTCCTGGAGCCGAGGAGATCGAGCTGCAGTGGGAGATCGTCGACCCGCTGCTCAGGGCATGGGAGGCGGAGGGCCACCCCGAGCCGTACACGAGAGGGTCGTGGGGTCCGCAGGCGGCGGACGACCTGGTGTCGGCGGGCGGTGGCGGGCGGTGGATAGTGAGCGGGGACGAGCCGGGCACGCAGCCTTAATACGCGGAATCTACTTCTTCCAGCCACGTCACCTCGCCTGAGGTGAATGCCAGCTGGGTCATCGGGCCACCCTCGCCCGCTCCATGCCAGTGCTTCTCGCCCGCCGGCGCGACCGCGGTGTCGCCCGCCTCAAGGGATACAGCCGCTTCGCCCCATGCCTGGATGCGGGCAAGGCCTTCGATGATGTGGAGCACCTGGCCGCCCGAGTGCTGGTGCCAGTGGGTGTGGGCGCCAGGCTCGAAGCGGACGAAGCTCGCTCTGGCCTCCTCGGTGGTGTGGTGCAGGAGGCTCTGCAAGGCGTGGCCATGGAACTTGCCCTTCGGCGGCTCTGCGTCGCCGCCGATCCGGTCAGCCGATTTGATGACCCGCATCCCACCCTCCAATAAAAAAGGGGCAGCCTGAGGCTGCCCCTTGACGTTTGAGTTACTAGGCCTTGTGGGCCATCGTGTTGCTCGAGCTCATCCAGAGCTGGGCCTTGTTCGGGTACAGCCACAAAAGCATGCCTGCGACGATGACTGCGATCAGGAACGGAACGATGTCAAAACGACCAACGGCGATCTGGTTGAAGATCTGGTAGACCACCTCGAGGATCGCGTAGATGATCAGGGCTCGCACCCAGCTCACATTTCCCTCGGGGTCGAAGCCGGCAATCATGATGCCCGCACCAAACGCTATCCCGGCGACCGATGCCGAGACTCCAGCCCAAGTGTCGAACGCGAAAAAGGTGCTACCAATGAAGCCCAGCCCTGAGCCCATCACAATCAAAACGCCCATGACCCACATCAAGAGCTTCAACGCCAGCGGGTTCCACTTAGCCACTAAACAAATTCCTCCATGACCGCATCTTTTGTTAAATCACATGGTTGAACGGCGGTCTTTGCAAGAACTTGTACCTTGTTTGCCGCTTTCTTGCAACGTTAATCACGCAATTGGCACTCCTCCGCGCCACACTCGGCGCGGCTTCAGACCATAAGCCCAGGCGAATGCGCCCTCATGGTCGGCCTCCCAAAGCACGAGATCAGCGAGCATCGTGGGCGCCACAGCACCCCGATCGGAGCGCGATATCGACAATGCGCCGCCCACCGTGGCTGCGATCAGCGCCTGCTCCGCCGACATTTTGAAGACGCCGACGGCCATGGCGACGACGAGGCTCATGCTCGTGATCCCGCTCGTCCCCGGGTTGTGGTCGGTGCCCAGGGCGATCGCAGCGCCGGCCGCGGCCAGCTCCTTGACCGGTGGCAGCCGGCCGATGGACAGCGCGGTTCCCGGGGCGAGGGTGGCGACAACACCCGCGCGCGCCAGGGCGATCGCGTCGCTGCGATTGGCGCATAGAAGGTGGTCGGCGGACGCCGCGTGAAGCTCGGCGGCCAGTCTCGAGCCGCCGGTGCGGGCGAGCTCATCGGCGTGGATCCGAGGGATCAGCTTCGCCTCGAGCGCGGTTTTCAAAATGTGGCGCGACTGATCGACGCTGAAATATCCCTGGTCGCAGAACACATCGCAGAAGCGCGCCCCTGCCTGGTGGGCGTCCGGGCACCAGCGCGCCACCTCCTTGGCGTACCTGCCCAGATTCGCGCCGCGATCTGGGGGCAGCGCGTGCGCCGCGAGAAAGGTGACCTCGATGCGCGGCAGGTCGGCCCGCCGGCCGAGCCGGCTCAGGATGCGGGTCGACTCCAGCTCGCCCTCGCGCTCCAGGTGGTACCCGGTCTTCGCTTCGACGGTGGTCGCGCCGCCTTCGAACCAACGCTTCAGCCGCGCTGCAGTCGCGTCCTCGAGCACTTGCGGCGTGGCCTCGCGCGTGGGCTTCACAGTGGCCCGAATGCCCCCGCCCGCCTTGGCCACGTCGGCATACGACGCGCCGGCCGTCCGCATCGCGACTTCCGACATCCGGTTGCCCGCATAGACGGGATGAGTGTGGGCGTCGATCAAGCCGGCGGTCACCAGGCCGCCACCGCAATCGTCGTCCTCGCTGACGTACCCCATCAGGTTGAGAGGCTCATCGCCCTCGCGCCCGCACCAGGCGATGCGTTCGTCATCGACGATGACCGAAGCCTTCTCGATGACGCCGGCCGCCGTGCCTGTGAACAATCGGCCGATTCCTGTCAGCCGCCTCATCTCGACACCACTGTCGTGCCACCAACCACAACGTTGTTCACGTCGTGGGCCGAGCGGCTGAACATCAGATATCCGAGGTCGAGATCCTTTTTCGCGTCATCGCGTGGGGGGTCGATGGTGACGAAGTCCGCAAGCATCCCCGCTTTCAACTCGCCAGCCTCCCAGCCCAACGCGCGCGTGCCGCCGATGGTCGCGGCACGAAACAGGTCGACGGGTTGGTGATGCACGCGGCGGCCGGTGGCTCGGCGCTGGTCGAGCTCGAGCCCCCGCGCCTCTTCGAGCATGTCGATGACAGCATTGGAGTCGCTGCCGACGCAGATTGGGCTCCCCGCGGCCGCCAGGCGGCCAAGCGGACCGGCGCGATCTCCGAGGTCTCGCTCGCTCGTTGTGCAGGCAACCACGGACACCCTGTGACGGCCAAGCATCGCGATATCGTCGTCGTCGACGTGGACGGCGTGGACCGCGGTCAGATCGGGTCCGAGAATTCCCTCGCGCTCCAGCAGCTGCGTCGGCGTGCAGCCCATCGCCGCAATGCACTCGTCCACCTCGGCAGCTTGCTCGGCCAGATGTATATGGAGAGGCGCCTTGCGCATTCGCGCCCAGGCGGCGACTCTTCGCATCGACGGCACATCGACTGCGCGAACGCTGTGGATCGCGGCTCCGACCCGCACGTCTTCGCCAACTGCAAGTGCATCCATTCGCGCCACCCACGCATCAACATCGCCGTCTGAAAAGGAGGTTTGCGCGCCGTGGAGAGGCCGGCCATCGACCCCACCCTGTAAGTAGCACGTGTCAATCAACGTCAGACGTATACCCTCCTGTGCGGCTGCGAACGCGACAGCCTCACCGAGAGCGTTGCCGAGGCCATGCAGGTAATGAAATTCACCGACCACGGTGATCCCAGCCTGCAGCATCTCGCGAAAAACTCCACGGCAGTGTTGCAAATAACTGCCGGCGGTCCAGCCCTCTGCGGCCCGGTACATCTGCTCGCGCCACTCCCAGAAGTCCCCGCCACCGGTTTCGGCGGCTCCGCGCAGAACGTGCTGGAATGCATGGCTGTGGACGTTGGCGAGACCGGGGATCGTCCAGCCTCGCAGCGTGGTGGCGCCTGACGGAGCCTTGGCGCTTTCGGTCACCTTATTGATGAGCCCGTTTTCGACCTCGATGAGGACGTTCTCGGCTCGATGGCCGAGCCAGGCCTGGTCAGCGTGCCAGATGCCTGAACCGTTCACCTAAGCGCGCTGCATGGGGATGTGGACGCCACGCTCGTTCGCCACATCGATCGCGCGCTCGTACCCCGCGTCGGCGTGCCGCATCACGCCGGTGCCAGGGTCGTTGGTCAGCACCCGCTCCAGCCGGCGCGCCGCCTCGTCGGTGCCGT
>JBDUAO010000092.1:0-10647 GCA_040004595.1 Candidatus Dormiibacterota bacterium | reverse complement strand
CTCATCGATTCGGTCCAGATCACCGCGGCCGAAGAGATCGGTGTCGAGATGCGCGGCTCGTACTACGAGAGGGCTGGGGCGCTGCGCGACATCGTTCAGAACCACGCGCTGCAGCTGGTGGCCCTCGTGGCGATGGAACCCCCGATCGCCTTTGACGCGACAGCGGTGCGCGACGAGAAGGTGAAGGTGCTGCGCGCGATCAAGCCGATAGCAGACGCCGAGGTGGCGACGTCGACGGTCCGCGGCCAGTACGCCACAGGCTGGGTGCTCGGCGAGAAGGTCGGCGGATATCGCGAGGAGCACGCTGTCTCGCCAGGCTCGCTCACCGAGACATTTGCCGGGCTCCGTCTCTTCGTCGACAACTGGCGGTGGTCGGGGGTTCCGTTTTACATTCGGGTTGGAAAGCGAATGCCAAAACGAGTCACAGAGATCCACGTCAGGTTCAAGAGGCCGCCTCATCAGACGTTCGAGGCCGCAGGCAATCTCGATCCGAATGCGATAACGCTTCGCATTCAGCCCGAGGAGGGAATCTCCTTGCGATTCGGGGCGAAGGTGCCAAGCGCCGGAGTGCGCCTGCGAAACGTGTCGATGGATTTCACGTACATGTCGTCGTTCCTGATCGAGACCCCTGAGGCCTACGAGCGCCTACTTCTCGACTGCATGATCGGCGACCCGACGCTTTTCACGCGCGCGGATGAGGTGGAGGCGGCGTGGAGTTTCATCGACCCGATCGAGGCCGCATGGCGCGACGACAGGCCTCCGCTCGCGTTCTATCCCTCCGGCACCTGGGGTCCGCCTGAGGCGGACAAGCTGACGCAGGCAGACGGCAGGGAGTGGCACAGGCCATGAGCGCCGCGACTGTTCCGGATGTGGCGTGGCACGGCGAAGCCGTGACGATTGGTGACGTTTCGTCGGCGCTCAGTGGCATCCGGCGGAAGTTCGCCCAGAGCGATGCGGACGACCAGGAGCATCCTCACGCCCGCAACTGCGTGATGACGCTGGTGGCAGTCGCCACGGCCAGTGGGGATGAGGCACGAGCGCAGCGCGCCAGCGTCGCCATCGCCACCCATCACCCGCACATGGCAATCGTTGTCTCCGAGGAGCTCAACGTCCGCACAGGCCGCATGGATGCCAGCATCGCCACGCATCCGCTCAGCCCGTCGTCAACCGTGCACGCGCAATGCGAGGTGGTCTCGCTGCATGTGCGGGGGGCTGCTGGAGAGCATCTCGCGGCCCTGGTCGACCCGCTCCTGCTCAGCGGGGTCCCGGTCTACCTCTGGTGGCTCGACACGCCGCCTTTCGGCACCAGCGAGCTGCTTGACGCCATCAGGATCTGTGACGCGCTGGTCGTCGATTCGGCGCGCTTCGACCGGCCTCACCAATCCTTCCTCGGGTTGGCGGACCTGGCCCTCAGCGCGCACCGTCAGCTCGGCGTGGCCGACTTCCAATGGGCCCGTCTCGAGCCCTGGCGCGAGGTGATCGCGGAGTTCTTCGAGCCCAAGGAACGGCGCGGCCACATGGCCCGGATAGGCGAAGTCGGAATCGACTACGTCGCCCAGGGCCGTGGCAATCGAATCGCCGCCGCCCTCCTGGTCGGATGGCTCGCATCAGCTCTGGGCTGGAAAGTAAGGAGGGCGGTCGGTGGCCCGGGCGGCGTGGTCGTCGCGCATTTCGAGGCGGAGGGAAGCCGCCAGATCGAAGTTGCCTTCAGGCCGGTGCAGAAGCCCGATCTGGTCCAGGGGGAGGTCATCGCGATTCGCATCCGCGGAGCATCATCCGGGCGCACGTTCGAGCTGACGGTGCAGCGCGATCCGGAAAGGCGCCACAAGCTGACCTCAGGGGTCGGCCCATCCGAGCTGCGCTACCACCACCGCCCGGGCGGCGACGACGACGCGGGCCTGGAGGTCGCCCACCGCACGGCGACTCGTGACCGCGAGGTCCTCCAGCGCAACCGCGAGGCGCTCCAATACACGGCGACGGGCGACCTGCCGGGCGATGCTGCGCGCAGGGCGACGCTCCTCACCCGTGAGCGCCGGTTGGGCGAGAACCGCGTCCTCCTGACGATGATCGACATCGGAGGGGCGGAGACCCTGCGCCACGTGCAGCGGGTGGATGTCGAGGACGAGGCCACCCTGCTGCTCAAGCTGTTGTCGACAGGCGCGCACGACCCGGTATACATGCGCTCCCTGGCGGCGGCCGCCGAGCTCATACGCGCCCTGTGAGCGAGTTCACGATCCTGGACACGCCTGAGGAGGTGGCGGCGGCCGGGGCGGCCGCGATCGCGGAGGCGCTCCAGGAGGGCTCACGGACGCTCGCGCTGGCTGGAGGGACCACGCCGGCGCGGTGCTACGAGCTGCTGGCAGAGCTCGAGGTCGAGTGGGGGAGGGTGACCGTGCTGTTCGGCGACGAGCGGTGCGTGCCGCCGGACCACTCCGACAGCAACTACAGGATGGCGAGAGAAACCCTGCTGGACAAGGTGGCACCCGCGACGGTGCACCGCATGCCGGCCGAGCTCGGCCCCGACGAAGGGGCCGCGGAGTACGAAGCGACCATCAAGGCCCTGGTGCCGCTGGACGTGGTCGTCCTCGGTATCGGCGAGGACGGGCACACAGCCTCGCTCTTTCCCGGCCACCCTGTCCTGCAAGCCAGAGGCCTGGTCACAGGCATAAGGAACTCGCCTAAGCCTCCACCCGAGCGCGTGACGCTCACGATGGAGACCCTGCAAGGTGCGCGGCGAGTGATCATCCTGGCGACGGGCGCGGGCAAGGCGAAGGCGGTCGGGCTGGCGAAACGGCAAGAAGTGCCATCGGGGATGATTGCGGGCGCACGATGGCTGATCGACCGCGCGGCGGCAGGCGGGTGAGCAAGGTCGAGATAGTTCCCTCGATCCTGTCCGCCGACCTCACCCGGCTGGGCGAGCAGGTGAAGGAGGCGGCGCGAGCGGGCGCCGACCGCATCCAGGTGGACGTGATGGACGGCCACTTCGTCCCCAACCTCACCTTCGGCCCCATGGTCGTCGAAGCCGTCAGGCGCGTGACCGAGCTGCCGATCGAAGCCCACCTGATGATCGACAACCCCGAGCTCTTCATCGAAGCATTCGTGAAGGCGGGCGCCACACTCATCGAGGTGCAGGTCGAGTCCACGATGTCGCTGTATCGAACAGTGATGCGGATCAAAGAGCTGGGCGCCAAAGCGGGTGTCGCCATCAACCCAGCAACGTCGGTCGAAGCGCTGCGCGAAATCCTTCCGTACATCACGACCGTCAACGTCATGACCGTGGAGCCTGGCTTTGGCGGCCAGAAGTTCATCATCTCGAGCCCAGACAAGATCAAACGCCTGAGGGCGATGTCGGCAGACGTTGAGATCGAGGTCGACGGTGGCATCGACGCCAAGACGGCACCCCTGGTGGTCAAAGCGGGCGCCACGGTCCTGGTCGCGGGCAGCTCGGTGTTCAGCCACAAGCAGGGAATTGGCGCGGGGATCAGAGCCATCAGAAGCGGCGCTGTTGTCTGAGCAAGAAGAGCTCAAGCAAGGCGCCGCCGAAAAGGCGCTGGAGCTCGTGCGAGACGGAATGCTTCTCGGCCTGGGCAGCGGCTCCACGGCGAACTATTTCACCAAGGGCCTGGGTCGGCTCGTCAAGGAAGGCATGAGGGTGAGGGGCGTGCCCACCTCGCGCGCCACGGCGGAGCTGGCGGCAAAAAACGGCATCCCGATCGTGACCGAGCTGATCGGCCAGATCGACCTCACGGTTGACGGCGCCGATGAGGTGGACCAGGCGTTGAACCTGATCAAGGGAAGGGGCGGCGCGCTTTTCAGAGAGAAGCTGGTGGCCGCGGCGTCAAAACGATTCGTCGTGATCATCGACGAGTCCAAGGTGATGAAGAAGCTTGGCGTCGGGGTGCTACCGGTCGAGGTGTCGGGATTCCTGTGGCGCACCACGGCTCACCGCCTGGCAACACTGGCAACCAGCCTGACTGTGCGAGGTGGGGAAGAGACGCCTTACATCACTGACAACGGCAACCTGATTCTCGACCTCACGCTGGCCGACGGCATCGACAACGCCCCGGCCCTGGCGGCCGAGCTGAAGGCGATGGTCGGCGTGGTCGAGCACGGCCTGTTCATCGGTCTGACCGACACGTGCATAGTTGGGGGCCCGGACGGACCGCTGGTGGTGGGAAGACAGTCAGGAGCCGCGGCGAGCCTTTAGGGCAGGTTGGCGGACAGGTTGGGATTTGAACCCAAGACAGCCTTGCAGCTGTACAGCATTTCCAGTGCTGCGCCTTCAACCGGACTCGGCCACCTGTCCGTGGACGAAAGTCTAGGTTAGGGAATCAGCGGGGCAGCCGGACGTCGGGGGCTCATTACTGGGGAGGGATGATCGTCGCGCTCGTGTTGAAACTGTTGAAGTTCATCGTGAGCTTGCCCGAGGTGCTGGCGTAAACCATCTGGACGGGATAGCCGTCCGACTCGCGAATCCAGATGTCGTACTGGCTGCTGCCTGATTTTGACAAAGCGTGCCAGACGGCGACTCCGGAGATGATCTCCTCGCCGACGTAGCTGCTGGGATTGGTGGGCGATGCGCTCTCGCGCTTCGCGGTCCACTTCCCAGTGCCGGTGCGCAGCCAGAGCCTGGTGCCGATCGCTATTTCCTGGATCCTGACCACGCCCTGCGAGCCGTAGGTCTGGACGTTGAGGTTCATCTGAAGCGCTTGCTGCGGGCGCATCTGAAGGACGCCGTCTCCAGTGACGGGGAAGTAGGTCTTGTTCTTGATGATGGTGCCATGGAGCTTGAAATGACCGTTGTCCATGGTCGAGTTGGCGAATGCGGCACCGATGCTGTCGGCGGTGACCGGGCCAGGGGTCGGCACAGGGTTGCTGGTTGCTCCGGCGACAGGCGAACCGCAGGCGGTGGTCGCCAGGGCAACGACGAATCCGGCTGTCGCCAGAATCCGCCGGCAGCTCTTCCGAATGTAAGGTGTTTGTCTCATTGAATTCCAGGACGTTGGCAGGCACACCGAACCAGCCGCTGCAAATCGGCTCGTACGGGAGAACGAGCCAACCGGCGATACCTTGCGCTACAGGGCACAAAACTCACACCCGATTCACAGCCAGTTTTGAGGTGAGCCCGCAAAGATGGTGTCCATGAACAAGACACGTACCCTGCTATTCGGATCATTGGTTGCCGGCGCGATGCTGGTCGGAATCGTGCTGGGCGCTACAGTCCTGGCCCGATCGTCGTTCGGCCCGACCATCGCCAATGCGGCCACGGCGACGCCGTCGCCGGCGTTCAAGACGAACGAGGACGCGACGCACGAGAAGGGCGAAAGCGCCGCTCAGGAGGCGGCTGAGAACTCAGGCCAGCGCCCGTTCGGCGGGGGCGGAGGCTTCAACGGCCACTCGAATGAGGACCCGACCCACGAGACGGGCGAGACCGCAGCACACGAGGCAGCCGAGAACGCAGCGAAGCCGGCAACCGCGACCCCGTAATACCCACGCGAAATAACACGCCCGCTATTGGCGGCGCCTCTACCCGGCGCCGCCACTTGCATGTACGGGCCACCCCCGTGCTCAGTTCCTGACGTCGGTCACCTCACTCCTGGCGATCGTTCTAAAAACTACAACGGAGCCGGGCCGATCGGCCCGGCTCCTTCCATTTCAGGGAGCCTGAGCCAGGTCCCAGGTCGCGGCTATGCGGGGGGGTCGAATCGGTAGACCGAGCCGTTGTGGTCGATCACGTACAGCTCGCCCGAGTCGTCCTCGCCGAACGATTAGATCGACCAGGGGGTGTCGCGCAGCTGCGATCGCCTCCATACCCCGCGGTATTTGACCAGCGTCCAAAGCTGGCCTGTGCAGTAGTCGCCGAAGATGTAGAAGCCGGACAGCGCCGGAATCCTCGTCCCTCGGTAGACGTAGCCACCGGTTACCGAACAGACCTGGCCGTCGTGCTGGTACTCGGCGATCGGCTTGGTGTCGCCAGCCTTAGCCGGGCCGGAGCGGTAGCGGTGGTTGCCCTCCCAGCTCGGCCAGCCGTAGTTCGTGCCGCCCCTCGATGCGCTCGGCTGGAAGTCGATCTCCTCCCAGGCGTTCTGCCCGACGTCCCCTATGTACAGGTCGCCGGTCGCCCTGTCGAAGCTGAAGCGCCACGGGTTGCGCACGCCGTGGGCCCAGATCTCCCGCCTCGTTCCTGCTCCGAGGTTGGGGTTGCTGGCCGGAATTCTGTATTGCCCTGCGTCGCTCACCTCGATGCGGAGGATCTTGCCGAGCAGCGTTGTCAGGCTCTGCCCATTGCCTTCCGGCGCGTGCCCGGCGCCGGTGTCTCCCCCTGATCCACCATCGCCCATTCCGATGTAGAGAAAGCCATCCGGCCCGAACTTGACCAGCCCGCCGTTGTGGTTGGCCTGCGGCTGGGCGATGGTCAGGAGCGTTTGGCCGGAGGCTCGGTCGGCGACATCGGAGTTGGGCTGCGCGTTGTAGCGCGCGATGACCGTGTCACCGACGGCCGCCGGGTTGGTTGACGAGCGCGTGTAATCCACGAGGAAGGCTCCGTTGGTCTTGAACTGGGGGTGGAAGGCGACGCTCAGCAGCCCGCGCTCGCCGCCTGAGGCGACGAGAGAGCGGATGTCAAGGAATGGAGTTGGGAGGAGGCGGCCGCTCTTCATGACCCGGATGAGGCCGACCTGTTCGACGATGAAGAGCCGCCCCGAGCCATCTCCGGCCCCGGTGACGTAGACCGGGCTCTGTAGGCTACCGGCGACCTTGGTGAACTTGAACGCACGGTTGTCGGCGCTCGCACTCGTTGGCGTGGCGAGGACTGGGCTCGGCGTGACGGTTGGGGTCGGGGACGCCTGGGTCGGAGTAAGGGAGGGCGGGGGTGAGGCCTGCGATGTGGGGCTTGAGCCTGCGCAGCTGGTGATGAGGAATGCGCCGGCCAGGACCAGAGCCACATTGCGCACGTTTCCGAGTCTATTGGAGCGTGGCGCCACGGGTGCTTGGGCACCCACCTGCCCTGCGGGCCACCTCCCCGCGGAGCGGGGAGGACATACCTCCATCGTGCGGCTGGGCGTCCGTCCAGCCCGGCGGGACCTGACTCCTCCAGCCTTGTGTGCACATTCGTGCAACCAAATGGCTGATCGCTGCATCCAATGGTCGAGACATGATTGGAGTCGTGCTTGAGCAGCGGCCTCAGATGATCGTCCGCGCCGCGGAGGGCGATGCCCACGCTTTTGCGGCTCTCATCGAGCCGCTCCTCAATCCTGCCTACCGCCTGGCCGCCGTCATGCTGGCCGACCGCTCGGCGGCCGAGGATGCCGTGCAGGAGGCCTCGATCAAGGCCTGGCGCAAGCTTGGCCAGCTTCGCGGCGACGCCGGCTCGCTGCGCTCATGGTTTCTCTCGATCGTCGCCAACGAGTGCCGCATGTTCCGCCGCCAGCGCTGGTTTTCGGTGGTCAAGGTCGCTGAGGTTCTGCCGCTTCCTGGCACCCGCGATCACTTCGATGACACCTCGACCGACCTGAAGACCGCGCTCCTGAAGTTGAGTCCTGACGAGAGGCTGCCGCTGGTCCTCTATTTCTATCTCGACCTTCCGCTCGACGAGGTTGCCCGCACCCTGGGCCTCTCGCCCGCGGCCGCCAAGTCCCGCATTTACCGAACAGCTCGCAAGCTGCGATCGGACCTGACCCTTGAGGAGGTGATCTGAAGTGACCCGCGAAGACTTCCGCCGAGAGCTCGGCGACGCCATGGACTCGATCAGCGGGTCGCCCGACCCAGCCCTTCCCGAGCGCGTGCGCGCAGCTCTCGTGCACTCTCCCGAGCAGCGTGGCCCGGTGTGGATCGGCGCGCTGGCGGCGGCCGTGATCGCCGTCATCCTGGTCGGCGTCCTTTTGGTCGGCAACCCCCTGAACCGAGGGCGGTCGGTGCCAGGTGGTGTGGGGCAGGTTACCCCGACTCCATGCTGCCCAAGTTTTCCGACGCCGGCACCTACTCCTTCACCGTCTGCGTCACCGTTTGTGTGCGTGTCGGGCCCGATGACGGTGACCACAGGGGCGCCGGCGCCACCGTTGGGGCTGATCGATGCCCTGCGAACCGGATCACACGTGGGCTACGACCGGATCACCATCGAGTTCAAGGACGTCAGAACGGGCACCATCAAGGTCACCCCGCAGGCGAACACGAAGTTCGTCATGGATGGAAGTGGTGCCACTGTCACGCTGGCGGGTAAATACGGGCTGCTGATCAAGATCACAGGCGCCGACAACCACACCGCCTTCAGCGGGTCGACGGACATCAAGACGCTGCAGTTTCCGGAGATTCTGGAGGTGCGGAGGGTCGGGGACTTCGAGGGCGTGGTCCAGTGGGGCGTGGGGCTCTCCTCGATCGCCTGCTACCAGGCCACCATCCTGACCGGCCCGACGCGCCTGGTCATCGACGTCCGGAACAACTAAGGCTCCGCCCCAATCGTAGGTAGCTCGGGCCGGGCCCGGGGGTTGCCTTTGGCCTTGCCACGGATCATCATCGCGGCGAGGCGAGAGAAGACGGATCCAACTTCCGATCTCCGTGTCCAGGCGCTCGTCGCCAATATGAGCGGCGCGCTGATCGACCTCGCGTGGAGAGCGCCGGACTTCGACGCGGCAAACCGGCAGCTGGTCGGCTTCGAGCTGTTCCGGGATGACATGTCCACGGAGCCGCCGTCGCGCCTCACGTCGGCATTAATGCCGGGTCAGATTCTCGAAGCCCGCGGGCTGGAGGTCCTGCCCCACAGCGAGTATGGGGTGCAGCCCATCTGGCGCATCGCCGAGGCGGGGCCAACCGCCGTAATCCAGTTCGGTCCTCCGCGCCTGACCAGAGACCTTGCCGGGCCCGGAATCTTTGTGCCCCCGGAGGAGCGGATCCACTCGCTCGCGTTCCTGCAGCGCCAGGGCGCCATTACGTCAGAGGAATTGGAGCTGGCGGTGGAGAGATTCCTGGGAAGGGCTCAGCCGGTGCTCGCGGGGGCGCCCACAACAATGTCGGCTTCGGGCATGGGCGGGGGGGCGGCCGGCTCCGCCCGGACGAGGCGCGTGGTGCTCGCCTACATAGCGATCGCCGTGGTGCTGGTCGCCGTGCTGGTTGTGGCCGAACAGTTGGTAGGCCGCCTTCTGGTCCCGCAGCCATCCGCCGCAAGAATTGCCACGTCGCCGTCTGCTCAACCCTCGCCTTCTGCGCAGCCGTCCCCCTCACCTGCGCCAACCGCTTCGGTCGTGGACCTGCACCCGATCCTGATCCAGCCAACCGACCTGAGGCCCGGCTACATCGTGGCCAGTCAGGGTTCCAAACCGCTGTGCCCCGCATGCCTGCCCGCGGTGTCCAGCCTGGCCGTCCAGCTTCAGAACAGGACGCTGAAGCGAACCATCCTCAGCGCGGCGAGCATCGCCCCGAGCTCAGGCGATACCAAGTCGGTTGCGACAGCCCTGATGACATATCGGAGCTCTGGGGGCTGGAAGGCGGTGGCCGGCCTCGGCGATGCCGGCTTCGCCAACACGATCGTTTATTCGAAGCTGGGCCAGACCTACTACGTGGTTGTTTGGCGAACGGGAGTGATGACGAATGAGATCGTCCTGATCGTGCCCGCAGGCATGCTCAGCGTGCAGAGCGCGATTGATCTGGCAAGGGTCCAGCAGGCTCGCGTGGCGAAAGCGCTCAGCTGACCGATTCCTGAGCCAACTGCCTTCGGGATGCAACCAAACCTGTCTCGGTATGCATCTAACGGGCATGAACACATTCCTTACGTCAACGGCGGAGCGGAGTCGGCCTTACCGGATGGTCGGTGTGGCAGCGGTCTTGATGGCGGCGGTCGCCATCGGTGTCATGTTCGCGGTCAACGCGAACCGGCCTCAACCCACTGGCGCTTTGCCGGTCGGTTCAGTGTCGAGCCCAAGCGCATCGTCCAGCCAGTCGTCTCCAGGCGCGATGCCGGCATCGTCGCCTGTGTCGACCGTGGTCGCGAATGCAGCTGCCTTCACCTGCAGCGCGACCAACCTCTCGGCCAACGGATCTCCCGCAACCTCATTTGTCGATGCCCTGCGAACCGGGTCACACGTGGGCTACGACCGAGTGGTCGTCCAGTTCAAGAACGGGCAGCCTGGCAGCATCTCGATCCGTCCCCAGGCCGGCACCACGTTCAATCAGTCGCCGAGCGGGCAGGCCATGAAGGTCCTCGGACGCCACGGCATCCTGGTGATCATTCGCGGCGCTGACGTCCACACCTCATACGCCGGCGCGCGCGACTTCAAGACGAAGTACGCCGGTCTCGCCGAGATGCGGGTGCTCGAGGACTTCGAGGGCCAGGTGTCTCTCGGCCTCGGTGTCAACCAGACCTCGTGCTACCGGGTCGCCGTGCTCGCCAACCCGGCGCGCCTCGTGATCGACGTCAAGAACTAGCGTCGCCTCCTTACAAGACCCCTTGTTGCGGCCAGGAGTACCCCAGCTCCTGGTCGCCTTCGCTTTTGGGCCGACAAGAGACCCTGTAGCCCTACACCGTAGAGTTGAGTGAACCTGCCCACCGAGACAAGGAGCACTCATGACGAGTCTTGCATTCGACCCCGAGGAAACAACCCACTGGGAACAGACCCAGCCTCGCGCTGTCAGTCCCGAAAGCTGGAAGAAGTTCGA
>JBDUAO010000198.1:0-3164 GCA_040004595.1 Candidatus Dormiibacterota bacterium | reverse complement strand
ATGAAGTCAAGACCAACCAAAGTGTCAGCTGGCACCGGCGGCCCGACCCGGTTCTTCACCAGCACTCCGGCGCGTGCGCCACTTTCATCGACTGGTGGGTTGATTCGAACGTAATAGCCGTCGACGCCATGACTCCGGCTCAGCTCGGTATCACGGACATAGGTCCAGTCTTCTATGCGCTCGTTCCAACTATCGGCGAGGGAAAGCGCGTACTCGCTCTCTGTTCCCTCCAGGTAGTAGCGTCCCGCAGCGACGAGGGCAGCCACCTCCACGGCGAGCGTAAAAGGACTCGCTCCAGGATTCTCCTCCCACCGGTCCTGCGGACTCATCGGTCCTCGCTGGGCTAGATATGCGGCCGCCTTGCGCACCATGTTGCCTACTGGCGGCTCACCACTCATGCCCAGCTCAAGGACCTTCGCCGCAAGGAGAATCGGGAACCCGACCTCGTCGAGTTGAATGCCGGTCCAGTAGGGACGCCCATCTGGAAAGAAGTTTTGATACCAGCCGCCATCTTGATTTTGGGTGGCGGCCAGATAAGCCAGCACGTGATTTACGTCCTCGGCCTGGCCGGCAGCAAGGAGCCCAAAGCCGGCCTCTGCTGCGTCGCGGGCCCAGACCAGGTGGTAGCCACCGGGGTCATTCGTCGAGTTCCCCCAGGGGGTGGAAAGACTGGCGACAATGGCGCCTGGATAGGTTCGATCCTCGTGCATGCGAATGACAGCGGTAGAAAGGGAGGCCGCTTCCGCAAGCGCCGGAGTCGGCGCGGGAAACGCCAGCTTGCCGCCCCACTCCTCCCAGCCTGCAATGAAGTACTTGCGGACGTGCGTGTACCCCTCGGTGAGGCTGGAGCGAGCCAGAGTTCGCGCTCCTTCAGCGGTGGGGCCGAAAGCCAGTGCCAGCACGCTCTCGCCAGCCTCCAGTTCTCCCATCAAGGCGACATTGCCCTCGTCAGCTCGCGCGAAAGTCCACGTCATAGCTCCGTTTTGGGAGAAGTCCTGCCAACCGTCGGATGAGCCCACGTAGCCTGCGCTCGCGCGGCGAAACGGAGGATCACTGAGCAGGCACAGGACCTGGCCTTCGCTTGCAGCGAAGAGACCGTCTGAAATCCAGGCAGTGTTCCTCCAGCCGGTCATACCAAGATGCGGAGCCAGCAGCGGATAGAGCCGAAGCCCTTCGCCATCCAGCTTGGCTCGGATCAGAAGGACGTCGCGGGCGGGATCGGGCAGGAACTCGAGCGTGAGAGCGTAACGCTCGCCCGTGTGGACCACCTGGGGTAACGGGATATAAGGTGCCGGTGTTGTCAGCGTGTATTTTGAAATGCGCTTGACTTCGGCCCAGTAGTTGTCGCCGGCCACGATGAAGCCCAGGTCGCGGACCTGGGGCTGGCCCGTCGCCGGCCAGAAAACCTCATTGAGGATGCCGTGGCCGATGGTGGCCCAAAGCCGGCTGGTGCCGAGCGCGGTGACGATTCGATCCTTCGCGCTTGAGGTCCAAGTCGGGGCAGTGCCCGGCTTACCAAACGCCACCGTATCGGTTTGTTCCATCAGCTCAGTATCTCGTGCAGCAAAGATCACGAACCACGTACCTCAGCCGGACTCCCGTCTGGCTCGATTGAGGCAGTTACCAGACTCAAACGGCCTAATCTGCAGCAGTTGCCAGTGGCTCGATCGCGCGGCGACAGAGCACCAGCAGAGGTTTTAGGAACCGATGGTGAGGTTGAAGCGATTGCCGTTGCCGCCGCCGCCGCGCACCTCTTGGCGCGAGCGTCGTCGTCCGGCACGTTTTGAGACTGCTCAGGGACGCAACTAATGCGGGGTACATGCAACCCCTAGTCGCGCAAGCGTAGGTCCTTAGGCCTGCCGTCGAGACCCTTCGCGAGCGAGGTGTAGAGCCTCAAGCACTGGCGGTTCCTGGTTCCCCTGCCACGATCATCTTCGAGGCGGCTCCGAGCTGCAGATCCGACGGGAGCAATTCTGGCGGCGGATAAGAAACGCGATCGTCATTGACCCGTGCAAAGGGTGTCATGGTGTGCAGCCGCGGCGGGCTCGGGCCGATAATCTCGCGCACCTCGACTCCCCGTGCCGTGAGAGCGTCGGCGATCAAGGAGCGGTGGCAACGCCAGGGCACTGCCTCCGCGCACATGATCGCGAGCGTGCGGCCGGTGGCCATGGCCACCAGGCGGTTCAAGCCGATTTGGAAGGCCTCTGTCTGCATATAGTCCGCGTAGGCTCGGAAACTGGCGTTCCGCCAACCCGTATTGGGGGAATCGGGCGTCGACTTGCGCAGGCCGCCCAACTCGAGCAGGTGGACGTACTCGATGCCTCGCGATGGGAGCTGAGCGGACAACGAGGATTTTGCGAAATGGGGCACCCGGCGCGAGCCGGGCGCGGTTCGCACGTCAACAACGAGATCAATAGCGCTGGCTCTCAATAGGTCGACGAACTCGTCCATTGATCGAGTGGAGTGGCCGATGGTGAATATGGTCAAGACCCTAAGCTACGGCGAATTCACCATCTCCAGGCGCTACTTCTGGAGCCTTGCGGGAGCGCGGGCACACTGCCCCTGACCGACTTGACGCTTGTCGGCGTCAAGCGAGCGAGCCGCGGTGTGCGCCGAGCCACTTGGAGATCCAGGCAGAGAGGACTGCAGGGGTGGTCACATTCTTGGTCAGGTAGTCGAGCACTCCCAGTTCGCGACTGCGCTCCACGAGCCGTCGTTCCGTGTTGCTGGACAGCACGACGACCGGTACTGCTCGAGTTCGCTCCTCCGCCCGAAGCGCCTCGAGCACCGCCAGGCCGCCCGTTGGCGGCAGCACCATGGCCAGGATTATCAGATCGGGCGCCATCTGCGTGGCGAGGTCAAGAGCCGACTGACAGTCTGTCGCCATCAGGACTTCGTGCCCGTCTTGCTCGAGTCGCGACCGGCACCTGAGCAGGTACGACGGCTCGGCATCCACCAGGAGAACATGCAAAGGCGCCACAGGCCTCAGGTCCGCACGTCGCGGAGCCGTCGCCTGAGCCAGTACCGGCGGCTCACTGGGTGCGGACCATCTAGCGTTCAGTCTGCCAGTCGACCCAGTCGTTCGCGTACTGCGTTTGAGGCAGATCCGCGAACGTCCTTCGTATGGCGACAGCGAGGATGCTCGAGCCCATTCTTGACATCAG
>JBDUAO010000012.1:0-33187 GCA_040004595.1 Candidatus Dormiibacterota bacterium | reverse complement strand
TTCGCTGCCCTCGTCGAGGATGCCCGCGACGATCTCTGGTGTCAGCTCCGCGCGCGCCTCTCGAAAAGGCTTGAACGTCTCGATCATCCGCTCGGCCAGGAGCTTCTTCTTTTCGCCGCAGCCGATCTGCGCCTTGCGGCACAGGTCCCAGTAGTGCTGCCAATCGTCGAAGAAGAACTTGTAGAGGGCACACACGTTGCAGGTGCGCGGGTGGCCGGGCTGTGCCATATAGGTGCGCTTGACGTCAGTGACCATGCTCTGCACCTGCTTGCGAATCACGGCCGGATCCTCGGTGACCCCGACGATGTTGCCAACCGTCTTCGACATACGCTGCTTGCCATCGGTGCCGCGAATCAGCGGGGCTTCGGTCAGCAGCGCCCTCGGCTCGGGAAACACCGGGGCATAGGTGCGGTTGAATTTGCGAACCACCTCGCGGATCAGCTCGAGGTGCGGCAGCTGGTCCTTGCCGACTGGAACCCCCTCGCCTTTGACGATCACGATGTCGGCGCCCTGCAGCACCGGGTACGACAGGAGCCCCAGGTTCACATTGTCCGGATGCTTCTTGGCCATCTCTTTGAACGTCGGAGTCCGTAACACCCAGCTGAGCGGCGTCACCATAGAAAGAAGCAACGCGAGCTCAGCGACCTCGGGGACCTTCGACTGCTGATAGATGACGCTGCGTTTCGGGTCGAGGCCGACAGCAATGAGGTCGGCGGTGAGGTCGTAGACCTTGCTCTCGACCGTGTGACCGTCCGGCTCAGTGGTCAGCGCGTGGTAGTCGGCCACAAAGTAGTAGCAGTCGTACTCGTTTTGCAGGCTGACCCAGTTTTTGCCGGCGCCCAGATAGTTGCCCAGGTGGAAACGGCCAGTGGGCCGCATGCCGCTCAGGATCCGCATCCGATCCGCCATGTGACCCCGAACTCTAGCGGTACCATGCAGCCAGTTGTCAGAGCACGACGCCTCACCGCCCGTCACCCAACCCACCACCGCCGGGCTTGGCTCACGGGCGCTCCGCAACACAGTCCTGATCCTTGGGGCGCGCGTGGTTTCGCGGCTGATCGCCCTGGTTACCGTGTTCGCCACCGCCGGATACCTGCTCCCGTCTCGCTACGGCGACTTCAACACGGTGGTGACGGTGACCGCGCTGGTGGCCCCGATATTTGTCGACCTCGGGTTCAATGTCCTGTATCAGCGCGAGGGCGCTCGCCAACCCTCTGAGATCGAGCGCTACCTTCAGAACCTGCTCAGCGCGCGGTTGATCCTGGCCCTGATCGCGCTGCCGGTCCTTGCGATAGCGCTGTATTTCCTCGGGCTGAGCAATCTGTTGATTCCGGGCTACGTCCTGATGGTCGTGACGTCCTACGCGAACCTATTGCGCTACACGCTCTACGTGCTGCAGCGCCTCGGCTTTGAAGCCATCGCGATAGTTCTCGAAAGCCTGGTGCTGCTCGCGCTCACGTTGATCGGAGTCTTCACCCATCAGGGCATCGCCTATTTCCTGTGGGCTTATGTTGCTATGTACGCATTCGACTGCATCTTCTTCGCCGTGCTGCTGCGCGCGTTGAAGATCGCTCGTTTTCGCTGGCGCTTCGAAACTTCGCTCCTCAAGCAGTGGTTCTGGATGGGTCTCCCTTTCGCGGTGACCTTCGTCCTGACCACGCTGTACTGGAAGATCGACGTTCCGATCCTCAAGCTCTTCCGCACCAGCGCAGAGGTTGGCTGGTATTCGTTCGCTTACAAGCCATTCGAGGCGCTGCTCTTCGTCCCGATCAGCATGCTCGGGGTCGTGCTCCCAGCCCTTGCCGTTTACCAGCGAGCGTCGCCGGAGCGCCTTCGAAGCGCCGTCGTAATGTTCTTCAAGGCGCTCCTCATGGTGGGCTGGCCCCTGTCGGTCGGGGTGGTCGTGCTCGCGTACCCGCTTGCCGGCCTATGGTCGAGCTTCTACCGCGAGTCGGTGCCTGCGCTCCAGATCCTCGCCCTCGCATACGCGTTTGCGTTCGTCAACAACGCGTTCATCGGAGCGTTGACGGTCCTCGACCGACAGGCTTCCTACGCGAAGGCTGCGGGAGCGAGCCTGGTGGTCAACGTTCTGCTCAACCTCATCCTCATCCCGCCGTTTGGGTACATCGCCGCGAGCTGGGTGACCGTCGTTACCGAGGTCGTTCTCGTCGGCGTGGGATGGTGGCTGACCGTGAAGAATCTTGGCAAGCTGCATCTGCCGTCCGCATCGTGGCGAACGATTCTGGCCGGTGCCGTGATGGGTGTCGTGCTCTATCCGCTTCGCAACGTCACCGGCGACGCGGTCCTGCTGGTCGTGCTGCTCGGGATTGCCGTGTACGCCTCAGCGGCCATCCTTTTGAGAGCCGTCACCCGCGAGGAGATCGCGTTTCTGCGGTCGGCTCTGGGGCGCCAGACGTGAAGCCCGTCTTCTTGAAGCCGCGTGGCGCAACGGAGCCGGTGCCGTGGGAGGAGATCGCGGTCGATGCGCCTGAGTTCGGCCCGCAGACGCTGCTGGACGAGGCGCAGTTTGTCGCCATTGACGTCGAAACGACGGGCAACGCGCCGTTCTTGGTGCTCGAGCTGGGCGCGGAGCGATTCAAGCTGTCAGGCCCTCTCTCATTCTTCGACACCCTCGTCGATTGCCGTGCACCCATCAATCCCTATGCCAAGAAGCGGCACCACATCGACAGGTCGATGTTGATCGGAGCGCCTGAGTTTCGCGACGCGCGCAGAGCCTTTCTTCGTTTCGCGCATGGGGCCGTCCTGGTGGAGCACAGCCACGACGCCTTCGACACCTGGCTGGTCGGCCGGGGACTGGAAAGCCCGTTGACGCACCCGATCATCGACACATCGGCTCTAGCCAGGCTCGTGCTGGAGCTGCCGAAGGGCCAAACGCCGGGGCTGGCGCGGCTGGTTGAGGAGCTGGTCCTCGACGTCACGCCGGCACACGCTGCCCTCGACGACGCTCGCGCCACGGCGATGGTTTTTCGTGCCCTGGTCGCCCGAGCACGCGAGAGCTTTGGCTGGACGATGGTCGGTGAGATCCTCGCGGTGCTACCGCGGCCGGTGGTCGATCGGACGGCGGCTAATCAAACAGGGTCATCTGGAGGTCGGGCTCAGGGTGCTCGAGGCCCGACAGCCCAACCCCAATTAGACGCACCGCCCGGGACTCAACATGCGACTTCTCCAACGCGGAGCTCGCGGCGCGGAAGATCGTCTCGACGTCGTCGGTCGGGCTCGTCCGGCTCACCTGACGGCTCACCAGCCGGAAGTCCGGAAGCTTGAGCTTCACGTAGATGGTCCTGGCGCGCACGCCCTCTGCCTTCAGCCGCTCCACCACTCGATCCGTCAGCTCGCGAAGCGCCTTGTCCAGCTCGACGCGGTCGCTGACGTCGCGCTCAAAGGTGATCTCGGCCGAGATCGTCTTCGCCGGCTTGCTGCCATCGACCGGCGCCCGGTCGCGACCCTGCGCAAGCCGCTGCAGGACGGCGCCGCCGACTCCCAGCGCCTGGACCAGGCGCTGCGTCTCAAAGGTGGCGAGCTCGCCGACCGTGCGCACCCCCATGGCGTGGAGCCGCTCCTCTGTCTTCGGGCCGAGGCCGGGGATGGCGCCGATGGGGAGGGGGGCGAGAAAATCCGCCTCGGTGCCCGGCGCCACGAGAACGAGGCCGTCAGGCTTTCGAGTGCCACTTGCGACCTTGGCCACCAGCTTTGAGGTCGCTGCGCCAACCGATGCGGTCAGGCCGACCTCGGTGTGGATCTGGAACTTGATCCGGCGCGCAACCTCGTCCGGCGTCGTGGTCCCGTGGCGGGTTCTCGCTGTGACATCGAGGTAGGCCTCGTCGAGCGCAACCCCCTCGACCAGCTCGGGGGCCGTGAACCGGCGAAAGATCTGATGGACGAGCCGGCTCGCCTCCCGGTATCGGGCGCTGTCAGGATTGACCACCATCAGCTGTGGGCACAGCTGCAGCGCCTCGTGGAGCGGCATCGCCGAGCGAACTCCAAACCCGCGGGCCTCATAAGAAGCGCCCATCACGACCGCACGGCGCGAGCGTCCCGCGACGGCCACCGGAATGCCCCGGAGCTTGAGGTCGTCTCGCTGGTGGACTGACGTATAGAAGGCGTCAAGGTCAACGTGGAGGATGGTGCGCGGCCAATTCTCGGGTCGGGGCATCTGGGTGTCCCGGCCAGTCTGCCACAACAACTTGTGGCTTACTTCCGTTTGGTGCGCTCCTTATAGGCCTAGGGAGACTGCAAAGCCGCCGCGACGTTGGCGAAAACGTTGGACAGCTGGTTACTCATCGTCAGCAGGATGACGACGACGACTATCCCCACCAGGACCAGCACGCCGACGAACACGACGATCAGCCCGATCGTGAGGCCGACAGCTGAACCGGTGCTGCCGCCGGCTGCCGGCGGCCTCGCGGGCACCCATCCGGCGCCGGTCCACCGCCAGAGCCCATCGGGTGAGAGCGCGGCCCTCCATTCGGCTCCATCCCACCACCAGAAACCGTCGGCTGAGAACCGCGTCAGCGGTGCGGGGGGCGGCGGTCCGCCCATCGGTCCAACCACGACCCAAGCATAGGTCGCCCGTTTCCCATCGAGAACCACCAGTAGAATCCCCAACGCAGTGAAAGGCGTAATCCTCGCGGGTGGAACCGGCAGCCGGCTCCATCCCCTGACGCTGATCACCAACAAGCACCTGCTTCCGCTTTACGACCGGCCGATGATCAGCTACGCCATCGAAGCCATGGTCAAGGCGGGGGTGTCGGAGATGATGCTCGTCACCGGCGGCACCCACGCCGGCGAGTTCCTACGCCTCCTCGGCAACGGCCACGAATTCGGCATCGAAAGGCTTTTCTACGCGTACCAGGAGAAACCGGGAGGCATCGCCGAAGCACTGAGCCTCGCTGAGAGGTTCGTCGATGGGGATCGCGTGATGGTGATGCTCGGCGACAACATCTTCGAGTGGTCGCTCAAGGCATGCGTCGACGCTTTCGCCAAGCAGTCGCATGGCGCTCGTGTCGTCCTGACTCATGAGACCGACAGGGAGCACCTGCGGCACCTCGGCGTGGCTCACATGAACGGCGAGCGCCGGATACAGCGAATTGTCGAGAAGCCGGATGAGCCGCCGAGCGAGTTCGCGGTGACAGGCGTCTATTTTTATGACGAGACCGTGTGGCGCGTGCTCGGCGAGCTGAAGCCCTCAGGACGCGGCGAGCTCGAGATCACTGACGTGAACAACTGGTATCTCGACAACGCCAGGATCGAATACGACATAGTCGAGGGCTTCTGGGGGGACGCCGGCGAGTCGATGCAGGCGTACTACCAGGTCCAGGATTTCGTTCGCGCCAATGGCGTGAACCGGGAGAAGTGATTTGGGACCGGTGATCGACGGTGTTGTCGTCAGGGAGCTCGTGACCCACGCCGACGAGCGGGGATTCTTTCGCGAGGTGATTCGCGAGTCAGACGGCTTCTTCGACCACTTCGGGCAGTGGAGCCATTCTCTGATGTACCCCGGCACCACGAAGGCCTGGCACATCCACCGCAAGCAGACCGACTGGTGGTACGTGATCGGGTCCCTCAAGGTGGCGCTCTATGACACGCGCGAAGGATCGCCGACCAAGGGCCAGCTGATGGAGCTGCTCATGGGCGACCTTCACGCGACGTGCCTGAAGATCCCGCCCGGCGTTGCTCATGGCTGCCGGGCGCTGGAGCTGAGCCACATGCTATACGTGACCTCGAGCGTTTACGACCCCGCGGACGAGGGCCGGATGCCGCACGACGACCCGTCGATCGGATACGACTGGACCACAGGCCCCGCGATCAAATGAGCGTTCGCTCGCCGAGGCGCCTCCTGATCGCGGGGGCCGCCGGGTTCATCGGGTCCAACTTCGTCCGCCTCCTGCGCGCAACCAGGCCGGAGGTCGAGATCACTGTGCTGGACAAGCTGACCTACGCGGGAAACCTCGCCAACCTGGCGGAGTTCGAAGGGCAGTTGGGCTATCGCTTCGTACACGGGGACATTTGCGACGACAAGCTCGTGACGAGCCTGGCCAAAGAGGTCGACGGCATCGTGAACTTTGCCGCCGAGACGCACGTCGACAGATCGCTCATGGACCCCTTCACCTTTATCGAGACCGACGTGCGTGGGACAGCGGTTCTGTGCGAGGCCGCCCGCGAATTTCGCCACCAGGTATTCCTGCTGGTCAGCACCGACGAGGTCTATGGCGAGGTGATGGACGGCCGATCCAGGGAAGGCGATCCCTTTCGTCCGCGCAGCCCATACTCGGCCTCGAAGGCGGGGGGCGAGCACATCGCTCACGCCTACGCCGCCAGCTTCGGCCTCCCCTTGCTCGTGACGAGGGGGTCCAACACCTATGGGCCCTATCAGTATCCCGAGAAGCTGATCCCGGTTCTTGTCACCAACGCCATCGACGACCTTCCCTTACCCCTGTATGGCGAGGGCGCGGCCGTCCGGGACTATGTCTACGTCGATGATCACTGCCGCGCGATCGACTTGGTGCTTCACGAGGCGCCCCTTACCAGCGGCGTCTACAACATCGGGACCGGCCGCGAGACCAGCGGACGGCAGGTGGCCGATGCGGTGCTTGACATCATGGGCAAGCCGCAGAGCCTCATCGAGCTCGTCGCAGATCGCCCAGGGCATGACTACCGCTACGCCGTGGACGTGACGCGCATCACCGAGCTGGGCTGGGAGCCGGTGGTAGATTTCCGCGACGGCCTGCTCAAAACCACCAACTGGTATCGAGAACACGAAGAGTGGTGGCGGCCACTGAAGTCGGGCGAGTACTGGGAGTACTACAAGAAAAACTACAAACCGAAAGCTTGAGCGGAAGCGGCCAAAAGGGCACAAACGGTCGCAATTGTCACGGGCGACCCAGCCAAAAGGGCACAAACGGTTGCAATTTCACGGGCGACCCAGCCAAAAGGGCACAAACGGTCGCAATTTCACGGGCGACCCCGGCCAAACCCGGCCACGCGGGAGAGGCGCGCTTAGGAGAATGGACTTGACGGGCTCGCGGGGCTGGCCGGCATTGCCCGCCAGGCCTCGCCGTCCCACCAAAAATTGCCGTCCTCCGAACGCTGCGCGGCAGCCGGGACCTCGTGCTCGGCGTCCCTCCACGCAGCGCCGTCCCACCAGTACAGGCGATCCTCGGACATCACGAAAGGGCCCTCCTGAGTTGGAGATTCGGCCATCGCCATGGGAGCCGCGACTGCGGCGGGAAGGGCGACTGCGAATGCAGGTTCGGCCGGCGCGGCTGCGCCCTGGTCCGCTGCGGCCACATAGGGTGGAGTCTGCTGCGCTGGGATCGCCTGGAGGGCAGGGCGGCGGCGAGACCACAGGATGAACCCTCCAGCGGCGATGAGCCCCAGAAGGAAGAGGATGCCCACGACGAGCCCGATGGTCTTGAATGCTGAACCTGAGAACGGCGAGCTCGCGACAACCTTCGATTCGGGCCACTCGGCCGGCGGGATCGTGTACGGAGGCGTCGCATCGTACTGCTTCCTGGTCTGGGTGGCAGCGATCGTTCCGACGTCGTTCTTGTTCGATACATAGGTCACGAGCACAACGTCATTGCCCTTGACGAAAACAAAGGCGTCCCCATAGATCTTGTGGACTTTGTCGACCAACCGAGCGCCGTAATAGGTATCGATGCCCGTGATCGTCAGGGCCTGCACATAGCTCGGATCCGCTTTGTCGGCGGCTTCGGATTGCCGCAGCCACGTCTTCGCGCCTTTGGCGCCGTTGAACGAAATGATCGCCTCGACGAAGACGTGCGCATTTCCGGCCGAGACCCAGGTGCGTCCGAAGCCGGTCAAGAATCCATTGTCGGTCAGAGTCTTTGCGGCCAACGCGGGGTCAGGAGCAGCGGAGACCTCCGCGTACTTGGCGGCGTCGAAGGGTCCTTCGATGATGCCTTGCGTCGCCTTCGGCTCCTCCTTGTAACCCGTGCCTGGCGGTTTGAGCAGGATCCCGTCGAGCCCCGGCGACGGAGTAGGGGCTGCCAACGCGATCGCTGAGCCAAGGAGCAGGATCGCGGCGAGGCCGAGGGAAGACAGCAGGCGCCTCAAGTGCTCAATCCTACTTAATCGCGCCAAAACGTCCTCCGATTCCGCGCCAGTACCACTTCATGTAGCGCGGGAGCCACTGCCAAAGCTGAAATCGGCTCTGTCCCGCTGTCCGGTCGCGCCACGTGGTCGGCACCTCCGCGACGCGCATGCCCAGGAGGTGTGCTTTCACTGTCAGCTCGATGCCCAGCTCGAAACCCCCTGTCGATTCGATGGTCACTTTCTCCAGCAGGCGCTTTGAGTACAGCCGGAAGTTGCTGGTGGCGTCGTGGACGGGGATGCCCGCGAGCCAATGCAATGAGATGCCCGCAGTGCGTGACATTGTCCGCTTCAGGAGCGGACCTCCCAGCTGGTGCCCACCGCGCATGTAACGCGATCCCGCGACGACGTCCGCGCCTCCGCGGGCGAGCGCGTACATCGCGTCGATGTCGCCGGCGTCATCAGAGCCATCGCCCATCGTGACCAGGACAAACGGCGCGCGCGCCGCGCCCAGCCCGGACTTGATCGCGTTCAGAACACCGCGACCAATCGTGTTGCGGTGCGGCTGGAGCTCCGGGATCTCAGCTTGCAGGCGCCTGACCACGGGCACTGTCGTGTCCTCGTCGAAGTCGTAGACAACGAGCACCTCGAGTGGTCGTGTTTTCGATCGCTCGACGATGCCGCGAAGAGTCGGCACCACGTTCTCGCCCTCGTTGTAGACGGGGACGACGATGGTGAGGACCGGCGTCCCGGCGCCCGCGTTCAGATCCGACCTGCCGCGATCTCGTCCCGCACCCAGGGGATGACCTCGTCGAGCATTTGGTCCAGCGACGTGGTGGCCTCGAAACCAAGTACCTCACGAGCCTTCGTTACATCGGGGACACGCCTCTGCACGTCGTGCTCGTACGGCGGATCTGATGTCAGGTTTAGCGGTCTGGCGGAACCATGCACCTTCAGCCAGATCAGCTCGGCGAGCTCGCGCACCGTCGTCGACTTCGCGGTCGACAGGTTGAAAGATTCGTTCAGAGCCCTGTCGGACTCCATCGCGAGACGTATGCCGTGCGCCAGGTCGCCACCGTAGGTGTAGTGACGGATCTGGCTCCCGTCGCCGAGGATGCGCAGCGGGTCCTGGCCTTTGATCACCTTCTGGCAGAGGTCGGGAACGACATGGCTCATCGCCAGCTTGACGTTGCCGCTCATGACCTCGTGGTCGCGCAAGGCGCGCCTCTCGCCGACGCCGACGCAATTGAACGGCCTCACGATCGTGTAGGGAAGCTTGTACTGCTCGTGCGCGCCGCGAGCGAAATATTCGGTCGCCAGCTTCTGGAATCCGTATGTGGAGCGGGGAGGAGGGCTCGTGAGCTCAGCGCCTTCGGGGCTGGGGAATATGTCGGCTGATTCGTAAACCATGCTGCTTGAGATGACCGTGATCTTGCGCAGCCTGCCCCCACGGCTCGCGCTGATCGCCGCATCAAATGTGGCCGCGCTGATCCTTTCGTTTTCAGCGAACAGGTCGTAGGCGAACTCGTGGAAGTAGGAGATGCCGCCGATCATCGCCGCGCCCGCGACCAGGTGGTCGCAGCCCATCGCGTGGTCGGTCAGCAGCTGGATGTTCTTCGCGTCGCCCTCGACCAGCTGGTAGCGAGGGTTGTCGTCATACGAGCGCGTGACCTTCCCGTACTTGCTGTAGTTGTCGACGCCGACGACCTCATATCCAGCCTCGAGAAGCTCGGACACGAGGTAGCCGCCGATGAACCCGGCAGCGCCGGTGACCAGCGCTTTCACGGGCTCTCGTTGGACCTATCAGGCACTCGAATTTCGCGGGCGTGGCAGGGTTGGCCGGGGTCCCCCCGGCCATGTCTTTGTATCGCCAGGCTGCGCGCGTGGCGGGGAGCAACTCTAGAAAAATCCCATCGATATACCGGAAGGAGAGCAGGCGCGCGCGAAGCGCCCGCCGATGAGAGGGAACCATCCGGGTTCCATCTCATAACCGTATTGGTCCGGTGATTCCCCAGATGTCGATGACATCGCGCCCCTTGAGCTGGAGCTTCTTGTACGCCTTGTGGGGGGCGGCGACGATGAGGATGTCCGAATCCTCGAGTACCTTCTCGACCGGTACGAACGATGGATCGTCGATGAACGGGTCGGTGCACAGGACATGCGCCCCTTTGAAGGCCGCCAGCTTGCGCAGCTTGTAGCTCAGCGAGGCTCGCGGGTCGTCGGACTCGCCCTTGAACGCCATGCCCAGGATCCCGACGGTTCTGCCGGCAAGCGGGTGTCGCGAGTTGAGCGTGTCGATCATGTAGTTGGGCAGTCCCTCGTTGATCTGCATCGCGGCCTGGCCCATCGGAAAGTGGTCGGGCGTGAAGGCCGACAGCTGCATTGTGTCCTTCAAGAGGCAGGGCCCGGCGGCGAAGCCCGGGCCTGGAAGGTCGGCCGCGCGGGGGTAGTCCCGGCGTATGGCATCGAGAACGTTGTTGTAATCGACGCCGGAGCGGTGCGCAATCTGAAAGAACTGGTTCGCGATCGCGAACTTCATGTACCGCCATGTGTTGGTGAGCAGCTTCGCGAGCTCTGCCTCGAGCGGCGTGGTGCGCACGATGGTCACGCCCATCGGTTCGAAGAGCTTGCTCGCCTTCTCGAAGCCGCGGTCGGAGGTGGCGCCGATCAGCTGCGGGAGGCTGCGCATCTCCTCGAGCGCGTGCCCCTCGGCAATCCTCTCGGGGCAGAAGACCACCTCGACGTCGAGCCCCGCAGCTCGCAGGCGCCGCTCCACCGTTTCGGTGGTGCCAGGAAAAACTGTCGAGCGCAGCACCACCAGGCAGCCGTCCCTGAGGTGTGGCACCAGGTCGTCAAGCACCTTGTCAAACACGCGCACCGACGGATTCATGAACTCGTCGATTGGCGTGCCGATCACAAGGATCACAGTGTCGGTCCGCGAGATGAGCCCTGGGTCGGCGGAAAGCACCAGCCGGCCGCTTGGCAGGAGCTTGCGGAGGAGCTCCTCGGCGCCGTTCTCGAGGAAGGGGACGTTGCCCGATCGGACCTGCTCAACCTTGGCCGCGTCGATGTCGTCGATGCCGACGCGGTAGCCGCTGTCGGCGAGGGACAGCGCAAGCGGAAGGCCGACGTGGCCGCAGCCGCCGACGACGACTACGTCAAGGTGGTCCATGGCCGCCAAATTATGATGGCTCGTTGGTGGCCCCATCCCCGCCTTGACCAAACAAAAGCCGGCTATGCAGAGCAAAGGCGGCGCAGTTCTTCTCGACATTCGGCCGCTTCAGGGTCCCAGCGCCGCTCGCGGAGTTGGAACGTACGCGGCGGGACTCCTGGAGGGCCTGATCGCCGAAGGGTTTGACTCGAGGCTGACCCTGCTGCTCGATGCCGACCTTCCGGAGCCCTCGCTGCCTCCAGGCGACTACCGTCTCGCCGGATCGCGGCGGCGGTACCACGGCCAGCTCTCCGGCTACGAAGAGGCGGTTGCGCTCGGGGCGGACCTTCAGCGCCTGGGACCCGACCTGTACCACGCCATAGACCTGCGGCTTCCGGGCCGTGCCCCGTGCCCTCTCGCCGTCACTCTTCACGACCTCATTCCCTGGGCCTGGGGAGGGCCGCCGATGCGGGGGGAGCGGCTTCGGTTCTGGCTCGGCAAGCGTCTGCTGAGGCGTGCGGATGCAGTTCTGGCGGTTTCTCAGGCCACGGCGCGCGATGCCGAGCGCTACGCCGCGGTGGATCCGAAGCGCATCACCGTCGTCTACGAGGCGGCGGACCCAGACTTTCAACCGAGGCCGGGCGCCGCCGCTCGGGTCAAAGAGCGCTTTGGGGTCGATGCCGGATACCTGCTGTTCGTCGGCGCCCTCGACGCCAGGAAAGACCCGGCAGCCCTGCTTCGCGCCTGGTCGATGGCGAACGAAGCCCTGCCCGGGCTGCAGCTGGTGCTCGTCGGCGTTCCCGGGCGCCAGGCCCCGGCGACCATGCCCGGAGCGACCACCGTCGGTCTTGTCGACAAGCTGGAGCTGGCCGATCTCTATTCCGCCGCGGGGTGTCTTGTCTTCCCCAGCCGGTACGAGGGTTTCGGCCTGCCCTGCCTGGAGGCGATGGCATGTGGCTGCCCGGTCGCCGCGTACCGAAATTCCAGTCTGCCAGAGGTGGTCGATGCCGCCGCTGAGCTCGTGGAGGATGGAGATGCGGAGGCTCTGGGCCGGGCTGCAGCTGCGCTTTGTGCGAAGCCGGAGCGGGCAAGAACGGCCGGTTTGGAGCGCGCCCGAACGTTCAGCTGGCGCAAGACCGCCCGCCAGACGATCTCCGTATATGAATCCCTACTGAGACGGCGCGGGTGAGTCACGCCTCCCCTGCGGCGCGGGTGAGTCTGGCCTCCCCCGCGGTACCCCCACCGCTTCGCACATGGCCGGGAGGCGCTTCGATAGGGCATCGGTGACGGCCGGAATGAATCCTGCCTGCAGGGGACGCTTGGGTTCTGTATTGAGATAATCGCCCCGCTTTGTCCAGGGTCGCAGTCATCGGCGCGGGCTATGTCGGCCTTACCACAGCGGCCTGCCTGGCTGATCTGGGCAACGATGTGATCGTGGTCGACATCGATGCGGACAAGATCGAGCAGCTCAAGCGCCACCAGGTGCCCTTTTACGAACCCGGCTTGAGCGAGCTGGTCGAGCGCAACGTCAAGGCGGGGCGCCTCACCTTCACCACCTCTTACGACGAGGGGGTGCCCGGGGCGGAGTACGCGATCATCGCCGTGAGCACTCCCGAGGGCGAAGGCGGGGAGGCCGACCTCTCATACGTCGAGGCGGCAGCGACCTCGATCGCCGACTCCATGGACGGCCCCCTCGTCGTGGTCAACAAGTCGACGGTGCCGCCGCTCACCGGCGACATGGTCTCGAACGTCCTGCGCCGGCGCAATGGACAGCACCGCGCAGAGGTCGTGTCCAACCCCGAGTTTCTCCGCGAGGGGTCGGCCATCCAGGACTTCATGCACCCGGATCGCGTGGTGATCGGCAGCCATGACCCCGTTGCGGCAGCGAAGGTGTCCGAGCTCTATGCCCCGCTCGATGCGCGGATCTTGATCACGCCGAACATCTACACAGCGGAGATGGTCAAGTACGCATCGAACGCCTTTCTCGCCGCGCGCATCTCGTTCATCAACGAGATCGCCAGGATCTGCGAGCGCGTCGACGCCGACGCCAAGCTGGTGGCCGAGGGCATGGGCCTCGACAAGCGGATCGGGCCGAGCTTTCTCGATGCCGGGATCGGCTACGGAGGCTCCTGCTTTGGCAAGGACGTCAAGGCACTGGCCGCCCTCGCCGAGCGCTTCGACTACCACCCCGACCTGCTGAACGCAGTCATGGATATCAACAGGGATCAGCGGATGCTCGCCATTGACAAGCTGCGCGAATGCCTCGACACGCTGGAAGGCCGGATCGTGGGGCTCCTCGGCCTGGCTTTCAAGCCGAACACCGATGACCTTCGCGATGCCCCGAGCCTGGACATTGCGAAAGTGCTCATCGCGGCCGGCGCAGAAGTTCGGGCTTATGACCCTGCCGCGATGGAGCGAGCGCGTGGCCTGTTGCCCGACATCGAATTTTCACCGGACGCCTACGCGCTGGCCGATGGTGCGGACGGGTTGGTTCTCGTGACCGAGTGGAATGAGTTCCGCCAGCTGGACCTCGGAAGGGTGAAAGCGTCGATGCGCACGGCGGTGATGGTCGACGGGCGAAACATCTACGACCCCGCGATGATGCGCGGCCTCGGTTTTACGTACAGAGGCATCGGCCGCGACTAGGCGTCGCCCTGCTCAGGGCCGCGAACCTTCGCGTGGCGGCGCCAAGCATCGTGCTGTGGTGTCGGGGGGTGCCGGGTTCATCGGCTCACACCTTTGCGAAGCCTTGCTCGATGGCGGGATGAGCGTGCTGGCGCTCGACAACCTGCTGACTGGTTCGCCGGACAACGTGCGCGAGCTGCTTGACCGACCCGACTTCGAGTTTCGCAAGGCCAACGTCAACGAGAAGGTGGCAGTCGACGGCGACGTGCGATACGTCCTCCATTTCGCCTCGCCGGCATCGCCACCGCAATACGACGCCAACCCGATTCACACACTCAAGGTCGGCACTTTGGGGACGATGAACATGCTCGGCCTGGCGCGCGCCAAGGACGCGACGTTTCTCCTCGCCTCGACATCGGAGGTGTACGGCGACCCCCTGGTCCATCCGCAACCGGAGACGTATTGGGGCAACGTCAACCCGATCGGCCCGCGCGGTTGCTACGACGAGGCGAAGCGATGCGCCGAAGCGTTCGCGATGGCCTACCACAAGGCGCACGGCGTGGACACCCGCATCGTGCGGATCTTCAACACACATGGCCCGCGCATGCAGGTGCTTGATGGCCGGGCCGTGCCGAACTTCATGGCGCAGGCGATCAGGGGCGAGGCGTTGACTGTCTACGGCGACGGTTCCCAGACGCGAAGCCTTTGCTACGTTTCGGATCTGGTCCGCGGTGTGCTCGCGGCACTCGAACGCGCCGATGAGCTGCCTGTCAACCTTGGCAACCCCCAAGAGGTGACCGTCCTGGAGCTCGCGCAGACGATAGTTCGCCTCGCCGGCTCGAAGAGCACGATCGAGTTCCGCGAGCTGCCGATTGACGACCCCAAACAGCGGCGCCCCGACATCACCCGCGCCAGGAGTCTTCTCGGCTGGGAGCCCAAGGTGGCGCTGGAGGACGGCCTCGGCCGGACGCTGGAATACTTCCGGTCGGTCGTATGACCACGCCCGAGCAGCTCAAGCAGTTCGTGCGCGATGTCCCCGGCTACCCGCAGGCGGGCGTCATCTTTCGGGATATAACACCGCTGCTCGCGCGCAAGGACCTGTTCCGGGAGGTGATCGACCTGATGTCGAAGACCTGGAGCGATCAACCGCCTGACCTCGTCGCGGCCATCGAAGCTCGGGGGTTCATACCCGGCGCCGCCATCGCGGTCAAGCTCAACGCCGGATTCGTGCCCATCAGAAAAACCGGGAAGCTTCCCTGGAGGACGATTGGCGAGGGTTACCAGCTCGAGTACGGAACCGACCAGCTCGAGATCCATTCGGATGCCGTCGAGCCGGGCCAGAGGGTCCTGATCGTCGATGATGTACTGGCGACGGGCGGCACGGCGGCGGCCGCGGTTCGTCTGATCGGCAAGCTCGGCGGCATTGTCATCGGTGTGCAGGTTTTGATCGAGCTCGAGGACCTGGGCGGTAGAAAACGGCTGCCCGACATGAGAGTAGTTAGCGAGATCGTCTATTAAGGGAGAGGCATCGGATTTGAAAGTCAGCTCAAAGGGACACGACGTCAAAGACACCAACCTGGCCGCGCAGGGCCAGGACCTCATCGACTGGGCAGCGCGGGAGATGCCGGTCTTGACCTTGATCCGCGCACGGTTCGCGAAGGAGGAGCCACTTAAGGGACTGAAGCTGGCCGCATGCCTTCACGTGACGAGCGAGACCGCCAACCTGATGCTCACGCTCAAAGCGGGCGGCGCCGACGTGGTGCTTTGCGCCTCGAACCCGCTGTCGACCAATGATGCTGTGGCCGCCGCGCTCACGGCGCAGCACATGATCAGCACCTACGCCATCCGCGGCGAGGACAACGAAACGTACTACAGCCACATCGAGGCGGTCCTCGACCACCGTCCGGTCATGACCATGGACGATGGCGCCGACCTCGTGTCGGTGCTGCACAAGTCGCGCCAGCACCAGCTGGGCGACGTCATCGGAGGTACGGAGGAGACGACCACTGGCGTCGTCAGGCTTCGGGCCATGGCAGAGAAAGGCGTTCTTCGTTACCCGATCGTCGCCGTCAACGAAGCAGACACGAAGCACATGTTCGACAACCGCTACGGGACCGGCCAGTCGACCATCGACGGCATCATCCGATCGACCAACGTTCTCCTCGCAGGCAAGACGTTCGTCATCGCCGGATATGGGTGGGTCGGTCGTGGTCTGGCCTCTCGGGCCAAGGGCCACGGCGCCGACGTGGTCGTCACGGAGGTGGACTCGGTCAAGGCGCTCGAGGCGGCGATGGATGGCTTCAGGGTGATGACGATGGGGGAGGCGGCACGCGAGGGCGATATCTTCGTCACCGTCACCGGCGACGTCAACGTGATCGACCGCCACCACTTCGAAGCGATGAAAGACGGAGCGATCCTCGCCAACTCGGGGCACTTCAACTCGGAGATCAACCTGAAGGCGCTCGACGAGATGGCGACCGGGGTGCGCCAGGTCCGGCCGTCGGTGCAGGAATACAAGATGGCGGATGGCAGGCGGCTGCACGTGCTGGGCGAGGGCCGCCTCATCAACCTGGCCGCGGCCGAGGGTCACCCCGCGGCGGTGATGGACATGAGCTTTGCGAACCAGGCGCTCTGCGCCGAGTACATGGCGAAGAACGCGAGCAAGCTCGAGAACAAGGTGTATGACGTGCCCGACGACATCGACGCCGAGGTCGCTCGCCTCAAGCTCAAGGCGATGGGGATCCAGATCGACACCCTGACCGAAGAGCAGCAGCGCTACCTCACGTCTTGGGAAGAGGGCACCTGATGTTCTCAGGTCTCGGACACTAGCCAACGTTCGGGTCAGCTCGGCGCACGTGGGTGCTGGGCGGTGGCGGCGCCAGGGGCGCCGCGCAGGTCGGGGTGCTGAATGGGCTTTTTGAGGCCGGCCTCGAGCCACCCGTCGCAGTCGTCGGGGCAAGCGTTGGCGCGCTGAACGGAAGCGCGATCGCCGCATACCCGTCGCTGGCGGGGATCATGATGCTGCGCGAGGTCTGGATGTCACGCCAGGCCCTAACTGTGTTCCACGCCCACCCGCTGGGCGTCATTCTTTCGGGTCTCCGCCACGACCAGCTCAGCGCCTTCCCTCAGGAGAACGTGCGCCGCCTGATCGACCGCGCCCAGGCGCTAACTGGCATGACGACCTTCGAGCAGCTTCGCGTCCCTCTCGCCGTCGTCGCCACCGATCTCAACGCGGGCAGGCCGGTGGTCTTTCGCTCCGGTCTGCTGACTCCTGCATTACTTGCCTCCACCGCGATCCCCGGCCTTTTCCCATCTGTGAAGATCGACGGGCGCGAGCACCTGGACGGCGGGGTGGTCGACAACACGCCGCTCGACATCGCGATCGAGGATGGCGCGAAGGAGATCCTGGCGATCAGCCTGATGGGAGGGGGGGAGTACGAAGCCGCGCCTCACAGCCTGCCCGAGTTGATGGCGCGCACCCTGCAGCTCACTCTGCACCACCAGATGCTCGCCGACTATGAGCGACTGCGCGACCGGGCCAGGATCGTGGTCCTGTGCCCGGTCACGGCACCCACCGCGACGTGGGAGATGAAGCGCGAGCACATCGAGGCGGTGATGGAGTCGTCGAGGGCGGCGACGGCGGAGCTCCTGGCCAAACGGGGATCGAAAGCCCTGCGACATTCAGGGATCCACTACCTGGATCTGAGAGGGCGTGCCGGCCGAAGCCCCGCTCCCCGAACCTCTCCCTGAAGGGGAGAGGGCCTTAGACTTTGCACGTCCCAGAGGTATGAACCTGGCGCCTGGGGTCGGGCCCGATTCGGAAGCTCGGCCTTGCCGGCGTGGGAGATTCAAAGGAGGACCCGAATATGTCCCGCGAGCCCGCTTACAGCGTCTTCACGTCGGAGTCGGTCACCGAGGGCCACCCGGACAAGCTCGCCGACCAGATCTCAGACGCCATCCTCGACGCGATCCTGGCCAAGGATCCGCTGGCCCGGGTGGCGTGCGAGGCGGTGGTCACCACCGGGCTGGTGATCGTTGTGGGGGAGATCACCACCGATTGCTACGTCGACATTCCACGGATCATCCGCCAGACCATCCGAGAGGTCGGCTACACCCGTGCCAAGTACGGCTTCGACGCAGAGACCTGCGGTGTCATCACCAGCATCGACGAGCAGTCGCCCGACATTGCGCAGGGGGTTGACGTCGGCGGCGCGGGTGATTCCGGAATGATGTTCGGCTACGCCTGCGACGAAACCCCTGAGCTGATGCCGCTCCCGATCACGCTTGCGCATCGCCTGGCGCGGCGGCTGGCCGAGGTTCGCCGCAACAAGACGCTCAGCTACCTGCGGCCGGACGGCAAGGTTCAGGTGACCGTTCGCTACAACCCGGAGGGCAAGCCGATGGGCGTCGATAACGTGGTTCTCTCGGCGCAGCACCACGAGGAGGTTGAAACCGAGCAGCTTCGATCCGATATCACCGAGCACGTGATCGATGCGGTGATTCCGGCGGAGCTGCGAGAGGGTGGGCTGCGCTCCTACATCAATCCGACGGGACGTTTCGTCATCGGCGGTCCCGTCGCGGACGCCGGTCTCACAGGTCGCAAGATCATGGTCGACACGTACGGCGGTTACGCCCGCCACGGAGGCGGCTGCTTTTCCGGCAAGGACCCCACAAAGGTGGACCGGGCAGGCGCGTATGGCGCTCGCCACGTGGCCAAGACCATCGTCGCCTCCGGCCTGGCGAAACGCTGCGAGGTGCAGATCGCTTACGCGATCGGCGTCGTCAAGCCGGTTGCTGTTCGCGTCGACACGTTCGGCACCGGGACGGTGCCGGACACTGCGCTCGCGACGGCGGTCACCAAGCTGTTCGACCTGAGCCCGCTGGGCATCATCAAGGAGCTCAACCTGCGGCGGCCTCTATTTCGCGCGACGGCGGTTTACGGCCATTTCGGCCGCACCGACATCGACGCTCCGTGGGAATCAACGACGCGGGCGAAGGAGCTCGCGGAGGAGGTCGGTTGACACCGAAGCGACCGCAACTAGCTGAGTACACCATCGCCGTGATCCCCGCGGGCGGAGCGGGGACGCGACTGTGGCCGCGTTCGCGCCGCTCCACTCCCAAGCACGTGTTGCCACTCGGGGAGAGCGGGAGGCCCTTGCTTCGCGAGGCTTACGACCGCGCCTCGACACTCGCGAGCGAGGTTTTCGTGCTCACCGAGACCGTCCAGCGCAACATCATCCGGAAGGTCTTGCCGGAGCTCGACTCTGCGCACCTGATCCTGGAGCCGGCGGCTCGCGGGACCACGAACGCGTACGGGCTCGCCGCCCTGACATTGCGCGAGACTCATCCCAACGCCGTGATGCTCGTCATGCCGGCCGACCACGTGGTCAGCGGGCGCGCCGGCGTCACGAAGGCGGTGCGGGCCGCTGTCCGCGCGGCGGCGACCACCGACAGCCTGGTGACCGTCGGGCTGAAGCCCAGGTTCCCCTCGACGGGCCTTGGATACATCCACGCGCCAGGTCGGATGACGGCGGGCGCGCTTCGCGTCAAGCGATTTACTGAGAAGCCCGAACTCGCCACCGCCAGGCGTTTCATCAAGGCCGGCGGCTACTACTGGAACCTCGCATGGTTCTCTTGGCGGCTGGACGTGTTCATAGACGAGCTCGGCCGGCATGCGCCTCGCCATCTGGCGGGCCTGAAGAAGGTGATGGCGGCTCGGGCGGCGCGAGACGAGGAGTCGGCGGCTGCCATCTACCAGCGGCTGAGGGTTGAAGTCATCGACCGGAGCGTGATGGAGAAGACCGACCGCCTGCTCCTGGTGCCGGGTGACTTCGAATGGGCGGACATCGGCAACTGGGCTGAGCTGGGCGATCGCATGCGCGCCGATGCCCGCGGCAACTCGGTCGAGGGTGATTCGATCCTCGTCGACACCACGGGCAGCCTCATCCTTGGATCCCGGCGCCTCGTAGCGGCGATCGGCCTCGACGACATGATCATCGTCGACACGGAAGACGCGCTTCTGGTTTGTCCGCGCTCGCGCGCGCAGGACGTGCGCAAGGTGGTGGAGGCATTAAGGCGTGCAGGTAAAACCGGGTACCTGTAGTTAGTCTTGGCGGGGGGATGAGCAACTCGAGGCCGATAAAATTCGGAACCGACGGCTGGCGGGGAGTCGTCGCGGACGATTTCACCTACGCGAACGTGCGGCGAGTCGCGCAGGGCGCCGCCGAGTACATGCTTTCGCGCTCGGCTGATCCACTTGCCGTGGTGGGATATGACTGCCGGTTTGCGTCTGAGGAATTTGCTCGGGCCGTCGCCGACGTGTTCGCCGCCAACGGCGTCCGAAGCCTCATCTTCGACCGGCCGTCGCCGACGCAGGTCGCCTCGTGGACAGTTATCGATCGCAAGGCGACCGGCGCCGCGGTGATCACCGCGAGCCACAACCCCTACCTGTTCAACGGTGTGAAGTACAAGCCGGAGACTGGCAGCTCGGCGCCGAGCAGCGTGATCGCCGACCTCGAGCAGCGGATCAACGCGGTTGAGGAACCGCGAACCCCGGACAGCGCCATGTCAGCCGACCTCATCACCGTTATCGATCCGCGCCCCTCCTATTTCGAGCAGGTGGGGCGGATGGTCGATCTCGCCGCCATCAAGGGCGCCGGCCTGCGGATCGTCCACGAGTGCATGTACGGATCCGGTTACAGGTACATCGCGGATATGCTTGGCGGCGGGACGACTAGCGTCACCGAGATGCATAACGAGCGGAATCCATTCTTTGGCGGCATCAACCCCGAGCCGATACCGCCCAATATCGACGCCGCCCTCGCTGTCATGCGGGCAGGAGGCGGCAACCACCTGTGCATCTGCACCGACGGCGATGCCGACAGGGTCGGGATCATCGACGAGACGGGTCGCTTCATAACCCAGCTGCAGGTTTTCGCGCTGCTGATGGTGTACCTGTTCGAGGTGAGGGGCATGGGCGGGCCCGTCGTCAAGACCATCAACATGACCTCGATGGCCGACAAGCTCGGCAAGGAGTTTGGCGCCGAGGTGTTCGAGGTGCCGGTGGGATTCAAGAACATCGCGCCGAAGATGATGGAGTCGGATGCGGTGCTCGGAGGGGAGGAATCCGGCGGGTACGCAATCCGAGGGCACATCCCGGAGCGGGACGGCATCCTGATCGGATTGCTGTTCGCCGATATGATCGTGCGCATGGAGAAGCCGCTGTCCCAGATCCTCGCCGACCTCGAGCGACGGGTGGGGCCGCATGAATACAGCCGCCACGACATTCACCTGGCGCGCGACACATACGACGCCGAGCGCAAGCGGATCCTCGACCTGCTGTCCGCGAACCAGCCGTCGGAGGTGGCCGGGGTGAAGGTCGCAAGGGTGCGATCCGACGACGGCTTCAAGTTCTACCTCGACGACGGCAGCTGGGTGCTGCTCCGAGCCAGCGGCACGGAGCCGCTGGTGCGGGTCTACTCAGAAGCGGCAACCAGAGCCGACGTCGAAGCGCGACTGACCGCCATCGAGGATATCGTCGGACTAAGGCATGCCTGATATTCCGCACCGCGTGGAGGAAACGCGCGTCGACAAGCCGTGGGGTTATGAGCTCCGGTGGGCGATGACGGATCGCTACCTGGGCAAGGTGCTGCACGTGAACAAGGGCGAGGCGCTTTCTCTTCAGTACCACGAGCGCAAAGACGAGTGCCAGTACGTCGTGAAGGGCTGCGTCGACATCGAGCTCGGCGGGCCTGACGGCGTCCTCAACACCCACCGGATGCAGGCCGGCGACACGCTGCGCATCAAGCCGGGGACGCGTCACCGCATCACGGCGGTGGAGGACACCGACATCTTCGAGGTGTCGACCCCGGAGGTGGAGGACGTTGTCCGCCTCGCTGACCGGTATGGGCGTGCCCCGACATAGGCCCTCAACCGACGCTTAGACTTCCACGGTCGAATGAAGATTCCCCCGTCGCCTGAGAAAACCGCTCCGGCCGCGAATGCGGTTCAGCTCGAGCGGGACCGAAGCTTCCTGCTGTTCGCGGGCGTGGTGCTCATGGGCTTCGCTCTCGCCTTCAAGTCGGAGCTGCTTGGCGAAGGGCAGGTCTGGGTGCTCGGCCTGGGCCTGGTGGTCGTGGCCGCCCCCGCCTTGCTCGGCTACCTCCGAGGGACCGAGGAGTTTCCCAGGATCGAGCACTACATCCCGGTTGCCCTTGGCGCCATCACCCTCGCCGGGCTGGCCGGCGGCCATGATAGCGCGGGACACCCGATCGTCCCCGAGCTCTGGAAGTACGCGGTCATCACGGCCGCGTTCGGCGCCGGATTCGTGATGTCCGCGAGGCTCGATTACCTACGTCTGCGCGATGCCGAGAAGCGCGGTCACATGATGCTGCAGGAGACGATCCTCATCCTGGTGCTGGCGGGCGCCTACCTGGTGGTTGTGACGATCCCCTTCAACATCCTCCTCAAGCTGCTGTGGATCTTCACCATCACCTTCCTCGCGTCTTACCGCAGCTTCCGGATCAACGGGACGGCGATCGCGCCGCGGCGCGCCTTCATCTTTGCGCTGTTCGTGGGGCAGGTGGTGATGTTCCTGGCGTGGGCGATCCTCGCCCTTTCCATCTACCTGAACCTGAACGAGGGCACCTTCGCCGTCATGCTGCTGTTTGCCTGGTACATCAACCGTGGCCTGGTCAGGCACACCGTGGAGGACAGCTTCACCCGCAACGTCGTGGTCGAGTACGGCGCCTTCGCCGCCTTCCTGATCTTCCTGTTCGTCTCGAGCTACCAACCTGGGCGCTGACTCGCCGGGCGCTTCGCGCGCGGACCCCGGCCTGAACAACGTGGAAACCAATCCTCGTAATCAATAGGCCGGGCGCTCTCCTTCCCAGGATTGGATTAACTACGACTTAGATTCACCACGCCATATTTGGAGCGATAGAAAACAAAGTCATGGCCGGGGGGGCCCCGGCCAACCCTGCCGCACTAGTGAAAAATCGAGACGGGCGGAGGGCGGCTGCCCTACATCCCCAGGTAGGCCCGCTGAACCTCTTCGGATTCCAGTAATTCTTTGCCCGTGCCCGTTTGCACGATGACGCCCGTCTCCAGGACGTAGCCTCGGTGCGCGACCTCCAGGGCCTTGTGCGCGTTCTGCTCGACCAGGAGGACCGGCGTGCCTTGTGAGTTGATCTCGCGCACGATGTCGAAGATCGTTTGGACCAGGATCGGGGCCAGGCCGAGCGAGGGCTCGTCGAGCATCAGCACCTTCGGCTTCGCCATCAGGGCGCGACCCATGGCGCACATCTGCTGCTCGCCTCCGGACAGCGTTCCGGTGATCTGGTTGGCCCGCTCCTTGAGGCGGGGGAAGAGCTCGAAGACGCGATCCATGTCCTTCTTGATCTCACCCGAGTTGTTTCGCGTGTAGGCGCCCATCCGCAGGTTGTCCAGCACGCTCATGCGAGTGAAAAGGCGCCTGCCCTCCGGCGAATGGCAGATGCCCAGGTCCACGATCTTCTGAGGCTCGGTGTGCGTGATGTCCTTGCCGTTGAAGGAAATCGTTCCGCGCACCGGATGCATCAAACCCGAGATGGTTCGCAGCGTCGTGGTCTTGCCCGCCCCGTTGGATCCGATTAGGGCGACGATCTCGCCGGCGTCCACATCGATGGTGACCCCACGAAGGGCCTGGACGCGGCCATACGAGGCATCGACGCCCTTGATCTCGAGCAGAGCCATCAGGCGGACTTGCCCAGGTAGGCCTCGATGACCCTGTGGTTGCCACGCACCTCGGCCGGGGTACCCTCGGCGATCTTCTCCCCGTGGTCGAGCACCGCAATCCTCTGAGAGGCTTGCATGACGACCTTCATGTCGTGCTCGATCAAGAAGACGGTGATACCGCGCTTGATGATGGTGCCGACGAGCTCCATCAGCTCCACCTTCTCCTGGGGCGTGAAGCCTGCAGCGGGCTCGTCCAGCAGGAGGAGCTTTGGCTCGGTTGCCAGAGCGCGCGCGATTTCGAGACGTCGCTGCTGTCCGTAGGCGAGGTTGCGGGCGTAACTCTCAGCATGGCGGTCCAGGCCGACGAGCTTCAGAAGGTCCATCGAGTACGTCGTGACCTCGCGCTCCTCACGTCGCTCACGTGGGGTCTTGAAAAGCGAGTCCCACAGGTAGGACTTCATCCGGCTGTGATGTCCAAGTCGGACGTTGTCCAGCGCGGACATGTACTCGAAGAGCCGGATGTTTTGAAACGTGCGCCCGATGCCGGCCTTGGCGGCGCGGTGCGGCGGCGCCCCGGTGAGGTCCTTGTCGAGAAACGTGACGGTGCCGAGCGTCGGCTTGTAAACCCCAGTGATGCAGTTGAAGAGCGTCGTCTTGCCTGCACCGTTGGGTCCGATGAGGGCGAAGACCTCGCCCGTCGGAACGTCGAAGGTAACGTTGTCGACCGCTACGAGACCACCGAACCGCTTCGTCACGCCCGACACCCGGAGGATGGAATCGCTCACTTGGCCTCCTGAGCGATTTCGTGGTGGCCGGTGTGCGTGAGCTCTTGCTTGCGCACCTGGCTGGGCAGAAGCCCCTGCGGGCGCAGCAGCATGATCCCGACGAGCACCAGGCCGAAGATGACGTACTTCATCCTCCCCACCTCCTCGCCGAGGCCCGGCCAGTCGGCCGTCGCGTGGTTCAACGAGTCGAGCCCGAACGAAGTCGCAAGCTGCTCGAACTGGGCCGGGGCGTTGGGCAGGAACTGGAAAAGGATGAAGTAAAGGACTATCGACCCGATCATCGCGCCTGGGATGTTGCCCATGCCACCAAGGACGACCATGGAAAGCACAGTGACCGAGACGATGAACCCGAAGTTCTCGCTGCTCACGTAGGAGAGCTTCGCCCCATAGAAAGCCCCGGCAAAGCCGCTGGTTGCGGCGCCGATGGAGAACGCGAGCAGCTTGATGCTGACGGTGTTGACGCCGCAGGCGGCCGCGGCGGACTCATTCTCGCGGACCGCCATCCAGGCGCGGCCGAGGCGTGAGTGCTGCAAGTTGTTGATCAGGACCACGACGCCGATGATCAGGAAGACCATCAGGACGTAGTAGGCGGTCAGATTGGCGGTGGTGAACCTGAACTCCTCGGTGGTGAAGCCCAGCGGTTGGTTTACCCAGGGTCCCTGAATCCAGAAAGGCAGCTTGGGCACGTCGAGGGCGCTCATTCCCGGCACGCCGCCGGTCCAGACGCCGCCGTTGCTGAACACCTGCGGCACGATCTCGCCGAAGCCCAGCGTCACGATCGCCAGGTAGTCGCCGCGCAGGCGCAGTGTCGGCGCACCGAGGAGCACGCCCGCAGCGGCCGCAACGAACATCGCGACAAAGAGCACGATCCAGAACGGCAGGTGAATCGCATGGCCGAACGGCGTCGCCGCCAAATGCCCCGACGCGAGGATCGCGTAGGTGTATGAGCCGATGGCGAAGAACGCCGCGTAGCCCAGGTCGAGCAGGCCGGCGAAACCGACCACGACGTTGAGGCCGATGGCCATGAGCATGTACACGCCCCCGTCGGCGGCCACCCCGACCAGGTAGTCGCCGTTACCGTTGGTCGCGAACTGGATGATGAGTGGAAAGAGGATCGCGGACAGAAGCAGCGCGATGTACGCGATGGTGTTTGGTTCCCGTATGTGCGTCCGGGCGTACGCGCGGATCGCGGTCATTTCTCGGGCACTCTCATCCCGAGCAAGCCTGTGGGCCTGAACACGAGGACGAAGATCAGGATCGAGAAGATGAGCACCTGGGTCCAAGCGGGATTGAAGTACCCATCCGAGATCGCCGCGATGATGCCGATCAGGATCCCGCCCAGCGCCGCTCCCGGGATGTTTCCGATGCCGCCAAAGACTGCAGCGGTGAATGCAACCAGCCCGTACTGAAAGCCGTCAAAGGCGGCGACTGAGTTGTAGTAGAGGCCGTAGATGATGCCGCCGGCCCCGGCCAGCACGGCGCCGATGAAGAAGGTCGCCGAGATGGTGCGGTTGATGTCGATGCCCATCAGCTGCGCGGCGTCCCTGTCCTGCGCGGTTGCGCGCATCGCCTTGCCGAGCTTGGAGCGTCCGATGAACAGGGTCAGCGCAATCATCAGGACAATCGCGACACCGATGACCATGAGGGCCTTGGCTGCGATCGTCGCCCCAGGAAAGATAGTGACCTGCGTTTCGGGGAGGAAGTCCGGGTAGCGCAGGTTGAAGGGGCCCTTCCAAACGAACATGATGCCTTCGAGCAGCGCGGACATCCCGATGGCTGTGATCAACGGAGCGAGGCGAGGAGCGTGGCGAAGCGGTCGATAAGCGACGCGTTCGATGATCACATTGACCACGCCGCAAAACAGCATCGTGATAACGAAGAGTCCGAGCAACGGGAGGATCAGAGCGGGGCCGGAGATCTTGCCCTCGACCATCCCGAATGCCGGCATCAGAGCGAGCGAGAAGAAGGCTCCGAGGGTGAACACGTCGCCATGCGCGAAGTTGATCAGCTCGATGATGCCGTAGACCATCGTGTAGCCCAGGGCGACCAGCGCGAAGATCGAACCCTGCGCCAGGCCAAAGCCCATGGTTTGGACGAAGTAGGTCGGCCCGCCTTGGTAGATCCGCTGGGCTGCGGCCACCGCCACCACAACCACCACGATCGCCCCCACAGCGTTGATTACCGACGCCGTTGGGGCGGCGACGACTGACGTCCGGACCCGTTCGACGAGGGCGGCCACCGCGTAATTGTTCACAAATGCAGCGGAAAAAGAAGAGGGGAGAGGCAACGGCCCCTCCCCTCGTTAGGCGTTAGTCGGACTAGAGCTGGATGTTCTTGACGGTTTTCCAGCCGGTGCTCGTGTACTGCTGAATCTGGAGCGCCGGGGTCGTCGGGTCACCCTTGTCGTTCAGGGTGTAGGTCCCGGTCAGGCCCTTGAAGGCGCTGGTCTTGGCCATCTGGTCGATGACCTGCTGCCTCGTCGGCAAGCTGCCGTTGTTGGCGGTGATCGCGCGGTCGATCGCGTCGATCAGGATCGCCGCGCAGTCGTAACCAGCGAAGGTGTACGCGCCGATGTCGCTGGCGTTCGGGTGCGCTGCCTTGTAGGCGGCGATGGTGTCTGCAGCGGTGGGGTTCGCGTTCGCGTCCGCGACGCCCTGGCTGGCGTAGATGTGGTCGTTACCCATCGTCGGGCCTGCGTCCTTGATGCACTGGCCGTCGCCGATGCCGTCAGGACCGAGGTAGTACGAGGTGGGGTCGAAGATGCCCTGGCTCTGCGCGCGGGCGATACAGCCGTAAGAGGCGGAGGTGGCGCCGGCGTAAATGCCCTGGGCGCCGTCCGTCTTGGCCTTGTTCAGCCACGACTTGAAGTCGGGCTTCGTCGCGGTCTTGAAGCCGACGCGGTCGACAACGGTGCCGCCCTTGGTGGTGAATTCCTTGGCGAAGTTGTTGGCGACACCCAGGCCGAACGGCTCCTGGTCGTCCCAGACGGCGAGCTTGGTCAGCTTGAGTGTGTCGAAGGCGAAATCGGCCATGGCCGGTCCCTGGAACGTGTCGTTTGCCGCTACGCGGAAGTAGTTGTTCTTGCCGGTTGGGCGAAGCTCAGCGGCCGTGTAGCCCGCGTATGCCTTGCAGTAATCGAAGGCAAGCGTCAGACACTCGTTGGTGTTTGACGGACTGATCATCGCGAGCGGCGCATTGTTGGCCACCGGGATCTCAGCCGCGGCCACGCCGGAGTTGAACGGGCCAACCATGCCGAGGATCAGCTTGTTCGAGATGAACTGCTGGACGTTCTGCGCGCCCTTTGTGGGGTCGTGCTTGCCGTTGACGGCGTCGTCAAGCGGCACGAACTTCAGGGTGTATCCCTGGATCGATCCCTTCGTCGAGACTGCGTAGGCTGCTCCGTACTGAGTCGGAAGTCCGCTGGACGCGTCAGCGCCCGACGTCGGCAGGTCGCTGGCGATATCGATCTCGCCCTTCGCGCCGCCTGGGCTTGTAGTGCCGCCGCAAGCGAATGCGACGAAGGCCGCCAAAACGAGGACTACGAGTCCCCTAGCTCGAACCATACGGTTCCCCCTTGTGTGTTGCTTGGGAAGCAAAAGACGGCGATTCCTCTGTTCCCTCTCACTCGCCGCCCTCTTCCCAACCAGGTCTGGCCGGGGCGAGAGTGCGCCGACGACGAGTGCGGCCACATGGGGTGGCCGAACCACTACTCCAGTCGGAGACTATACCGCGTGCAACTGAGCTTTCAAGCTCGGAGTGGCCCTCGGGGGCCCGAATTGGGTCCTGGCGGACCTCAATACGGGAGCTTGGCGCTGTAATCGACCGCCCCGGCCCAGCGCCAGGGCGCTGCCGGATCAGGGCTCACGGACTCGAAAATCGAGATCACCCGGTGGGTTGTGTCGCCGGCGGCGTCGAATCCAAAGGCGCCCGTGACACCGGCGAAAGCTGTGGTTGCGGCCAGCTGTGCCAGCACCTCCCCACGGCCGGGGAGCTTGGCGCCGGCGGCCTTGATCGCCCTGTCGATTGCGTCGTACAGGACGGCCGTCGCGTCGTAGGCCAGCATCGTGTAGGGGCTGTAGTCGGTTGCCCTTGGATACGCAGCTTTGAACGCAGCGATCGCAGCTTTCGCGTCAGGCAGCTGATCCGGGTCGACCGCCGGCACCGTGGCGTGGATTCCCGACGCGCTCGAGCCGGCGTCACTCACGCACGTGGGGTCTTCGGCAATGCCGTCGCCGCCGAGATACGGCGCGCCGGCACCCAGGACGCCTGCCATCTGGGTCCGGATCGAACAGCCGTGGTTCGCGGCGACACCGCCGAAATAGATCGCTTGGGCGCCTTCCTTCTTGGCCTGGGCGAGGAAAGCGGTCAGGCTGAGGTTGGCGGCCGGAACGACGTCCCGATACACGACGACGAGACCACCCAGCCCGTTGAACCGCGTGCGGAAGCCGGCGGCCAGCGCCTGGCCGTATGCCTCATGGTCGGAAAGGACAGCCACCCTGAGGAGGTGCAGGTTCCTGTATGCATAGTCGGCCGCGGCGGGGCCTTGAAGATCGTTGGGGGTGGCGAGCCGGAAGAAGTTGTTCACCTTGGCCGGCCGCAGGTCCGCAGGCAGGGGCAGCTTGACGGCGTTGCAGGCGACCGCCTGGTGGGTGGGGCTCAGGCCGACCGGCAAGAACGCCGGCTTCGTGAGGCACTGATCGCTCGCTGAGGGGCTGATCATCGCCAGATGCGATGGGTTCGCGAGTGGAATGACTGATCGGGCGACGTTCGAATCAAACGGTCCGATGACGCCCAGCACCAACGGGTCGTTGACGAATGCCGTGATGTTCTGGGTTCCGAGCTTGGCGTCGTGGACACCCTTCACCGCATCGTCAAGGGCACTGATACCGACGCTGAAACCATCGAGCACCGGGTGCTGGTGCACGAAGAAGCGCACGCCGTTGAGCGTGGGTGTGCCGGCCCGGCCCTCGACTCCCGACAGGGGCATGTCGACGCCGATCTTGATGTCGAACTTGTGACCTGTGGCACCCCCCGAACAGGCCGCAAGCGGCAGCAGGGCAAGGGCTCCAAGCCACGCTATCGACCTCAGCATTAGGCGCATGCCGAGATTGTCGCCGCCGGTGTGGCCAAGGTGTCGTGTGCCGTTAGAACTTATACTCGTAATTCCTCTCAGCCGGAGTCATTAGGAGCGCCCGTTGAAGACCGAGTCCACAGAACACCTCAAGCCCCGCTCGCAATATGGGGACGACGCAGTTCAGCTAGCGATCTCCGGAAAGTGGGATGAGGCCGCGAAGCTCAACAAGTTCATCATCGAGAGCTTCGGCACTGACGAAGAGACCCAGAACCGTCTTGGCAAGGCACTGTCGGAGCTGGGCAAGCTTAAGGATGCGAAAGCCGCATATGAGGTCGCCCTCAAGCTCAACCCGATGAACTCGATCGCGAAGAAGAACGCAGCGCGCATCAACGCGCTGCTGCACCAGAAGGAAGGACTGAAGGTCGGTGGCACCAAGGTCGACCTCAACCTCTTCGTCGAAGAGATGGGGAAGACCGTCATCACGACCCTCGACAATCCCCCTAGCTCCGACATCTGCTCGCGAGTCGCCGCGGGCGATGTTGCAGAGCTGAGGATCGACGGCGATGGCGTGCTCGCCGAGACTTCACGCGGCGTCAAGCTCGGGCTGCTCGAGGCCAAGCTCGCGCGGCGTTTGATCAAGTTCATGCGCGGCGGCAACAGGTACCAGGCCGGAGTCATGTCGTGCGACGGGACCACGGTCAAGCTCATCGTCCGCGAGACGTACCAGGATCCGAAGTTCGCCGGCAAGCCGAGCTTTCCGATGCGGCGCAAGCGCGAGGTCGAATTTCGCCCTTACACGAAGGAGAGCCTGCTCGCACGCGAGGTGGAGATCTTTGCGGGCGAGGACGACGAGGAGACGGGGTCGGATGCCGTCGTCGAGGGCGGAGAGATCGAAGAGGGCATGCACGCTGTCGACGACGACGCCGAGCCGCTGGACTTCGTCGAGAGCACCGACGATGACAAGAATGAAGATGACGACGACGATGACAGCTGAACGACGATCGGTGGCCCGTGCCCGGAAGTCTCTTCACCGACCGTAGTCCTGCGCCGGCCGTAATCCGTGCACTGGGCCGACTGCCTTCGTCGAAGGGGCGTTTGGTCCGGCCCTCGACTAGTCCCCATCGAGCAGGGCCATGTGGCCCTACTGGTGGCGCGCGCTGCGCGCCAGGGTTAACTCAAGCAGGTTGATGTCGTGCACAAAGTGAGCCAGGGAGGGCGAGCAGTGAGCACGTTTGATTTTCCATCGCGAGTCGATGTCGTCAGCGTTGATTCCATCGGGGACCCGGCATTCGTCGCCGACACCCGCGGCGTCGTGGTCACGTGCAACCAGGAGGCCTCGTGGTTGCTCGGCCGACCGGCTCGGGATGTGATTGGTCGCCGGTGCTATTCGGTGTTGCGTGCGTGCATCCCTGACGGAGAGCCTGCGTGCTCGGCGAACTGCCCGTTGATTCAGGGTCTGGGGATCCTCCCCGGTCCTCCAGCGGTCGAGCTGGTCATGCGGGGCCGAGGAAACCCAGCCTCGAGATACACGATCAACGTTCAGCACATCCCGCTCCGCGAACCAGGTGGCAATCCATCCGGGCTCCTTCACCTTCTCACCCTCGCGGGGCCCGCCGACGAGGACGTGAAGGACACCAGCATGAGCCTGAGCGCCAGCTACCTGGGCTGAACCACGGGTCACGTATTGTGGCCGGTGCCCGCAAGGCGCCGGCCGGATTAGCCGAAGCCTCCCTTCAGTCCGCGGATGTTTATGCAGTCCCCTTGTATACTCATGCGCTCGTGGGCAAGACGGTAAAAGCTGCTGTCGCGGGAGCTAACGGCTACGCCGGGATGACCCTTGTCCATCTCCTGGCCCGACACCCCGCGGTGGAGCTGGCCCAGCTCACCTCACGCTCCTTTGCGGGGCAGCCATATTCAGCGGTGTTTCCTCTGCTCGACCTCAAGGGCAATTTTGTTTCCGAGCCCGAGCTGGACGGCATCGATGTCGCGTTCAGCTGCCTTCCACACAACGTGGGCGCGGGCAAGGCCCAGGCTTGGCTGGCGGGCGGCGCCCGGGTGATCGACATGAGCGCCGACTTCCGGCTCAAGGACGCCGCCCAGTACCCCCTCTGGTACAAGCAGGAGCACCCCGCCCCTGCGCTGCTCAAGAAAGCGGTGTTGGGCCTGCCCGAGCTTCACGAACGGGAGCTGAAGGACGCCGAGCTCATCGCGGTCCCTGGCTGCTATTCGACAGCATCCATCCTCGCCCTGGCGCCTGCGGTTGCTGCGGGCATGGTCGGGTCCGACATCGTCGTCGACGCCAAGTCCGGTGTCAGCGGAGCCGGCCGGTCGCCAGGAATCGGCACGCATTTCAGCGAGATCAACGAATCGATCGGCGCCTACGCGATCAATGGCCATCGCCACCTGCCCGAGTTGACCCAGGAGCTGTCGGGGCTCAGCGCCAACGGTCTGCGCCTCACCTTCGTGCCTCACCTGGTGCCGATGACGCGCGGGATCCTCGTCACCTGCTACTTCGACCTCAAGGGATCGGTCGCCGCGCTGAATGACGCGTATTCCGAGTTCTACGCGGGCCAACCTTTCGTCAAGGTGCTGGCCCGGAGCCCGACCACCAAGCTCGCGAGCCACTCGAACCTCTTCCTGATCAACGTCGCGGCTCAGGGCCAGAAGGCGGTCGTGACCGGTGCGCTTGACAACCTGGTCAAGGGCGCTTCGGGCCAGGGCGTGGAGTGCTTCAACATCGCCTTCGGCTTCGACCGAAAGACCGCTCTGGAGATGCCCGTCCAATGGCCGTGACCTTTGCGCGCGGCTTTCGCGCCGGCACGGCGGCGTGTGGGGTCAAGGCCTTCACGGCCGGGGCCACAGCTATTCCGACCTCGCAGCGCGACGACCTTTGCGTTGTTCAGTCCGACCACGGATGCGACACCGGCGGGGTGTTCACGACCAACAAGGTCAAGTCCGCGCCTGTGATCATCGACCGCCTGCACCTGCAGCCGAACCGCGTTCGCGCCATCACGATCAACTCAGGCAACGCGAACTCATGCACTGGAGCGCAGGGCTTCAAAGACGCCTTGCTCATGGCCAAGCTCACCGCTGACCGCCTCGACCTGGATCCTCACCAGGTGCTGGTCAGCTCGACCGGGGTGATCGGTCGCAACCTGCCGATGGCCGCGATAAAGACCGGAATCATCGAGGCGTGCGCCCAGCTCAGCACCGACGGGGGCGACCGCGCCGCGCGCGCGATCATGACCACCGACACGGTGCCCAAGACAGCGCAGCTCGAGGTCGACATCGCCGAAACCACGATCCGGGTGGGGGGGATGTGCAAGGGCTCGGGAATGATCCACCCCAATATGGGTACGCTCCTGGCCTACATCACGACCGACGCGGCCGTTGAGTCCGGGTTGATGGCCAAGCTCGTCAAGCCAATTGCGGACCGGAGCTTCAACCAGGTCACCGTTGACGGCGACAGCTCCACCAACGACACCTTCTTGATGCTCGCGAACGGCGCCGCTGGCAACCAGGCGATTCGGGCCGGCAGCGTCGAAGCGGAGCTATTCGAGGCAGCGCTGCTCGAGGTCGCCCGCCAGCTCGCTCGCGCGGTCGCCAGCGATGGCGAGGGCGCCAGCAAGCTGATCAGCGTCCGAGTGGTTGACGCTCTCTCTGATGCCGACGCCCGCACCGCCGCCCGTGCCGTGGCGTCCTCGAGCCTTGTCAAGGCCGCGGTTCACGGGGGCGATCCCAATTGGGGCCGGATCGTGTGCGCGC
>JBDUAO010000091.1:0-10918 GCA_040004595.1 Candidatus Dormiibacterota bacterium | reverse complement strand
GAGGGTGGGGACTTCCCGGGCTTGCTCTCAGAGGCCATGTCCACAGCACGGTCGTCTTCGGGTTCGACGGACAGGAGGCTTCGCGGAGTGGGGGTGGCGATCGGGGTCGAGCACACCGGTGGAGCTTTCAGGGGTGAGCCGGCGCGATTGCGGATAAGCGCTGACGGCAACGTCGAGGTCTTCCTCGGTTCCAGCCCGCAGGGCCAGGGCCACAAGACGATGGGTGCGCAGATCGTCGCGGTCAGACTCGGATGGCCGCTCGACAAGATCCGGGTCACCACCGGGGATACGCGCTGGCTGCCCAACGCGGGCATCACAGCGGGCAGCCGGTCGGCAGTGCACGTCGGCAATGCGGTCTCGTTGGCGGCGACGGCCGCCCGGACGGCTCTGCTCGAGCACGCCGGAGAGCATCTCGAGATCGATCCCGCCGATCTCGAGCTCGAGCACGGGATCATATCGGTGCGCGGCACTCCAGCCAGGCAATGGGCCGCATCCGAAGTGTTGCCCCCTGACGGCATCGAGGTCGTCGAGGCCTGGCACACCCGGACGGCGCGGACAAGCCCCGCCAGCTGTCATGTCGCTGGAGTGGCGGTCGATGCCGAAACCGGCGCGGTCGAGGTGGTGAGCTACACGATCGTCTACGACTCGGGGCGGGAGATCAATCCGCTCATCGTCGAGGGTCAGCTTCACGGCGGACTAGTGCACGGGATCGGCTACGCGCTTTTCGAGGAGGCCATCTTCGACCCGGCTGGGCAGTTCAGGACACCGACCTTCGCCGACTACCGGATACCCAGCGCTCCCGATGTGGCCATCGACCCGATCCTCGTATCTCGCCCGACGCCCGCGCCGTCCAACCCCGAAGGCATCAAGGGGGTGGGGGAGGCAGGCACCGTTGCCGCTCCGGCTGCGATCGCGGCGGCCGTGGAGGCCGCCATTCGACAGGTCGCGCCTCACGCCACGATTTCGGAGCTGCCGATCCAGCCATCGCGGATCCTTGAGCTGATGGCGCGGGGGCGAGACCGGGATGGATGAGCCGGCGTCCTTATCATCAACCCCCTTGACACCCGACCCAATCGTCCATCAGGCCGCATGGCTCGACGACTTGCCCGAAGAGCTGGCGGGTCACACGCAGGTGCTGCGCCGCCTGCTCGCGGAGGTCGAGCCGGATGAGAGGGTGCGCGCTCTCCAGATTCAGGGCTCGCTTGGGCGCGGCACGGGTGACAAGAACTCCGACCTCGACCTCGGAATGGTGGTCACCGACGAGGTATGGCCTGACTTCGCCGAGGAGATGCCGCCCCTTGTTCACCGGCTCGGCCCTGTCCTCGACGAGTATTACCAGTTCGTGCCCGGGCCCGATTCGCCCGATGTCTTCCGGGCGTGGGCGCTCCTCGAGGACGGGATTCAGCTCGACCTGCTGTTGATGCCCAGCAGTCTGCTGCTCGGCTCAGGCCCAGACGGCAGAACACTTCTCGACCGAGACGGCAGGCTGCTGAGAACCGACCACCCCATGAGGATCTCCAATCGCGCAGACATCGCCAAGTGGGCGTTCCTTTGCTGGCAGAACATCGCCGAGGCCGTGAAGTATCTCGAGCGCGATCGGCCTCTTGCGGCCGCCGAGTGGCTGAATTCCGCGCGCCAGGCGACGATCAGCTGTTGGGCCGCTGCTCACGGGGTCGAGTACGCCGGCTACGCGAACGTCGCCGCCGCCCGCCTGGGTGTCACCTGCCCCTGGCCCGACGGCCTGGAGAGGACATACTCGAGACCCGAGGCTGGGGCGGTCCTGGCTTCGGCTAAGGCGCTGGCTGATCTCCAGGACCAGACCGATGTGCTGTTGGACCAGCTCCTCGCGATTCCGCCACGTCCCCTGGCTCGGTGGGTCCTGGATCGGTTGAAAGCGCTCGAAGCAGCGCATCCCTCCCCGGGTAGCCCGTAGGTTGGCCGTAGTCGTCGGGGTAGCGCGCCCTGAGCTCCGCGTGGGTCGCCGACACCACTGGGTCGACCTCGAATTCGGTCAGGGGACTCCATGTAGCGGCGTCGTAGCTGGGGATCCTGGTCAGCGTTGGCCCGCTGGGAGAGTCATGTCCGACCGCCGCGCGTGGCCGGCCTGGAAGCGTGGCATGCGACGTCGCGAAAACGTTGTCGTCCAGCTCCGAGATCGGAAATCTCGCGCCGTTCAGCGCTCTTTTGAAGCGGTCGAGGGCCGCGTCCGGGTCGGCACAGAAGCCGTCATAGCCGAACACCACGGTGCGGTCCCGGGGCAGCTGTAGCGCCGCCTGGTAGTGGCGATTCCAGAGCACTGCCGCAGCGACCGCGCCCGGATCGACGAAATCGATACCGGGTTCATTGCCGGGTAGAAGCGCGATGGTGCCGAGCCGCTGAAGGCTCTGGATGGTGCCGCTGTAGTGGCGGAGCGTCAGGACAAAAAGCGCTTCCGGAAATAGGTGGGCGAGGGTGGGGCCGACAAGGACGTTCCTTGGTGAGGAGTCGCAGAATGCCGTGCAACCGGCGGATTCGGCCGCTCTGACGATGAACTGAGCGGCATGCTGCTGGACCTCTCGCACGTACTGAGCCTGGTAAGGCTCCCATGCAGGCGGCACGAGGCCCGTGAGCGCCCCCTTGAGCTGGAGGGGCAAGGTGCCGAAAGCCAGGTACAGGGCGCGGTATTCACCCGCGTTCAGGACAGACTTGGCGCTGCCAATGTAGTTCCCAATCATGGTCGTACCGGTGCGCGGGGAACCCACGACGAAGATCGGCCTGACTGCCATCAGCGAGGAATTGTCGGCCATCGGCGGTTGTGGATGACATTCCACTAGCATCAGCGGCCACGATGCAGCGCAGCGGGCCGTCTTCCATGATCCCCATAAACCCCTTCGACCGGCGCGCCCGGCCGGACCCCTACCCCGTCTATCAATACATGCGCACCGTCGAACCGGTGCACCGAAGCCCGGTTGGCTACTGGATCCTGACGCGATACGACGACTGCCGCGCGGTGCTTGAGGATCCGCGCTGGAGCCACGACGCTGATCGCATCCTGGAACCGACGAGGCGCGAGTCGGATGCGGTCGATCCGACAGTGAGACTGCTGCGCGCCAGCATTGCGTTCACCGATCCGCCACAGCACGCCCAGCATCGGCGACCCGTCGAGGCCGCAATCAAGACCGCAATGCGGGCGAAGGCGCCGCGCGTCAAGACCGTGGCACAGGGCCTGATCGAGCTGATGCGCGAGAAGGGCCCAAGCGTGGATCTGATTCGTGATTACGCAACGCCGCTGCCGGTCGTCGTTCTCACCGACCTGATTGGCATTCCTGTGGCGGATCGAATTCAGGTTCAGCGGTGGGGAAGGGATCTGGCATCGGGCCTGGACCCCGCGATCCGGGCGCAGAGCGTGGCGCGGGCTGGAGGGGCGGCCACGGCAATCGTCGAATACATGCTCGAGCAGATCGATGCCGCGAGGCGCTCGCCGGACTCAAGCTTGATCGGACAGCTCGCGAGCAAGCCCACAAAGTTGAAAACCTGGGAGCTCATCGCCGACCTGACAGTCTTTCTCGTCACCGGTATCGAGACGGCCTCAGCCCTGATCGGAAATGCCCTGCTGGCACTTCTTCGCAATCCGGGTGAGCTCGAAAAGGTGAGGCGCGAGCCCGCGCTGCTGGACAGAGGGATTGATGAGCTCATCCGCTTTGATGGCCCGCTGCATCTGACCGCTCGCGTGGCCAACGAGAACATCGAAGTCGCTGGTGTGAAGGTCACAGGAGGGGAGCAAGTGCTCGTGCTGCTGGCGGCCGCCAACCGCGACCCCGCGCGTTTCAACGAACCCGACCGGCTCGACCTGGCTCGAGATGACAATGCCCACCTCGGGTTCGGCGCAGGCACTCACAAGTGTTTTGCCGAACCGCTCGCAAAGCTCCTCTGCCGGGAGGCGATCACAGCTCTGCTCGAGAGCCTGGAGGGCCTCGCGCTCGCAGGCGACCCTCAATGGAACGACACGGTTACGCTGCGCGGCTTGAGTCACCTGCCAGTCACCTTCAAACCGTGACCGGCGCGGCGCGTCCGAGTCCGGGAATCCTAAGTATCGACGGCTTCACCTGGCGGCAGGCGATACCTGACGACGCCCTGACCCTGGAGACACTCGCTGCCCGCGATGGAAATCGGACGCTGTTCAACCTTCCAGAATCGGAGGACGAATTTTCGGCTCGCGTCGGACAGCCGGGGTTCCGCCGCGCGATGTTGTGTTTCCACGGTCGGGTCGCCGTGGGCGCCGCGGCCACGACCATGAGGGACCAGCGGAGCCTGAACCTCCAGCTGATCTGCTTCTTCAAGCAACCTGAGCGGGCGGTCAAGCCGCTGGCGGCCTACGTCCGCCACCTGTTCTGGTCAGCGCCTTTGCACCGCGTTTACGTGCAGCTCCCCCTCGTCGCCGGAGCGACTTCGTATGTGCACTTGCTCACCGGGGCGGGTTTCCAGCACGAGGGCGTGGTACGAGGCCACGGGTTCATCCACGGCCGCCCGCGCGACGTTGCGGTGATTGGATTGCTGCGAAGGGACTTTGAAGCCTGGTGTCAGGAAAACGAGCTACGGCTAGCCCTCTAGGTCTCGGTCTGTCCGGGTCGTGGATAGAGCTCGAGCCGCTCAGCGAAGCGAACGCGCCCGAGTTTGAGCGGCTCTATGAGGAGCGCGGCGTCATGCCCTCAATGGGAGCCGGCGGGCGCAGCCGGTCCAGCGCGACCGCGCCACCAATGCTTCTCCGAAGCCGCCGCGATGGGGAGGGAGTTGGCATCGTTGAGAACCATCCGCTACCTGGAAATGTGGCTGTATTCGTGGTTCACATCGCCCGGCAACGAGGATTGGCAGGGTTCGGCTTTGAGGCGGCCATTCTCTACATCAGCCATCTGTTCGACACTGGAGCGCGCCTGGTGACCGCTGAGGTTCTCGAGTTCAACCGGGAGATGAACGCCATCCTGAACAAAGTCGGGCTCGTCCCTCAAGCACGGCTGCGCGAACACGTCTACGCGGGCGGCCGCTTCTGGGACGTCCTGGTGTATTCCTTCGATCGCGCCGAATGGGCTCGAATAATTGCCCCGTACAGGCGCAGGTTTGGTGGCCCTACCCAGCCGAATCGGTAGTCGCGGGCCATCACGCGCTGGCCGCTTGAGGCTTACCGACAAGGGCCTCGATCTCGTCGCACGCTCGTCCAACCCCGTCTTCGCCGGCCATCGCGGCCGCCAGCGCCCGCGCGCGCTCGCCATAGCTCGGGTCGTTGGCGACCCCGCCTATGGCCTTCGCGAGGCGCTCGACGGTCAGGTCATTGAACTTGATCGTCCGTCCCACCCCGAGAGCTCGGACGCGAGCGGCGTTGTACCACTGGTCAAAGCTGGCGGGAATTGCAACCGCCCCAAGGCCGTGCCGGATGGTCGTTACTGCCGTGCCGATCCCGGAATGATGGACGACCATCGACGCATGTGGTAGCAACCGGCTGAGCGGTATGTAAGGCCACGCCGCAACGCCGCTATCCAGGATGAGATGCGTTTGGGTGCCGAGAATCCTGTCGGTCGAGGCGCCCGTGAGGATTATTCCGCGGCGACCCGTGGCTTCGATCGCGCGCATCGCGACCCTGGCGTAGCCGACCGTATCGCGCTCCTCGGCGGTGCTCGTCGTCACGACGATCGGCGCCGGTCCGTCGCTCAAGAACTGTGTCAACTCAGGCGGTTCTCGCCAGCCCGCAGGCTCGTCCCACAGCGTGAAGCCCGTTATTTTCACCTGAGGAGGCCAGTCAGGTTGGGGCGGGCTGTAGACGGGAGAGCTCATGACCAGACACAGGTGTGGCGACAGGCCGCCCGGCGCGAACAGCTTGTTTGCGGGTATCCCCAGGCTGGCCACCGCCGTGGCGATCGCACCCTCGCCGAGGTACCGGATTCCATAGCCATACACGCTCCAGGTCAGACGATTCACCCAGCGCCCTGCGGGCGTCGGCAAAGCGGGCAGCCAGTGTGGCTGTGGAACGCTGTAGGCACTTGGGATCAGACCCGGAAACACCGTCAGCGTCACCCAGGGGATCCCGCGCTGCGTACCCACAACGGCGGTTGCGATCTGATGGGGGGTCGACAGAATAACGTCGGCCCCGATGCAAGCTTCGTCCAGAACCTCTATGGCTCCTCTGAGAAACGGCGTGTAGTGCCTTTCAATCCTGGCCTTGGCGGCGGCGGCGCTGAAATCCCTTGTCCGGGCGTCCTCGGGTGGGTCGGGCATCATGCGCACGGCATGGTTCTCGAAGCCCTGGTTGATCACCCTTGCCTGCAGCTTGGACGGCACGACAAAGAGCACTGAGTGGCCGCGCCGCCGGAGCAGGTCGGCGATTGGAAACATCGGATGGAGGTCGCCAAGCGAGCCGAGAGTGGTCACGACGATGCGCGCCATTGAGGTTTCATGGTATCGGCACCGGAGTCTGATCAATTGCCAGGGTTGGGCTTGAATCTCCTTCCGGTTCTCGCTAGACTTTGCGCGCACTATCGGCAGATTGGTTATTCAGGGAGGGGCAGGATGGCCGCAGGGACCCCAAAAGTTCCGACGCCCAGCGAGTTCGCCAAGTTACGGAAATCACTCAAGGGACCTTCCCAGGCTCCAAGGCTGAAGGGCATCTCAGCCAAGCCAACAGCCGCTGAGTTTATTAAAATCCGCAAGGCGCTGAAGTCGCCTTCGGTGGCCAAGTCGACGCTGAAAAAGCCGCTGACCCGGCAATCCGCCGCGCAGTTCATCGTGCTCCGCAAGGCATTCAAGGCCCCATCGCAATCGCCGGTAGTCAGCAAGTCTCCTTCAACCATCAAGAAGTAAATGCTTACCGCTACCACCAAGGAGGACGATTCGTGATCAATAAAAAGGAGCCGACGGCGGCTAACGGAGAGCTCGAGGAGCTTCGTGAGCTCGTGGCCAACAGCGGTGAAGTCGAAGTGAGCACCGCGCCTGCCACTCAGAGCCGCCGCAACCTGTTGAAGCTTGCGGGCGCAGCGCTCGCGGGCGCGGCCGGCGCAGCGGCGCTACGTGTCATCCCGGCAGCAGCCTCCGACGGCCAGGCCGTTTTGCAAGGCTGCCTCAACTTCGCCGACTCTACGACCACCCTCACCGGGCCCACCTCAGGCTCGGGTCCTCTGTCCATAACCGGGCCGGCCTTCGTCGCACGAGCGGCGGCCGGGCTGCGTGGGGCCGGGTACTACGCGTCCGACCGCAACCAGTCGATTGGCGTTCTCGGCCTCAGCAAGAACGACATCGACATATTTGGCACTGACCCCAATGCTCCAGGGCCAGGAACCGGGGTTCTGGGTCTGATCGACTCGGGTATCGCAATCGAAGGCGACGCCAACTCTGGTGTGGGCGGCCGCTTCTTGAGCAACACCGGATATGACGTGCAGCTTGGCGCCCTTGCGGGCGATGCAGGCACCGTGGGCTCAGGTCGACTGGCCATGATCGGGCGCGGCGACGTGGGCAGCACGGCCCCCAACTGGACTGCGGGCTTCTACGTTCACAGCTCCCTCGGAATCCTCAACTTCCAGCACGAGCTTGTGCGTGGCAACGACTCCTCGATCTGGGCCTCCAGGGCCGATGACGCAAGCGCAACCAGGACGAGGTGGAAGCGCATCAACGCAGTTCGGGTCGACAGCGCCGACGGCCTGGGCGCTCCATACGCGCCGTACCGCGTCTTCGACACCCGCGCGGGGCTCGTGCATCCGAAGAAAGCGGCGGGTTCGACGACGACTGTTCCGATCGCCGGGATGGGTGCCGGAAACTCGCACATCCCCGTCGACGCGATCGCCATCATGGGCAACCTGACCGCGACCGGCTATACGCGTGGAGGCTTTCTGGCTCTATCGCCAAACGGTGTCGCGGTAACCACGTCCAGTGTCAACTTCATCACCGGGCAATCCGCGATTGCCAACAGCTTCATCGTGGGGCTGGCCGGAGGCGCGGTACAGGTGAAGGTGGCGGGCAGCGCGACCCACTTCGTCATCGACGTGACCGGCTACATTCAGTAATCGAGACATCCGGTTAAAAAGGGCGCCTAGTGGCGCCCTTTTTTATTGCCATCTACCCCGACTGCGGATTACGAGACCGAGAAGCTCCACGTTCGCAGCACGCTGTTGACGGTCACCGTCACCACGTAGGTCACGCCGGACTTGAGCGGCGCTTTCGGGATGATGATCACGCCGCCCCGCCACTTCAGGTAGCTGCCGACCGCAGCGTTGCGCGAGTCGATGACACAATGCGCGAGCGGCGTTCCGTTGCCTGTGAACGTGGAGCCCGCAGCTGCAGTCGTGTTGACATTCCCGCCGACCTCCACGAACACCGGCAGCCCGACTGTCCCGCTGTATCCGCACTGCGGAAGCGGGTCAGGGAACTCGTTGCCGCTGTAGGTGGTGAGCGGCACCGTCTTGCCGTTCCCCGGCCAGAACACCGGGTACGTCCCGCCTGAGAAAGGGTTGCCGCGGCTGGTGTCGAGGGTGAAGCCGGCGTTCCAGCCTGACCGCGTCTCGCGGTAGGCGCCGAACCCGGTCGACGTCCAGCGCGGGTCCATCATCGCCATGGCGTGAAACGGGGCGGCCATCCACCAGTCGATGGCCCAGGTGTCAGGACCGCTGGTGGTCGAGCTGACGGCGATGTTGCCACTGTTGCCGGCAAGGTCGCCCGCGGTTGTGTAGTAGGGACTTCCAGGCGCCTCGTCGTGTGAAGCCAGGTTGTTCTTGACCATCCACTTCGAGTGGAGATAGTCGCCGCTGCTCCACACCGCGTTCTCTGTGACCTTGGGGAGCCCTGCGGTTGACCGCCAGTAGTTGAGGCGCGCCAACCACGGTGGGGCTGGGCAGACGCTGTCGACTGGAGGCGGTGCAGCGGCGATGGTCGATGTGGGACCGGCGAACCAGCCGACCACGTCCATGATCACGTCGGTGCAGCCCTTGCCGCTGCCGATGTCGACGCTGCCGGTCGGCCCAACCTGGACGATCGTCGGGTTGGGCACGGTGCCTCCCTGCGGCCAGTTCACATCGGAGGTCGCGGGCTTGGCCGCGGTGTCTGGCCATGCGGTCAGGGCGCCGGCCGTGGTGGTATTGGTGACGGTCACGTTGGCCACGACCGCTGTGGGTGGGTTCGGATCGCTCATGGCGGGCACCCCGCCGAGACCTGCCACACCGACCGCGCGCCCTGCATTTGGCCCCCACGGCAATGAGACGCCGCCGGTGCCGAGGCGACTGTCGAGGATGCGCGCCGGCGTCAGAGGCGTGAACCAGCTGCCCGTGCCACCTGGCGTGATGTCGGTAAACCAGCCGTTGACGTCGGCGATGACATCCGTGCTTCCCGCGGGGCTGAAGATGCTCACCTTGCCGCCAGTGCCCACTCCGACCATCACGCGGTTCGGGATCGTTTCAGCCGGGTTGAAGTTCAAGTTCGAGACGTTCGGCCTGGCGACGCCGGTGGGAAAGACCGTCAGGAAGCCGGCAGCCGTGGGGGAGGTCGCGGTGACGTTCAGCACCACGGCGCTGACCCCGCTTGCCGGCACGCCGCCCTGTCCAGTCACCTGAAGATCAAGCGTTTGACCGGCGCTCATCTTGGCCGCCGGCGCGCCGGTGCCGGTTCTCGTGTCCAGCAACCGGGCCGGAACGAGTGGGTTGAACAGGCCGTCAGGACCTGGCGAAACATCGGGGGTGGAGTAGTAGCCGGCCACGTCGAAGATCACGTCGGCCGAGCCGCGTGGGTTGTAGGCGGTGACGGCGCCGGACCCCAGGCCTACGGTGACCAGCTTGGCGATGGTCTGGCCGGCGACCCAGTTGAGGTTGGAGGCGGCCGGCAGGGCGACGCCGGCTGGAAACACGGTCAGAAAGCCGGGAGCGGTGGTGTTGGTAGCCGTCACGTTCAGCACGACAGCGCTGACCGAAGTGAGGGGCACCCCGCCCTGGCCGGCGATCGGCACGTTCAGAGTTGTGCCCGGTCCGAGCGGGCTACCCGAGCGGGTATCCAGGATTCGGCTTGGGGCAAGGGCGTGGAAAGTCCCGCCCAGGGCAACGGCTGCGCCGGCTTGTTGAGCGTGTAGGGCGGGGAGGGCTGCCGCCAGCAGAGCGCCGGCGAGCACCCGGGCGAGGCTGCGCCTCACCCCTGACCTTGACCTGACCACTCCCCGGGTTAACGGGGGGCGGCGGGTTCTCTTGTCCTCAGGCCGCCCCTGATGCCTGGTTTACCTCGTCCCGGGTGTTGCGGGTATCGCCCCAGTCATGGCGGGATCCCTCGCCGGTGTGGGCACCGGAGAGGACGGTATCGGCGCCGTTCGCTTCACGATCGGACCAGCGATGGCGAAGTTCTGGGTCACCCAGCTGGGGTCGCCCGGGAAGCCCGGTGCAGTCAATGCCTGGTTGGAGCCCCAGACCACGTTGGGATTCAAGGGATCGGGCGACGCGCCTGAGTAGTCGCCCCAGCGACATGCCGCGGTGGTGGTGTTGTTGGGGTAGCCGCAAGTGAAGTCGTTGTCGCCGGCTGTGCTCGGCGCGAGAACGAGCTCGCCGGAATCCATCTGACCCGCCGGCGTCCAAATCATCCGGCCCTGCGTGGCGATAACCGGATCGATGGCCGCACTTGAGCGGTTGTAGAAGATCACGGCGCCCTGTCCATCGCCCCGAGGTGAGATGGCCGCGTTATAGACATAGTCGGTCACGCTGGCGACGTCGCCTTGTTGTGTGAGCGTCGCCACCGACGACGCCACCCTTATCTCATACCAGGTGACCTTGGAGCGGCCGCCGGCCCCGTTGACCGTGTGCTGCGTGTAGATCCCAGTCGCCGGGTCGCCAACCGCCTGGGTCAATCGCCCGTCAAGCGTATCGATCCCTCGTGAGCTCCCCCCTAAGTTGGGTGCCGTCGAAGGGATCGAGTACGTGTTGACAGTCAG